>DASXJG010000092.1:0-19431 GCA_036497525.1 Gaiellaceae bacterium
AGCGCGGCTACAATGCCGCCGCCAATTCCCCGGTAGCTCAATTGGCAGAGCATCCGGCTGTTAACCGGAGGGTTGTTGGTTCGAGTCCAACCCGGGGAGCTCACGACCGCGTCGCGGTCTGAAAGACTCGAGTGGTGAGCCAGCTCGGCGAAATGGGGAGTCATGCCGGTGGGCTCTTTCGGAGAGCGCTCCGGCGCGGAGCGAAGCCGATCGAGAAGCTCGAGGCCGAAGCCGAGCACCTGCACGAGATCGAGCGGCGCGGCGAATCGCCCGCGACGCCGCTCATCGCGTTCGGCGGCCTGATCCTCTTCCTGCTGCCGATCTTCCTCGTCATGCTCGGGCTCGCATTGGCGGCGTATTACCTCTCCTGAGGCTAGTCTCCGGCCCCGTGCCCGATCTGCGGTCCCGCTTCGACGATCTTCTGCGGCGTCTCGGCGAAATATCCGACCTCGGGCGCGCGTCCTCGCTCCTGAGCTGGGACGAGGAAACGAAGATGCCGCCGCTCGGCGCGCCCGCACGGGCGGAGCAGCGGGCGACCCTCGCCCGCATCGCCCACGAGCTCGCCACGGCACCGGAGCTCGGCGCGCTCCTCGAGGAGCTGCAAGAGCTCGAGGAGGCGAGCGAGCCGGAGTCGTTCGAGGCGAGCGTCGTCCGGGTCACGCGCCGCGACTACGAGAAGGCGCGACGCGTCCCGAGCGAGCTGGAGGCCGAGATGACGCGGGCCGGGTCACTCGGCTACCGGGCATGGCTCGAGGCGCGCGCTGCCGGCGACTTCGGTCCTCTGCTTCCGCATCTCGAGCGGCGACTCGCACTCATCGACGAGTACGTCGCCTGCCACGAGCCATACGACGACGCCTACGACGTCCTGCTCGACGACCACGAGCCCGGCATGCGGACGGCCGACGTCGAGGCCGTCTTCGCGCGGCTCAAGGACGAGCTGGTGCCGCTCGTCGCAGGTATCCGTGAGCCCGTCGACAACTCGTGCCTCCACGGCGACTTCGCACCGGAACCGCAGCGGGACTTCTCCCTCGAGGTGCTCACTCGGTGGGGGATGGACGACCAGGCGTGGCGTCTCGACGACACCGTCCACCCGTTCGCCACCGCCATCTCCCAGGGAGACATCCGTATCACGGCCCGCTTCCCACGCGAGAACCTGAGCGGGATCCTCTCGTGCCTGCACGAGTTCGGGCACGGGCTGTACGAGTACCAGGTCGACGAGCGGTACGCGCGCACGCCGCTCCAGCGAGGCGCTTCGTCCTCCTTCCACGAGTCGCAGAGCCGGCTCTGGGAGAACATCGTGGGCCGCCGGCTGTCGACGTGGCGCTTCTTCTATCCGCGACTCCGGGAGAGATTCCCGGAGCGGTTCGGGGACGTGCCGGTCGAGGACTTCCACCGCGCGATCAACCGCGTCGCGCCGAGCCTGATCCGCGTGGACGCCGACGAGGTCACGTATCCGCTGCACATCGTCCTCCGCTTCGAGCTCGAGCGGGAGATGCTTGCGGGCGACGTCACTCCGGCCGACCTGCCGGAGGCGTTCGACGCAAAGCTCCGCGACTACCTGGGCATCGAGCCGTCCGGGGTCCTCGACGGCGTGCTTCAGGACGTCCACTGGGCGGACTCGAACTTCGGCTACTTCCCGACGTACGCGCTCGGGAGCGTCATCGGCGTCCAGCTCTGGGAGCGTGCGCAGGATGAGCTCGGCGACCTCGACGCCGAGTTCGAGCGCGGGGAGTTCGGCTCCCTGCGCGAGTGGCTGCGCGAGCGGGTCCACCGCTGGGGACGTGCGTTCCGGCCGCCGGAGCTGCTCGAGCGCGTGGTCGGCGGGCCGCTCGCCCCGGAGCCGTACCTCGCGTACCTCCGCGAGAAGGTCGAGGCGCTCGGAACCTAGTTGCGGCGCTCGCGGTCGTCGATCGTGGGCAGGTTGGCAAGGTCACGCTCGACGCTCGCCGCGAACTCGTCCGCCTCGTCGTCGCGGACGACGCGAAGACTTGCCTTGCGCCTCGCGCGCTGCCTTCGGCGCCGCGAATCGACCCCGAACCGCTCTCCGAGCCGAGGCCACTCCGCGGCCGCGACGAGCACGACGGCGACCGCGAGCAAGGCGATGTACAGCCAGCCCACGACGCGAGTCTAGCGCAGCGCTGCCGCCTCGGAATCTAAGGATTCGGCTGCAGGGGCGAGCCCGAGTCCGCGCGGTGCTTGAGCCACTCGGTGCGCAGCTCGCGGGTTCGCTCCTCCAGCCCGTCGATCAGCCGGCGAGCCTTCTGGCGCTCCTGAGAGAGCACCTCGACGCGGCGCACCTCGGCTGCGATCTCCGCGAGCGGGCTCGCCGGATCCGCGTTGAGCTTCGTGAGCCGTTCCTCGGAGGAGCGGAGCTGCGCGTCGGTGGCGCGTAGCCAACCCTCAGCCTCCTCGGCCAGCCCCCGAAGCTCGCTCTCGGACGCCACCTCACCGCCGACGATTTCGCGCAGGCGCGTCGTCAGGGCGAGATCGAGCTGGTGGGAAACGTGACTCACCGGGCGGACCGGAGACTTACAGATCTTGACTAGCTACGGCGCAGCGTCACCGTGGTGCGGAGGGTACGCGTGTTCGGGAGGACCGGGCCGACGTCCTCCATGTTCTTTGCCTCCTGGTAGTCCGACGCCTCGACGACCACGTGCGCCTTGCCCGGCCGCAGCTTCGTCGTCCGGATCGAGAGGATGCCGCCCGAGTACGTAAACGGGGTGCGGGCGCCGTTCACCCGGACGTGCAGCGAGAGCGGGTCGACGCCGGAGCCGGAGTCGCGGACTGCAAGGCGGATCGGCCGGCCGACGAGGTTCGTGCGGGCGAGCCGCCGGATGGACGGGGGCGAGGTGTCGTTGACCCAGAAGCGGAAGGTGAACGCACCCGGCTTCCCCCGCGTCGGCGTGTCGAAGACGAAGTCGTAGGCGCCGGGATCGGGTAGCACCGCCCCGACCACGGGCTCCGCCCGGCCGAACGCCTGGTACGGGTTGAGGTTGGCCGGGATCCCCGTGTAGCCGACGACGCGGTTCTCGTCGGCGTCGGCGACGAGCCGTGGCGAGACGCGGACGCCTCGCGCGTGTTCGAGGATCACCGCGCCGAAGTTCGCGACCTTTCGCCGGAGCGTGAACCGGAAGACCTGCTCCGGCCCACCGAGCCGCGTCGGCACGCCCGGCGCCAGCGCGCGCTCCGGATACCGATACGTGGACACGCGAGACGACTGCCCGGCCGTGTTTCCGCGATAGACGCCGGGCCTGCGCAACGTCCGCCGCGGGTCGAGCCCCAGCCGCGGCACGTCCACGTGGAACCAGAACGCCACGCGGCGCACGGCGCCGCCGCGCGTGAGGACGACGAAGCCCGTCGCGTCTCCCGCTCTCGCCGTTCGCGACACGCTGAGCCGAAGGGATAGGACCTGTCCCGCGACGAGGCTCGACGCGAGCGGCGTCAGCGTCGCGCCCCGCGGCATCGACTGCGGCTCGACGGACACGCTCCAGGGCGCGCTCCCGCCGCCGGCGTCAGTCGTCGAGAGGTGCGTCGTGCCCGAAAAGCCGCGGCGGACGAGGCCCCAGCCGAGCGACGTGGGATCGGTGAAGAGGAGCGGCTGGTCGGCGCGGGCGAGCGCGATGCGGCCGCCGCCCTGGCGCAACGTCGAGACCGGGCCGGAACCGCTTGCCGGGCGCACCGGATCGCCGGTCGAGGCGAGCGCCGACTTGACCTGCTCCACGGTCCAGGTCGGATGGCGCTGGAGGAGAAGCGCTGCGCCGCCCGAGACGTGCGGCGTGGCCATGCTCGTCCCGTCCCACGCCTCCCAGGTGTTCGGCGGGATCGAGGAGAGAACGTCGACGCCCGGGGCGGTCACGTCCGGCTTCAGCAGCAGCGAGACCGGGGTCGGGCCAGAGGAGGAGAAGGAGGCGACGACGTCGGGTCGCGTTCCGTCGCCCCCCAGCGTCGACGCTCCGACCGTGATCGCCGCGGGGGCGTTCGCGGGCGAGCCGACCGAGCCGGCGCCCGCGGCCTGGAAGTCGTTCTCGGCCGCGACGACCGGCACGACCCCCGCGGCGGCGGCATTGTCGAGCGCCCGGACGACGATGTCGCGGCTCGGCTCCACCTCCGGCTCGCCGATGGAGAGGTTGATCACGTTCATCCCGTCCGCAACCGCCTGGTCGATCGCCTTCGCGATCTCGGGGGAGTTGCCGTCGAGGCCGAAGCCGCTCGTCGGGACCGTGAGCGCCTTGTAGTTGCCGAGGTAGGCCTTCGGGGCGACGCCGGAGACGATGGCGCCGCCCTCGTCCGTCTGCGTGTCGACGTCGCCCGCAGCGATACCGGCGACGTGCGTGGCGTGGTCGGAGTACACAGGGTCGAAGGGCTTCGCCGCGTTCTTCCAGTGGGTCGACGGAGACGGATAGGCCCGGGCAACGATGACCTTCGGCGTCGTGTACGCCGTGTTCCCCTTCGGGAAGCCGGCGGGATAGGAGTAGCCCGAGGGGTTGAAGTACCGGTGCGCCTGGTCGACCCCGTCGTCGATGATCCCGATCTTCATTCCCTGGCCGGCGGTGGCGAGGCTCGACCCCCAGAGGGTTGTCGCGCCGATCAGCGTCGGCGCGCGGTTGACCTCGGAAGCCGACGCGCCGGCTCCGCTCGAGCCGCGCAGCGAGTGGTAGGTGATGCTCGGCCACACGGTTGCGCCGGGGACGGCGCGGAGGCTCGGCAGGTCGGAGGCGGGAAGCACCACGGAGACGCCGTCGAGCGCGACGTCATAGCGCCAGTGGATGCGCGCCGCCGGAACGCTAACGGCGAGTCGCGCGGCGAGCGTCCGCTGCCCGGCGGCCAGCGTCCGGAGGTAGGCGACGGAAGCAGGCCCGCGGACGTCGACGGAACGGCTCCGGCGTGCGCCGGCCGCGAGCGTCCGGGTACGCGCGACCGCGACCGCGAGCGGAGGCCGCGGCAACGTGACGACGACCTCGACGAGCTTGCCCGTGCTCGGCCGCGACGATGCGGCGGCGCTGCCGCCGGCGAGGGTCGCAAGGGCGGCGGCGACGGCGATTGCGAGTGGGAGGAGCGAGCGGCGCAGAGCGGCATGGTACGTGCGCAGGAGGCCGATCCGGCTGACGCGCCCGGGCTACACTGACGCTCCGCGCGGATGTGGCGGAATTGGTAGACGCGCACGGTTCAGGTCCGTGTGGGCTTCGGCTCGTGGAGGTTCAAGTCCTCTCATCCGCATCGCCGTTTTCGGGCAACCCGATGACACTTTGATGACACGAACGAGACTCCGGTTCACGAAAACCCGACCGCTATGAAATTCCGCGGGGGGTGCACGGTGAGCAGCTCTTCATCCTCGTGGCGCTCCGTGGTGTCGTCGTTCTACGACGCCCAGAGCCGTAAGTCTTTCTGACTTACCCGCGATGGCACTCGGAGTTCGATTGTCACCTCGCCGCCAACGGGCATCCCCGCCTTGACGTACTCGCGCGCGATCTCGTCTTCGAGTCCGCGGCCGGCTTCCTCATCCCAGTCCACGAGCCTCACGACGATGTCGCGCGCAACGGCCGGCCCCGCGTTGGTCAGGCTGAACTTGCAAACGAAGCCGCCCGCTTCGTTCCGTGACGTCTGCTGCCGCAGGCAGATCTCCCGGGTGTGGATGGATTGAAAGCGGGGGTCAATTGATTTGAGCGACCCGGTCGATTTCCTCGCGCTCGAGGCGGACCCGACCAAGGATTCTGTGCGCGCTGTGGGGGATGGTTCGAGCTCGAGGATCTAGCGGTCGACCGGAAGCGGCCGAACGGGCGGAAGCCGATGTGCAAGCGCTGCGACTCGGCCCGCTCGCTGGAGCATTACCGGCGGACACATCCGGCTGTGGTTCGTAACTGCTCGGAGTGCGGCGTCGAGCTCGCGGGCCGTCGGCGGGTTGTCTGCTCGTCGGCCTGTCGCGAACGGCGCTATCGGCGGCTGCACCCGGAGGCGGCGGCGGAGAAGCAGCGGGCGAAGCGCGCGCGCCGGCGTGAACGGGCCGCTGCGAAGAGCGCCTGACGCAGCCTCGCCAGCTTTGCGCACTGCTCGTGCTCCCACTTGAGCGTCTCCGGTGAGCGGGCACGCTGGATGCTTGTCTACCGGCCGCCAATGACTCATCATGTGTAGAAGAGCTGCACTGCGGGCGGTTCAAACACGGAGAGACAAAATGAGACGGATACTCGCACTGGTCGGCGCGATCGCGACGCTCGCCGCCGGCGTCACGGCGGCCGTCGCGCTCGGGGCAGGCAGCAGTTCGCCGGACACCTCGACAGGCACTACAACCGTGGCTGGAGCAGCGACCACCACGACCGCGCCCGACACCTCGACAGGCACTACGACCGTGGCTGGAGCAGCGACCACCACGACCGAATCGTCGAAGGTCTGGGTCTGCCACCACACGGGCTCCTGGAAGCACCCCTACCAGCTGATCCACATCTCCAGGCACGCTCTCCCAGCGCACACGCGCCACGGCGACGTCACGCCCGGAGCAGATAACTCGTGCCCGACGACTCAACCTGCCGGTACGAAGACACACGGCCGGGGGAACGGGCAGAGCAACAATGCAAAGACGAAGGATGACAACCCTGGGAAGGGCGACGCCGAAACCGAGACCAACGACTAGCTGCTAGAGGTCGAGGCCGACTGACGCCGTAGCGGGCGCTCCGGCTCGACGAGCTGCTCGAGCTCCACCCGGCCTGTTCGGTCTCCGCGTCGGACGTGATCCAGCGAGAGGGCGGACCCGCCGCCCCCTCGCTTCAACCGTCGGCCTCCTAGAGGCCGAGGTAGGTGATCGTGTAGTTCAGCGAGCCGGTGTTGTCGCCATACCAGCCCGGCGTCTTCGTGTTCGTGTTGCTGTCACCGTCGAAGACGGCGAGGTTGACCGAGCCGCTGTACGCGCCGGTCAGGCTGTAGGCGTGGGTTGCGCTGTATGCGCCCCAATTCACGAACCCGCCGTTGACCTGCACGTCCCCGAAGCCCTCTCCGAGCTGAAACTGACCGACGTTGTACCCGTCGCTCTGGTTGCTCCAGTCAGGGATGCCCGTGTACTCCGCGTCGGCGACGTTGAGGCTGTTGTTCTGGTAGGTGCCCGACACGTTGATGCGGAAGTGCCCGCTCAGGGGCAGGTTGGTCGTCGTCCCGTTGGGGTTGCTGGAGTCGATCATCCCGCTTCCGACTACCGGGTTCACGAGGTAGACGCAGGCGTTGTACGCGACGCCGGGGAGGAAATACCCGGAAGTCGCGTTGCCAGTGATCTCGGGATCGGTTCCTCCGACGTACGTGAGCTGGGTGACGAGGCCTGTCGCGTCACAGGTCGGATTCGGAACGACGTGGTTGCCGTCCGTTGGATTCGACGTCGGCCGGAACTGGAGCCACACGTCGGCGCTCGTCCAACCGTTTTGGGCGCCCGCGGAGTTGACGCGGTTCGTCTCGTTGATGATGCCGCTGGCGGAGCGCGCGAACGTCGCCGAATAGGAACCGGCGAACGGCTTCGTGCTTGCGGGTGTTTGCGTGATGCCCGTGCCGTTGCCGGCTGAGGCACCAGCAGTCAACACCGTCGCTACCGCCGTGACTGCGATCGCCGTAACGGCAGCCGTACTAATCCACTTCTTCATCTGTGCTCCTTCGTCCTCTGCCAGGGCCGATTACACCGTCCCGAAAGAGGCTCTTGATTGTTTGGAGGGGGCCGGCGCGGCGATGGGCTCGATCCTCTTCTGCCGCCTTTGGCTCGACGCCGGATCTGAAAACCATTGTCGACTCTTTGTTCGTCCGCGGCTCGATCCATTTGGGTCCAATGGGCCGCATCGTGGGCATCGGCTCACAGATCGGAACGCCCCACCCGCCGTCACGCGGAAGCGTCGGATTCGCGCTTCGCTGATAGCCTCGCGGCGCCGTCCGGCCCCGGAAACGGAGGAGAGATGTTCAAAGGCGGCGGAAGTTCACATCCTCGAGTCGCCAAAGAGGGCCGTTGCGGCCGCAATCCGGCCGCAAACGTCTTGAGCGACGGCCGGACATGCTCGGCTTTGGTTGTGGGTTCGCAAGTCGGAAACGCCTGCTCCCAGGGGGTTTCGGGTTGCAGATGCCGGCGATGGTCGTTCGTTGTCGTTATCGCCTGCGCAGATCGTGGAGGTTCAAGTCCTCTCATCCGCATAGCAGCAGCGGTTGATCCATCTACGCCAAACGGTCGGCCGGGTACTGCAGCGACCGTGGAGTCGTGCACGCGACGACTCCGGATCCAGTACGCGTTCTCGTCGTCGACGACCACGAGGTCGCGCGGGAGGCGTTGTGCGACGTCGTCGCCGCGACTCCCGGCTTCGACCTCGTCGGCGCCGTCGCCTCGGGCCCCGAGGCCCTCGAGCTGGTGGTCTCGGTCGCGGCTCCTCAGCTTGTGCTGCTCGACGTGCAGATGCCCGGCATGGACGGCCTCGAGACCGCGCGGCGGATCGACAGGCTCGGTCGCGACGTGACCGTCATCCTTCTGTCGGCGCAGAGCTTCGGGCCCGCCTTTCAGCGGGGATCGCTCTCGGTGCTGTTCAAGGGTGACGTGACGCCGGGCTGGTTGACGGGCCTCTGGGCCCGCCACTGCGGCTCCTTGATCTGAGGGAAAGTGGTGTTTGCACCCCCGGCGCGCGGGCGGGTGCCGCGATATCTAGATTGTCAAGGTGGTCGAGGGCCCTGAGCGCGTTGCGCTGCGCAGATCCGCTGCGGCAGCCCCTGCGTGGCTCACCCGGTCCCGTCTCTGGGGATGGGTCCTGCTTGCGCTCCTGTACTACGGGTCCGCGAGGTTCGGGTATGCATTCGGGTTCTCCGGCCCGATCGCGGCGATCGTCTGGCTTCCGGTCGGCGTCGGCGCTGCCTTCCTGACCATAGGCGGCCTCTCGTTCTGGCCGGGAGCGCTCATCGGCGACCTGCTTGCGGATCAGTACACCAGCGTCCCCGTCTGGGGCGCGATCGGACAGACGATCGGGAACCTCCTCGAGGTCATCGTGATCGCCGCCGTGGTTCGAGAGGTCATGCGTCGGTGGTCGCCGCTCGAGTCGCTGCGCGGAGTCGCCGGGGTGCTGGCCGGAATCTGCGCGGGCACCGCGGTCAGCGCGATCGTGGGGCCGTTGTCCCTCGCGGTCTCGGGGGGCCTGTCGATCGGCTCCGTTCCGCATGTCTCCTGGACCTGGTGGCTCGGGGACACCTGCGGAGGGCTGCTGGTGGTCCCGCTGGCACTCGCCTGGAGCAGGCGGACACGGGTGCGGTTGAGTCCTCGCCGAGCCGTCGAGGCCTTCGTCGCGCTCGCGGTCATCGGTGGGTTGAGCTTGATCGCGGCTCGGGGGGTCACCCCCGCCTACCTCGTGTTCCCAATTCTGGCGATCGTGGCGGTCCGGTTCGGCGCGCGCGGCGCGACCACCGCCGTCTTCTTCAGCGTCGCGGTCGTCGTCTGGGGTGAGACCGACAGGCACGGCCACTTCTCCTTCGACTCGTTCGCGCCGAGCGTGCGGCAGACGCAGTTCTTCATCATCGTCCTCGCGATTTCGAGCCTCCTCATGACTGCGCTGGTCGCCGAACGCGGGGCCGCGCTACGGGAGATGCGGGCATACGAGGAGCGCGCCTTCAGCGCCGCCGAGGCAGAACGCAGGCGGATGGAGCGCGACCTCCACGACGGCGCGCAGCAGCGCCTGCTGGCCCTCACCATCCGTTTCGGCCTGAACGCGCGAGAGGCGACGTCTCCAACGCTGCAACGCTTGTTCGCCCAGACCCAGGGACAACTGCACCAGGCCATCGACGAGCTCCGCGATCTCTCCCACGGGATTCACCCGTCGGTCCTTTCGGAGCTCGGCCTCGCCAATGCAACGCGGAGCCTCGCCGGTCGCTCGGCGATTCCCGTCACCCTCGTCGAGCTTCCCACGCGGTCGGCGGATCCCGATCTACAGGCCGCGGCCTACTACATCCTGACCGAGACGCTGGCGAATGCCCAGAAGCATTCCGGCGCTTCTTCGATCCGCGTCAGGGTCTCCGCCGACGACGCGGGCCTGCAAGTCGTGGTAGAGGACAACGGAGTCGGCGGGGCTACCGAGACGGCGGGCAGCGGCCTCATGGGCATGCGGCAGCGGGTCGAGACGCTCGGCGGCTCCTTCGTGCTGGAAAGCCCGGCCGGCGTCGGCACACGAGTGACGGCAGTGATCCCTGCGAGGGTCAGCTGAAGGAGTCGGTCCGCGTGCTGGTGGCGGACGACAGCGCCGTCTTCCTGGAGGCAGCGGTCGCCGTGGTCGAAGCCACTCCCGGATTCGAGGTCGCAGCCACCTGCCGCTCCGCGACTCGGGCCGTCGAGCTTGCGGGAGATGTCCGGCCGGACCTCGTCCTGCTCGACGAGACCATGGCGGGCGCCGATCCGGGGGAGGCCGAGGGACGGATCGCGGCTGCCTCTCCCGAGACGTTCGTGATCTTCGTCAGTGCCGACCCGCGGCCGTTCGACGGGACGGCGCCGCTCGTCGACAAGCGAAGCCTCTCTCCTACGACCCTCGGAGACCTCTGGCGTGAGCGTCCCTCGGTGCAGCGGTGACGCACGCACAGGCCCAGACGCTTCTACGCGACGCGCTGGGCGATCCGACACTGACGCTTGCGCTCTCTGCACCGGGCAACGCCGGCTTCGTCGATGCCGCCGGCGCGCCGGTCGAGCTGCCCGGGGGCGGCGCCGATCCGGCGACGACGGTGCTTGTCGCCGACGAGTGTCCGATCGCCGCGGTTATCCACGACCCGCTGCTCGACGTGGACGTGCCCCGGGTGGAGGGGTTGACCGCGATGGTGCTCATGTTGCTCGAGAACGCCCGCCTGCTCAGCGAGCTTCAGGTCTCGCGGCGGCGAATGCTCGCATTCATCGAACGCGACCGGATCCGTCTCGAGCGCGACCTTCACGATGGCGCCGCGCAAAGGCTCATCGCCATGCAGATTCGGCTCGAGTCGCTCAGAGAGAAGGTCGGTCAGGACAGCGAGCTCGCGGGCGAGCTCAGCCTGATCAGCGCGCAGGGACTTGCCGCGCTGGATCAGGTCCGGGCGGTGGCGACGGGATCTATCCGACCGTCCTCCAGGACTTCGGCCTGCCGACGGCGCTGCAGTCGGCTGCGTTCTTTCTCCCACTTGAGATCCAGGTGCGCGCCGAGGAGTTCGGGCGTCTCGATCCCTCGCTCGAGACCACCATCTACTTCTGTGCGATCGAGGCGTTGCGGAACGTTGCCTCGCACGCCGGCGCGAATGCCCGCGCGACGGTTGTGCTTCGCCGCGCCGGTGAAGCGATCGAGTTCGCGGTCACGGACGACGGCGCGGGCTTCAGCTCGACGACTCCCTGGGGGCTCGGTCTTCTCAGCATCGTCGACCGCGTCGAAGCGCTGGGCGGAACGGCAGAGGTACGGTCGAGGCCGGGCGGCGGCACCAGCGTGACGGCGACGATCCCGTTGCTTCGGTCCGTGGCGGCGCCGGCGCTTTCCTAGAGTGCCTGCCGGGTTTCCGGTGTTACGAAAATGGATATGAAGCTCGTATGTCGATGCTCCGCAGCTGCAGCTTTCCGGATTGCGAAACGCTCACCCTGAGCCCGTACTGCATCGAGCACGAGCAGCTGGAAGCCGATCGTCGTGGCCAGGCGGTCGTGACCGACGAGCCGATGGCCCGCGAGCTCGCCGTACAACCGGCCCCCGCCGCGTAGGGCTCCTGGTTCTCAGGTCCCGGCGGCCTTGCCGCGCGAGTCGAGCCTCGCCTCGAAGGCGCGCCGCAGCAGCTCGCCGGTCACGTCCCCGGTCCGCCGCGGGATCCGTTTTGGCTCCACGCGCACCACGCTCACGATCTCGCCGCTCCGCTCGCCGTAGCTGCGCGCATAGGCGTCCTCCTCGCGGATCGGCGAGGCGTCCTTCGGCCCCCGGCGCCGGAACAGCGAGCGGAACCATGTCAGCACGCGACTAGCGTCGCAGAAAGCGGCCCTGCCGACTAGACGGTGGCCAGAGCCGCGAGTACGTCGTCGGCGTGCGAGTCGGGCTTGACGTCGTGCATGACCTTCGCGACCGTCCCGTCCGGCGCGACGAGGAACGTCGTTCGGTTGACGCCCAGGTACGACCGCCCCATGTACTTCTTCTCGCCCCAGACGCCGTAGCGCTCGGCGACCTCGTGCTCCGGGTCGGCGAGCAGCGTGAACGGCAGGTCGTACTTCTCCTTGAACTTCACGTGCTTTCCGACCTTGTCCGGCGAGACGCCCAGCACGACGGCTCCCGCCTGCTCGAACTCGCCGTAGGCGTCCCGGATACCGCAGGCCTGGGCGGTACAGCCGGGGGTGTCGTCCTTGGGATAGAAGTACAGGACGACCGGCTTGCCGCGGAAGTCGGAGAGGCTGACGGTCTCCCCGGTGTCGTCCTCGAGCGTGAACTCCGGTGCCGGCTGGCCTTCGCTGACCATTCTGAGAGCCTAATTGGAGCCGACTTGTCTCCGGGAAAGCTGCCGGCCGCCCAGGTGGAGGCGGCCGGCGTCGTCGGGAGACGACCTTTGTGCAGGACCCCAGACGCGGTGTCCCCCGAGCTTGGAGTCTTCCCCGATTTCAACCCATAAACGCCGCGACGGACGCGGCGGTTACGGGCCGAGATGCAGCAGCCGGAGATCAGGCAGCTCGCGGTACCGCTCGTCGAGATCGAAGCCGTAGCCGACGTAGAGCTCGTCCGGCACGACGAACCCGACGTAGCGCACCGGAAGATCGTCGACGAGCCGCCGGTACGGCCGGTCGAGCAGGGTCACGGCGGCGACCGAGGCGGGGCCTCGGAGGTCGAGCGTGCGTACGAGATAGTTGAGCGTCAGGCCCGTGTCGATGACGTCCTCGACGATCAGCACGTCGCGGTCCCGGATGTCGAGGTCGAGGTCCTTGAGCACGCGGATCTGCTGGTGCCCGCCCATCCGCGAGCTGCCGTAGCCGGCGAGCTCGACGAAGTCGATCGCGTGCAGGATCGGCATTGCGCGCGAGAGGTCGGCGACGAAGACGAGACTCGCCTTGAGCGACGCGACGAGGACGGGCTCGCGGCCGGCGAAGTCGCCCGCGATCTCGGCGCCGAGCTCCCGGACGCGCACGGCGAGCTCCGCCCTCGAGAGGTAGATCTCCCCGATCCGGTCGTCGGGGGGCCGGTGAGTGGATTCAGCTGACGAGGTCGAGGTGGAAATGCTGGGCGAGGCGCTCCAGGTCGCGCCGGTAGAAGAGCTTGACCTTGACGTCCGGGTACCGCTCGCGGAGCTTCCGCAGCTTGCGGTTCTTGCGGGTCACGAGCGACTGCTTCATGGCGGTGATCTCGACGTAGAGGTCCTGCTCGGGGAGGTAGAAGTCGGGCGTGAACGCCTCGGTCACACGTCCCCGATCGTCCTCCTCGAGCACGAACGTCCGCGGCTCGTATTGCCACGGGACGTCGTAGTAGTCGAGCACCTTCGCGCATTCGAGCTCTGCGGGACTCGCAAAGCGCGGCGGCTCAGTGCCGCGGTAAGCCCGAAAAACCGGGAGCTGAAGCTCCATCGGCAATCAAGGTAGCTGCGCCGTCGGACGCTGAGACGTTCGGCACAAGCGCTCGATCTTCTAGCGTTCCGGGGCATGTTCAGGATCGTGCAGCTCTCGGACCTGCACTGCGGGCAGCAGTTTTTCCTCCCGCAGCACCTCGAGCGCGCGATCTCGGAGACGAACGAGCTGGAGCCGGACGTCGTCGTGATCTCCGGCGACCTCACGTCGAATGGGTTCAAGGACGAGTACGTGCTGGCCCGCGGCTACCTGAACCGGGTCGAGTGCGAGGCGATCGTCGTGATCCCTGGCAACCACGATTCGCGCAACGTCGGCTACGTCCACTTCGAGGAGCTCTTCGGCGACCGGAACTCGGTGCTTCGGGTCGGCAACGCCACGATCGTCGCCGCCGACTCGAGCGAGCCCGACCTCGACAACGGCCAGATCGGCCGCGGCCGCTACCGCTGGATCGAGGAGCAGTTTGCGGACGAAGCCGAGCTGCGCGTGTTCGTTCTCCACCACCACTTGTTGCCGGTGCCGGGGACGGGCCGCGAGCGGAACATCGTCAACGACGCCGGAGACACGCTCGAGACGCTGCAGCGCGCCGGGGTGGACCTCGTCCTCGCGGGCCACAAGCACGTCCCCTACGCCTGGAAGCTCGAGAACCTGTTCGTTGTCAACGCCGGCACCGTCTCCTCGTCGCGCCTCCGCGGCAACGGCAGGCCCTGTTACAACGTCGTCGAGGTCGACGGAACGCACGTGGACGTCTGGCGCCGCTACCCGTTTCACGGCCAGGAGAAGATCATCCAGTTCTCGACCGAGACAAAGACGTACGAGAAGTACACGGCGCGGATCGAGGACGAGGTGCGCTCGACGTGAGGGCGATCGTGCTGATCGACGGCGAGCACTACGCACCGGTCGTGCGCGATGCGCTCGCGGTCCTGCCGTACGACGTGGTGGGCGCGCTGCTCGTGGGCGGGACCGAGAAGCTGCGCGGAGGTGAGAACTACGGCGTCCCACTTGTCGAGTCGCTGGACGCGGTGGAGGCGGATCTCGTCTTCGACCTCTCGGACGAGCCGGTGCTCGGGCCGCGAGAGCGGCTCCTGTGGGCGTCGCGTTCGCTCGCGCTCGGGCTGCCGTACGTCGGCGCGGATTTCCGCTTCGACCCGCCGCCGCTGCATCCGGTCGCGACGCCTTCGCTGGCGGTCATCGGCCTGGGAAAGCGGGTCGGCAAGACTGCGGTCGCGGGTCACGTCGCGCGGCTGCTCGCGCTGGACCGGCGGGTCGTCGTCGTGGCGATGGGACGAGGAGGCCCGGCCGAGCCGGAGCTCGTCGAGTCGCCGCCGACGCTCGACGACCTGCTGGAGCTGTCGCGTTCCGGACGACATGCGGCGTCGGACCATCTCGAAGCGGCGGCGCTCGCCGGCGTCCCGGCAGTCGGCTGCCGTCGCGCCGGCGCCGGTCTCGCCGGAGCGCCGTTCGAGTCGAACGTGCTCGAGGGCGCACGGCTCGCCGCGCAACTCGAGCCGGAGCTGCTCGTCTTCGACGGCAGCGGCGCCGCGCTGCCGCCGGTCGGCGCCGACGCGCGGATCCTCGTCACCAGCGGCAGTCACGACGCCCGGGCGGGCCTCAACGCCTATCGCGTCCTCGTCTCCGACCTCGTCGTCGACACTGGCGGGGCGAACCGGGAAGCGATCCGTTCGATCTCGGACGTGCCCGTCGTCGCCGCAGAGCTGCGCCTGCGCCCAGCCGAGCCGCTCCGCGGCCGCCGCACCGCCGTCTTCACCACCGGCCCCGCCCCGGTCGACGGCCTCGACGCGGAGGTCGTCCACGTCTCTCGCAACCTCGCGCGGCGCGAGGCGCTGCGCGAGGAGCTCGAGGGCGTGGACGCTGAGGTCTACCTCGTCGAATTGAAGGCGGCAGCCGTCGACGTGGTGGCCGAGGCGGCGCTGGAGCGCGGGGTGGAGGTCGTCCTGGTCGCGAACGACGTCGTCTCCGACGAGCTCGACGAGCGCGTCCAGGCTCTCCTCCCCGAGCGGAGCCCCACGTGAACGCGCCGCGCCGCATCATGCCGCTCCCGCTCGGCGGCGGCGAGCTTGGCCTCCCGTACTCGCGGGGGCTGATGGCCCGCTCGCTCATGGCCGCCGGAGTCCCCGGGCACCGCGCCTACCCCCTCGCGAGCCGCGTGGGCGACGAGCTGATCGAGCGGGGGCTCGACCAGATCGAGATCGAGCGCCTGGAGGCGCTAGCGGTCGAGATGCTCGGGGAGGAGCAGGGACGCGAGACGGTCCAGCGGCTGCGGCGGTACCAGGGGCTCCGCGAGCTCGACCTGCCGATCATGGTCTTCGTCGGCGGCGCGACCGGCACCGGCAAGTCCACCGTCGCGACGGAGCTCGCATACCGCTTCGGCATCACGCGCGTCACCTCGACGGATTTCGTGCGGCAGACGATGCGCGCGTTCTTCTCGCGTGCGTTCATGCCGTCCATCCACCAGTCGAGCTTCGAGGCGGGCGACGACTATCCCGACGCCGACGACCCGCTCGAGTTCGGGTTCCTGCAGCAGGCGAGAAACGTCCTCGTCGGCGTCCGCGCCTCGTCCGAGCGCGCGCTCGAGGAGGGCTGGTCGCTCGTCCTCGAGGGAGTTCACCTCGTCCCGGGGATGGTCGAGCTGCCGCGGCCCGAGCTTGCCGTGTCGGTCTTCGTAGTCCTTGCGATCGACGACGAGGAGGAGCACGCGCGCCATTTCCACTACCGCGACGAGGACACGGAGCAGCGGCCGGAGTCGCGTTATCTCGAGCGCTTCGACGACATCCGCCGTTTGCAGGAGCTCATCGTCGGGCGCGCACGGCGGGAGGGCGTGCCGGTGATCCAGAACGAGGACGCGGACGGCGCGGCGCGCAAGGTCGCCGATCTCGTCCTCGACGCTGCCGAGCGAAGCCGAACGGTGGCGCGGTGAGCGAGGAGGCTGCCTACTCGGCCGAGCGGGAGGAGCCCTGCCAGTGCCAGGCGTACCTGCGTGCGACCGAACGGGCTGCGCTCGTTTCCGCGCGCTGGCTCGGCCGCGCCGACGAGGACGCGGCGGAGGAGGCGGCGGCGACCGCCATGCGCGCGACGCTGGACGTGCTGCGGATCGAGGGCCGCGTCGTGCTCGGCTCGTTCGACGACTCGG
This sequence comes from Gaiellaceae bacterium, assembly GCA_036497525.1. Lineage (GTDB taxonomy): Bacteria > Actinomycetota > Thermoleophilia > Gaiellales > Gaiellaceae > Palsa-739. The sequence continues at coordinate 16,671 of DASXJG010000092.1, forward strand.
GCGGGCTCACCCCGGGCGCGATCGTCGGCGCCGGCGGCATCGACGTAGATCTCGCGCTCGACCCGCTAGAGGGCCGCGGAGTCGTCGCTCGGGGTGGCAACGGCGCGATGTCGATGATCGCCGTCGGAGATCCGGGCCGCTTCACCACGCTGCCCGACATCTACATGCGGAAGATGGCGGTCGGCCCGCGCGCCCGCGGCTCGATCGATCTCATGCGCCCCGTCGGAGAGAACATCGAGGCGATCGCGGAGGCCTTCGGGCGGCGCGTCAACGACGTGACGACGATCGTCCTCGACCGGCCCCGCCACCACGACCTGATCGAGGAGATCCGCAACGCCGGCGCCCGGATCAAGCTCATCCAGGACGGCGACGTGACTGCGTCGATCTCGGCCGCGATCCGCGGCACCAACGACCACCTTGCGATCGGGATCGGCGGCACCCGGCAGGCAGTTCTCTCGGCGGCCGCGCTTCGCTGCCTCGGCGGCGAGCTCCAGGCGCAGTTCTGGCCGACCTCCCGCCGGGAGATCGACGAGCTGCGGGAGGCCGGGATCGAGGACTACGAGCGCGTCTTCAATACCGACGACCTCGCTCCGGGCGAGGTGATCGTCGCGGCGACCGGCGTCTCGAACGGTGACCTGTTGCGCGGCGTCCGCTTCCTCGCCGACAGCGCCCGCACGCACTCGCTGCTCATGTGCACGCGCTGCAACTGGGTGCGGTTCGTGGACGGCATCCACTTCTTCGCCCGCGAGCGGCGCGAGGAAGTGCGGCTGCTCGGCTTCTAGCGCTTCCACCCCTTCCATTTCGCCGGGGGCCGTCGTAGCATCGGCCACAATCGATCAGGAGGAAGAGATGGCTGTTTCCGTCGAAGGCCTCGCGTCTGCCGTCAAAGGGCGGGTTGTCGAGGCCGGCGCGCCCGACTACGACGAGTCACGGGCGCTCTACAACGCGATGATCGACAAGCGTCCGGCGGCGATCGCGTATTGCGCCGACGAGGCGGACGTCGCGGCAGCACTGCGTTACGGGACGGAGCACGGCCTGCGGATCGCCGTCCGCGGGGGAGGCCACAACGGCGCAGGCCTCGGCTCGGTCGACGACGGGCTCGTCATCGACCTTTCGCAGATGAACGACATCAGCGTCGACGCTCCCGCGCGGATGGCCCGCGTCGGAGGTGGCGCGCTGCTCAAGGACGTCCTCTCGGCTACGGACGAGCACGGCTTGACCGTGCCCGTCGGGATCATCGGGACGACCGGCGTCGGCGGGCTCACGCTCGGCGGCGGCGTCGGCCATCTGACGAGGGCGCACGGCCTCACCATCGACAACCTCGTCGCCGCCACCGTTGTCCTGGCCGACGGCTCGGTGGTTCAGACCGACGCCGACCGCGAGCCGGACCTCTTCTGGGCGCTACGCGGCGGCGGCGGCAACTTCGGCATCGTTACGTCGTTCTCGTTCCGTTGCCATCCCGTCACGACCGTTCTGGCCGGGCCGGTGCTCTACGACATGGACGACACGGCGGAGCTGTTGACGTGGTATCGCGACTTCCTGCCAAGTCTGCCCGACGAGGTCAGCGGCTTCTTCGCCTTCCTCACGGTTCCTCCCGGGCCGCCCTTCCCGGAGGAGCTGCACATGCGCAAGGTGTGCGGAGTTGCGTGGACGCAGGCGGGGGAGGAGGAGTCGGATGCGCTGCGCGAGGCTCGCTCCTTCGGCAAGCCGCTCCTCGACGGCATCGCGCCGGTACCGCTGCCGATGTGGAACACGGCGTTCGACGCGCTCTACCCGCCCGGCGACCAGTGGTACTGGCGCGGGGAGTTCCTCCGTGAGATCCCGGACGAGGCGATCGCAGTGCATGCCGAGTACGGGCCTCAGTTGCCGACGTGGAAGTCGACGATGCACCTGTACGCGAGCGACGGCGCCGCCGCGCGGGTCGGGAACGACGAGACCGCGTGGGGGTACCGCGACGCCGTATGGACGGCGGTGTTCGCCGGCGTGGATCCCGATCCGGCCAATGCCGGCGCGATTCGGGACTGGGTGGTTTCGTACTCCGACGCCATCAAGCCGTACGGCATGGGCGGCGGCTACGTCAACTTCCAGATGCAGGAGACCGGCGACCGCGTGCGCGGGATGTATGGCGCGAACTACGACCGCCTCGCCCGCGTCAAGGCGCAGTACGACCCGAACAACGTGTTCCAGGTCAACCAGAACATCGCGCCCGCGGCTTAGCCCGAGCGTTTACAGGGGCGGGCGCCGGCCTGACGCCCGCTCCTCGTCGTCGTAACGCTTGCCGGCGCGCCGGAACCACCACGCGAACCAGACCAGGAACACGATCGGCGCGATGGCCGCGATGAAGAGGACGACGTCCTCGGCCGTGGAGGCGAGCACGGTGGAATCGTACGCGCCTCTACACTGGCCGCATGGCGACGCGCGAGGAAGTACTCGAGGTTCTGAAGCAGGTCGAGGATCCCGAGCTCGGGATGGACATCGTCGACCTCGGACTCGTCTACGAGGTCGGGGTAGAGGACTCGACGGCGAAGATCATCTACAGCCTGACCTCCATGGGCTGCCCCGCCGGGCCGCTGATCGCGCAGGACATCGACAGCACCGCCCGGCAGGTCGAGGGCATCGAGGAGGTCGAGCTCGAGCTCACGTTCGACCCGCCGTGGACGCCGGACCGGATGTCCGACGACGCGAAGTTCATCCTCGGCTTCGGCTAGAGCGTCCCTCGCGACTGAAGCGCTTTTGGCTCAGGCGTGAGGACGCTGGCCCA
>DASXJG010000093.1:0-17702 GCA_036497525.1 Gaiellaceae bacterium
GGCGAACCTCGGCGGCGTCGCCGACATGCGCCGCCAGCCCGACGCGGTCGTGATCGTCGACCTGAAGAAGGAGGCGCTCGCCGTGCGCGAGGCGCGCCGGCTCGGCGTCCCGGTCGTCGCGCTCGTCGACACGAACTGCGACCCCGACGAGGCCGACTACGTCATCCCGGGCAACGACGACGCGATCCGCTCGTGCAACCTCATCGTCCACGCGCTCGCCGAGGCGGTCTCGAACGGCAAGCAGAAGGTCTCGGCGCAGGAGCTCCAGCAGCAGCCGGAGGCCGAGGTGCCGGCGGAGGCCGCGCCGGCAGACGACGTCGAGGACGCCCAGGCGGGCGAGGACATCCAGCCCGAGACCGAGGGCGACGCCGTCCCGGTGCCCACCGGCGAGGACCCGGCAAAGGAAGGCGCGGAGGAGACGAAGCGCTCGGCCGCGGCGCTCGGAGACCCGACACGTGCCAACGAGGCGAAGGAGGCCGAGAATGGCGGCTGAGATCTCGGCAGAGCTCGTCCGCGAGCTCCGCGGGCGCACCGGCGCGGGGATCATGGACAGCAAGCGGGCGCTCCAGGAGACGAACGGCGACATCGACGAGGCCGTCGTCCTCCTCCGAGAGAGGGGGATGGCACAGGCCGCCAAGCGCGCCGATCGCGCCACCACCGAGGGGCTCGTCGGCTACCACCTTGCCGACGACCGCTCCCGCGGGACGATGGTCGCCGTCGGCTGCGAGACCGAGCCGGTCTCGAAGAACGACGACTTCCAGGCGTTCGGCCGGAAGGCGCTCGACGTCGTCGAGGCCGAGGGGATCGACGCCGTGTCGAACCTCGAGCAGGAGCGGGTGGAGCTGTCCGGGAAGCTCGGCGAGAACATCGCGATCACCGGCGCCGCGCGCTTCGAGGCCGTGGACGGCGGTCGGATCGGCGCGTACGTCCATCCCCCCGCGAACAAGCTCGGCGTCCTCCTCCACCTGCGGGGCGGCGACGACGAGCTCGCGCGCAATCTCGCCATGCACGTCTCGTGGTCGGATCCGCGCTGGATCGCCCGCGAGGACGTCCCCGAGGACCTGCTCGCCGGGGAGCGCGAGATCTACCTCAACTCCGACGAGGTGCAGTCCAAGCCCGAGCAGGCGCGTGAGAAGATCGTCACGGGAATGCTCGACAAGCGATTCTTCGCCGAGCGCGGCGGCGTCCTCACGGACCAGCCGTGGATCCACGACGGCTCGGTCACCGTCGGCAAGGTGCTCGCCGAGGCGAACGCGGAGGTGCTCGAGCTCGAGCGCTTCTCCCTCGCCGGATGACGGCGCAGCCCGAGACCGAGACCGGTACGCGAGGACACGCTCCCGTCTTCCGGCGGATCCTGCTCAAGCTCTCCGGCGAGGCGCTCATGGGCGAGCGCGAGTACGGGATCGATCCAGGCGTGACGCAGGCCCTCGCGCGCGAGGTTGCCGGCATCCGTGGCGAGGGCGTCGACATCGCGGTCGTCGTCGGCGGCGGAAACTTCTACCGCGGCCTCGCCGCGGCGGCCGAGGGCGGGATGGACCGCGCGACGGCCGACTACGCAGGGATGCTCGCGACGCTCCTCAACGCGCTCGCGCTACAGGACGCGCTCGAGCGCGAGGGAGCCGACACGCGCGTCATGTCCGCGCTGTCGGTCTCCGAGGTGGCCGAGCCGTACATCCGGCGCCGCGCCATGCGGCACCTCGAGAAGGGTCGCGTCGTGATCTTCGCCGCCGGCACCGGCAACCCGTTCTTCACCACCGACACCGCCGCCGCGCTGCGCGCGCTCGAGATGGGCGCCGACGCGATCCTGATGGCAAAGCACGGCGTGAAGGGCGTGTACGACGGCGACCCGAGGAGCAATTCGGAGGCGGAGTTCCTGCCGCGGCTCACGCACCTGCAGGCGATCGAGCGGGGGCTGAAGGTGATGGACACGACGGCCCTGTCGCTCTGCATGGACAACCGCCTCTCGATCCACGTCTTCGAGCTCGCCGACGGCAACGTCGCGCGCGTCGTCGCGGGCGAAGAGGTGGGGACGATCATCGCCACGGATGAAAGGGAGGACTGACGAATGGCGACGGCTGACGAGATGATCCAGGGCGCACGGGAGAAGATGGTGAAGTCGGTCGAGCATGCGAGGTCGGAGTTCTCGACCGTGCGTACCGGCCGCGCCTCGGCCTCCCTGCTCGACCGGATCGAGGTCGACTACTACGGCACGCAGACGCCGCTGCGGCAGCTCTCCACGATCAACGTCCCGGAGCCGCGCATGCTCACGGTGCAGCCGTTCGACCCGAGCTCGATCAAGGCGATCGAGAAGTCGATCCAGGAGTCGGACCTCGGTCTGACGCCGTCGAACGACGGCAAGCTGATCCGACTGCCGATCCCACAGCTCACGGAGGAGCGCCGCAAGGAGCTCGTGAAAGTTGTTCGCAACATGGCCGAAGAGCACCGGGTCGCCGTGCGCGAGATTCGCCGCGACGCGATGCGGCACCTCAAGGAGCTCGTCGACAAGGGCGAGGTGGGCGCCGACGAGGAGCACCGCGCCGAGGGTCGCGTCCAGGAGCTGACGGACGAGCACACGAAGCAGATCGACGAGCTCCTGAAGCACAAGGAAGCCGAAGTCATGGAGGTGTAGCCGGGGTGGCTTCCATCCCCGGCACGGACGTCACCCCCGAGGAGCACCTCCCCGAGGTCGCGCACGCGGTCGCGATCATCATGGACGGCAACGGGCGGTGGGCCGCGGAGCACGGCGCCGCGGTCGCCGAGGGGCACCGCGCGGGCTCGCGCGCCCTGCGGCCGGTCGTGGAGACGGCGATCGACCTCGGCATCGAGTCGCTCGCGGTCTACGCGTTCTCGACGGAGAACTGGGGCCGCTCGCCGGACGAGGTGGCCGCGCTCATGGAGATCTTCGGGGAGACCATCGACCGCGAGCTCGAGGACCTGGCGGCGCAGGGAGTCCGCTGTCGCTTCCTCGGCCGCCGCGAACGTGCCCCCGACTGGCTGCGCGCGAAGATGGACGAGCTCGAGGCGGCGACGGCCGACAAGGTGAAGCTGCAGCTCTGGATCGCCTTCGACTATGGCGGCCGCGCCGAGCTCGTGGATGCCGCACGACGGCTCGTCGAGAGCGGCATCGATCCCGACGACGTGGACGAGGAGGCGCTCGCGTCGTCCCTCTACGAGCCCGAGATGCCGGATCCCGACCTCGTGATCCGCACCTCTGGAGAGCAGCGCATCTCGAACTTCCTGCTCTGGCAGTCCGCGTACGCCGAGTACCTCTTCACCGACACCCTCTGGCCGGACTTCGGCCCGGAGGAGCTACGGGGCGCGATCGAGGAGTACGCACTCCGGCGCCGTAGATTCGGCGGCAGGTGACCAACCTCGCCTCGCGTCTCGTGGTCGCGGCGGTCGGCCTGCCGCTCGTGCTCGGCATGCTCTGGCTCGGCGGCTGGTGGCTGTTCGTGCTCGTCGCAGTGGCGGCGTTCGTCGCGGTGCACGAGTTCGTGACGACCGCGCGGCCCCTCCGGCCGCTTGCGCCGGCCGTGTATGGATCCGTGATCCTGGCACTGCTCGGGGCCAAGATGGGAGGCATCACCTGGATGCTCGGCGGCTTTCTGACGGTGTTCGTGCTCGGCTTCGTCCTTTACGCACTGTCCAGCACGCGGGCGCCGACGACGGCCGCCCTCGGCTCCACCGTCCTCGGGTCCGCGTGGATCGGGCTCGGTCTCGGCTTCGTCCTCCTGCTCCGCCTCATGCACACCGAAGGCCGCCTGATCGCGTTCACCGTGGTGCTGACCGTGTTCGCGGCGGACACGCTCGCGTACTTCGTCGGGCGGTTCGCCGGTCGACACCGTCTGGCGCCGCGCCTTTCCCCGAAGAAGACGTGGGAAGGCCTGGCCGGAGGCGCGGTCGCCGGCATCTTCGTCTCGTTCATCGCCCTCTACGACACGCGCGATCACTACCTGAGCGTCTGGCAGGCAATCGTCCTGGGGCTCGTCGTCGTGACGGCCGCCGTGCTCGGAGACCTGTTCGAGTCGGCCCTGAAGCGCGATCTCGAGGTGAAGGACACCGGCAGCCTGCTCGGCGGCCACGGTGGGGTGCTCGACCGGATCGACGCGCTCCTGTTCGCCGCGCCCGCCGCCTACTTCGTCGTCGTCTCGTTCGGGTACCACTGACCTGTCCGAAACAGACACGTCCCGGTGCCAGGCACGCGGACGTGTCCGAAACGGCCGCAGACCGCTGCGCAAGCCGTAGAGCGGCGCACCACCGTCGATTCCGGCCACGTCCCGGTGCCTGGCACCGAGCCGTGGCCGCTGGAGACACGGCCACCCACTCCCTACACTGATCCGGTGAAGCGGGTCGCGCTGCTCGGGGCAACGGGGTCGATCGGGCGCCAGGCGATCGAGATCGTCGAGGCGCATCCGGAGCTGGAGCTGTGCGCAGCCGCCTCCGGCTCGACGCCGCTCGACGACGTCGACGCGCCTCTCAAGGCCGTCGGGGGCGACCTGACCGAGCTCCTCGAGCGCGCGCAGCCGGACGTAGTCCTCAACGCCGTCGTCGGCTTCGCCGGCGTCCACGCGACGCTCTGGGCGCTCGAGCGCGGCGTCGACCTCGCGCTCGCCAACAAGGAGAGCCTCGTCGCGGCCGGTGACCTCGCCCTTCTCGCTCGCGAGCAGGGTCGCGGCCGGATCCTCCCCGTCGACAGCGAGCACTCCGCGCTCTTCCAGTGCCTCGAGGGGCGCGAGCCGGAGCAGGTCGACACGCTCGTGCTCACCGGCTCGGGCGGCCCGTTCCGCGGCCGCACGGCCGCGGATCTCGAGGACGTCACGCCCGAGCAAGCCCTCGCACATCCGACCTGGCGCATGGGCCCGAAGATCACCGTGGACTCGGCAACGCTTGCGAACAAGGGGCTGGAGGTGATCGAGGCGCACTATCTGTTCGGCGTTCCGTACGAGCGCATCGAGGTCGCGATCCAGCCGACGTCGATCGTCCACGCACTCGTGCGCTTCCGGGACGGCGCCGCGCTCGCGCATCTGGGCTACCCGGACATGCGCGTGCCGATCTCCTACGCCCTCACGTATCCCGAGCGCGCGGCGACGCCGGTTCAGCAGCTCGACCTCACCTCGCTGTCACTCGAGTTCTCTCCACCCGACACGGACACATTCCCGATGCTCGCGCTCGCGCGCGCGGCGGGGGAGAAGGGCGGCAGCGCGCCCTGCGTCTACAACGCCGCCAACGAGGTCGCCGTCGCGGCCTTCCTCGCCGGCCGTCTGTCCTTCCTCGGGATCCCGGCTGTCGTCGGGGAGACGCTCGCAGCCGCAGAGAGCGATCCCGTGCGGGACCTCGACGACCTGGTCGAGGCGGACCGTGCGGCGCGGGCACTCGCGGACGGAGCGCTGGCGGCCGCGTGACGTGGCTCGTCGTCATCGGCGGCCTGGTCCTGCTCGTCTTCCTGCACGAGCTGGGTCACTTCTCGGTCGCGCTTGCGGTGAAGATGCGGCCGCGGAGCTTCTACATCGGCTTCCCGCCGGCGCTCGTGCGGATCCGTCGCAACGGCATCGAGTATGGGATCGGGATGATCCCGCTTGGCGGGCTCGTGCGGATCCCCGGCATGCACCGGCCGGCGGCGCGCGACCTTCAGCTGTCCATCCAGCCGGCCGTGCGCGAGCAACCGAGCCTGGCGGCACCCGTCGGCGCCGTCCGGCGGGCGCTCGAGGTCGAGGACTACGCCGCCGCGCGGGCGGCGCTTCCCCAGCTCGAGCGCCAGGTCGATGGCGCCGACCTGTCGGCCGGCGCGAGGAGGTCGGCGGGCCGGGCCCTGCGCGACGTCGAGGAGGGCACCGCCCCGGACGCGTACTGGCGGGCCCAGACGTGGAAGCGCGTCTCGGTGATCGCCGCGGGCCCGCTCGCGAACATCCTGATCGCGTTCCTGATCCTCTTCATCGTCTTCGCCGTCAGCGGCGGCCCGTCCCAGCGGCCGACCGTCACGGTCGCCGCGGTGGAGGCGGGATCGCCGGCGGCAGCCGCAGGCCTCCGAGTCGACGACCGCATCGTTGCCGTCGACAGTCGGCCGACCCACACGTTCGACGCGGCCTCGCACCGCATCCGGGCCAGTCGTGGACGCCCGGTGACACTCACCGTGGTGCGCAATGGGCGGCGCGTGACGATCGGCCCCCGCCGAACGATCCTGAGCAACGGCCGCTGGATCCTCGGCTTCGAGCCGACGGTGGGCGTGATCAAGTACACGCCGGGAGGTGCCGCGGAGAGGGCGGGATCCGACCTCTGGGGGGTGGTGACGGGAACCGGCACGGGCCTCGCCTCGCTCTTCTCGAGCCACGGTCGAAGCAATCTCTCCGGCCCGGTCGGGATCGCCAAGGTGTCGCACTCGGAGCTTCAGGTCGGGATCACGCACTACCTCGAGATCCTCGCCTTCGTGAGCATGTCGCTCGCGCTGCTCAATCTCCTGCCGCTACTGCCGCTGGACGGCGGCCACATCCTCTTCTCCCTCATCGAAGGCGTCCGCCGCCGGGCCCTCGCTCGCGAGGTCTACGAGCGGGTTTCCGTCGTCGGGATCGCCTTCATCCTGCTCGTCTTCGTGATCGCCTTCTCCAACGACGTCTCCGGCACACCGCACTAGCTTCAGCGTCCGCTGAGGCCCGCGGGAGGTCCGGAACCCGCCGGGCTAGACTGGCTCGCGGATGGCCAGCGAGCGGCAGATCTCGGTCGGCGGTGTCAAGATCGGCGGCGGAGCGCCCGTCGTCGTGCAGTCGATGACGACGACGAAGACGCACGACGTCGAGGCGACGACTGCGCAGATCGCGGAGCTTGCGAGCGCAGGCTGCGAGATCGTCCGCGTCGCGGTTCCGAAGACCGAGGACGCGGAGGCGCTCTCGAAGATCGTCCGCTTCTCGCCGGTCCCCGTCATCGCCGACATTCACTTCAACGCGAGCCTCGCCCTCAAGGCCATCGACCAGGGCGTCGCGGCCGTCCGCATCAACCCCGGCAACATCGGCGGCTCCGACAAGGTTGCCGAGGTCGTGCGCGCCGCGAAGGCGAAGGGGATCCCGATGCGGATCGGCGCGAACTCCGGGTCCTTGCCGAAGCATCTCGAGGAGCTGGCGCAGGCCGACCAGGCGGAGGCACTCGTCGAGGCCGCCCTGGAGGAGGTGCGCCTGCTCGAGAGCCTGGACTTCTACGACTTCAAGATCTCGGTCAAGTCGAGTCACGTGCCGACGATGATCCGCGCCTACCGAAGGCTCTCCGAGAAGGTCGGTTACCCGCTCCACCTCGGCGTCACCGAGGCTGGGACGGTCTTCGCCGGTTCGATCAAGAGCGCCGTCGGGATCGGCACCCTTCTCGCGGAGGGGATCGGCGACACCATCCGCGTTTCGCTCTCCTCCGATCCGGTCGAGGAGCCGAAGACGGCGTACGAGATCCTCAAGGCGCTTGGACTGCGCGAGCGTGGGCCGGTGATGATCGCCTGCCCGAGCTGCGGCCGTGACAACGTCGGCGTGCATACGCTCGCCGAGGAGGTCGAGCTGCGCCTGCAGGACTATCCGCAGCATTTCGAGGTAGCGGTGCTCGGCTGCGCGGTCAACGGTCCCGGCGAGTCCGGCGACGCGGACTTCGGCATCGCCGGCGGCCGCGACGTCGGCTTCATCTACGCCCACGGCCGTGTGCTGAAGAAGGTCAGCTCCGACATCCTGATCGACCAGCTGTTCGACGAGATCGACAAGTGGATCGCCGACGGGATGCACCGCCCGAAGCGCCTCAAAATGGCGAAGCCGGCGGCCCTCGCCATGGCCGAGGCGTCCCTCATCCCCCTCGAATAGCCTAGGGCGACAACGCTGATGATCGCCCGAGCCTCACAGCTTTTCCTCCCGACCCTGCGCGAAGCGCCCGCCGACGCTGAGGCCGCCTCGCATCAGCTCCTCGTGCGCGGGGGATTCATCCGCCAGATCGGGGCCGGCCTCTGGAGCTTCCTGCCGCTCGGCTGGCGCGTCCACATGCGGATCGAGCAGATCATCCGCGAGGAGATCAACGGCATCGGCGGCCAGGAGATGCTGGCCCCGACGCTGACGCCGGCCGAGCTCTGGGAGACGACCGGGCGCATCGACGTCCCGATCCTCTTCCACCTGACCGACAGCGGCGGCCGGCCGTTCGTACTGTCGTGGACGCACGAGGAGTCGATGACGTTCCTCGCGCGGGAGATCCAGTCCTACAAGCAGCTCCCACAGGTCTGGTACCACTTCTCGACCAAGGAACGGGACGAACCGCGCCCGCGTGGCGGCCTCCTCCGCGTCCGCGAGTTCATCATGAAGGACTCGTACACCTTCGACGCGGACGTGGCCGGCCTCGACGCGGCCTTCTACCGCCACGAGAAGGCGTACGCACGAATTTTCGAGCGCTGCGGGCTCGAGGCGTACCTCGTCGAGGCGGAGTCCGGAGTCATGGGCGGCAAGAGCTCGCTCGGCTTCCTCGCGCCGACCGGCTCCGGCGAGAACGAGCTGATGCGCTGCGAGAACGGCGACTACTTCGCCGACATCGAGGCGGCGCGCGGCACGCCGCGGCCTGCAGAGCTGCCCGAGGCGCTCGACGCACCGGAGCGGGTCGAGACGCCCGGCGTGGGGACGATCGAAGAGCTCGCCGAGCTCCTCGGGATCGCCGAGTCCGCCACCTCGAAGGCGCTGCCGGTGATCACCGGCGACCGTCTCGTGCTCGCGCTCGTCCGCGGCGACGACCGCCTCAGTCCGGAGAAGCTCGAGACAATCTTCCAGGCGGCCTTCCGCCCTGCGACCGACGAGGAGATTCGCGCGGCGTTCGGCGCCGGTGGCGGCTCGCTCGGTCCCGTCGGGGTCGACGTGGAGGTGATCGCCGACGAAGCGCTCCGCGAGGGCCAGTACGTCGCGGGCGCCAACGAGGACGGCTGGCACCTGCGCGGCGTCGAGGCGGGCCGCGACTACGAGCCGACGTTCGCCGACATCCGGCAGGCGGTCGCGGGCGACGCATGCCCCGAGTGCGGCGGGACGCTCAGCGTGGAGACCGCCGTGGAGGTCGGGCACATTTTCAAGCTCGGCACATTCCATTCGAGCGCTTTCGGGGCAACGTTTCTGGACGAGGACGGGAAGGAGAAGCCGCTCGTGATGGGCAGCTACGGGATCGGCCTCGGGCGGACGATGGCGGCGATCGTCGAGCAGTCGCATGACGAAAACGGGATCGTCTGGCCGAAGTCCGTCGCTCCGTACGACGTGCACGTCGTTGCGCTGCCGGGGGCGGAGGAGATCGCCGAGCAGGCCGCAGAGGCGCTCTCGGCCGCCGGGATGGACGTCCTCCTCGACGACGGCGACCAGCGGGCGGGGGAGAAGTTCGCCGACGCGGACCTGATCGGCTGCCCGATCCGCATCACGGCCGGGCGAAAGAGCCTCGAGGACGGCAAGGTCGACGTCCGTGACCGTGCATCCGGCGACGAGAAGCGGTTGAATGTCGCCGATCTGGCAACAGGGGGGTAGACCATGGCGAAACGCCGCCGATTCAGCGAGGAAGGATTCGGCCAGACCGTCCAGCGGCTCATGGACGAGCAGGGCGTCACGTACCGCCAGCTCGCCGCGAGCACGGGGCTATCGGCCGGCTACCTCAACCACCTCGTACACGGGAACCGTCCCGTCCCGTCCAACGACGTCGTGCAGACGCTCTCCCAGGCGCTCGACGTCGAGCCCGAGCACTTCCGCGAGTACCGGCTGCGCGTGATCACCGAGCGGCTCGAGGCGATGCCCAAGGTCATCGACCGTCTGTACCGCCAGCTCGGGACCTAGCGAAGGCCGTAGCGCAGGAACAGGTGCGAGCCGTGGGCGCGCGCCGAGCGCAGGCGTCCGGCCACTCGCGTGTCCGGCAGGAGCTCGACCCCCTCGACCAAGCCGAGGCGCCGGGACAGGCCACGTCCGGCGAGGACGGGCGAGACGGTGAGGAAGAGCTCGTCGACGAGGTGGGACGCGAGGAGCTCTCCGAAGAGGGTCGGACCTCCTTCCGAGACGATGACTGGGCAGCCGCGCCCATGCAGTACCTCGACTGCGGCCGCGAGGTCGACCGTCTCGCCGTCGTTCACCGCGACGACCTCCGTCGCGTCTGGCACCGCCGCACGCAGGCGCGACGCAGCTCCATCTGTCGTGAGCACGAGGGTGCCGGCCTCGTGCACCGGGTGGGCCGGGTCGAACGAGCCACCGGCGGTGACTACCGCGACGAGGGGCTGCTCGGGCCGGCCGCGCCGGGCGCGCAGCTCGGCCAGCGCTCGCGCCGCCGGCGGATACGCGCGGTCGATCCGCCATGTTCCCTTCGGCGAGGAAAGCAGCGTGCCCGAGCCGACCAGGACGGCATCGGCGCAGGCGCGCAGCAGAGCGAGCATGAAGCGGTCGGCAGGGGCCTCGTCGCCGAGGATCGCATGAGAGCGTGGCAGGCCCGGCACCGCCACGATGCCGTCGAGCGACTGGACGAAGTTCGCGACTACGCAAGGCTCCGCGAGCCCGATCGCGCCGCCGTAGAGCGCCGCGAGCTCGTCCGGCACGTCCCAACGGGGCAGGTCCTCGTCCTCGGAGAGGACGGTGAGCGGCTCGATCACCGCGTCAGCGTAAGGAACTCCGTGCGCAGCGTCGGATCCTCGTCGTAGAGGCCGCGCCAGACGGTGGTGACCGTGAGCGAGCCGTCCTCCTCGACGCCGCGCATCGCGGTGCACATGTGGGCCGCCTCGAGCTTGACCGCGACGCCGCGCGCGCCGGCGAGCTCCTGCAGTCCGTCCGCGATCTCCTCGGCCAGCCGCTCCTGCACCGTGAAGCGCCGCGCGTACAGCCGCACGAGCCGGGTGAGCTTCGAGATGCCGAGAATCTCGTCGCCGGCGACGTAGCCGATGTGCGCTCGGCCGTGGAACGGAAGCGCGTGATGCTCGCAGAGGGCGTAGAAGTCGACCGGCCCCTCGACGATCTGCGCGTGCCGGCCCTCGACGCCCTCGGGCCGCTCGGCCGGGAAGAGGGTGCGCAGCTTCGGATCGCCGTCGTAGCCGGCGGTCGCGTCGAAGAGCGCCCGCAGGAAGCGCCGCGGCGTGTCGCGCGTGCCCGGCGTGTCGAGGTCGAGGCCGAACGCCGCCAGGATCTCGGCCGCGTTGCGCTCCAGCTGCGCCCACTCGGCCGGCGTCAGATCGCGTGCGCTCTCGTCGCCGTGGGTAGGAAGCTCGAAGACGTTGCTCATTGTGGAGCCTCCTGTTGGTTCGGGAGCCGTTGGGGAAGCAGCACGAGGACGATCGCGGCGACCTGGGCGAGCGCCAGCCAGGCGAATGCGAGCGGGTGCCCGGCTGCGAGCAGGACGCCGAACGCGGCCAGCTGCGTAGACATCCCGAGGTTCGCCAGGAGAGACACCGACCGCTCCGAGCTCAGCGCCGGTCGGCGTGCGACGAGCCACTCCGCCAGCCGGTCCTGGGGTCCGTAGACGAAGTCGTAGGCACGGCGGAGGAACGCCGTCGCCGGCCCCTCGGGCTCGGGCTCCGCGGCAGCGACGCCGCGCGACAGCCGCTCGGCGTTGAAGTTGAGGCTGAGCACGCTCGTGAGCGCGAGGAACCCGACAAGCGCGACGGCCGGCTGTCCGGTTGCCCAGCCGAGGGCGGCGAACAGCGCTGCGTTCACGAGCAGGTCGACCTCGGAGTCGAGGTACCGCCCGAACGCGCTCGTCCGGCCGGTGAGTCGAGCGAGCTGGCCGTCCGCGTTGTCGAGCAGCGTCTTCAGCTGCACGAGGAGAGCGGCGGCAACGAGGGAGCCGCGACCCAGCTCGACCGCCGCGGCAAGCCCTACCGCGCCTGCGGCGGCGACCACGAGCGGCGGCGGCACGCGAAGACGCGCGAGCACGAGCACGAGCGGGTGGGCAAGCGGCCGGAAGACCTTCTCGCACACGAGCTCGGTCCCGCGGCGGGGCTTCCGCGAGCGGGCGAGGGCGCTGCTCCTAGACAGCGAAGGCTCCTTCGCCGGCGCGGATCAGGTCGCGAGCCTCGTCGAGCTTGCCCCAGACGTTCCACAGGAGCACGCCGCGCGGCCGGCCGTCCTCGACGTAGGTGACGACGCCCTTGCGGAACGGCTCCTCCCAGTCTTCGACCGCCTCGAGCCGCGAATCGAGAATCCCGACGGCCTCGTAGCCGAGGTCGAAGAGGTCGGAGTAGAAGAACGGAATGTGGGTGTACGGCGTGTCTGCGCCGGCCATGTTGCCGCCGACGACGCGTCCGTGCGTGTTCGCGTGATCCTCGTGCTCGATCCGTAGCGACGTGCCGAGCGCGGGAACCGGGAGGCGGGCGACGTCGCCGGCGGCGAAGACGTCCTCGTGACCCGGGACGCGGCCGTACTCGTCCACGACGATCCCGTCGTTCACCTCCAGCCCGGCCTCCTCGGCGAGCTCGGTGTTCGGGATCACGCCGAGGCCGCCGACGACCGCGTCGGCCTCGATCGTGCGGCCGGCGCCGGTCTCGACCCGGTCGCCCGAGGCCGCCTCCACCTTCTCGCCGGCGAGCACCTCGATGCCCTTCTCGCGGTAGTAGTCGGTGACGGAGCCCGAGAGGTCCGCCGGGAAGAGGCGGTCGCTGATTCCCTTCTCGGGGAACAGCATCGTGACGCGGCAGCCGTTGTCGGCGAGCGAGGCCGCGAGCTCCGAGCCGATGAAGCCGCCGCCGATGACGACGATGTGTGCGCCGTCGATTGCGACCGCGCGCATGCGGTGGTAGTCGTCGAGGGTGCGGAACCAGACCACGCCCTCCGCGTCCGGGATCTGCCGAGGCCTGGCGCCCGTGGCCAAGAGGAGCTTCTCCCAGGAGTACTTCTCGCCCGCGTCGTTCAGAGCGGCGTGACCGGCAAGGTCGATTGAGACGATGCGGCGGCCGGTGACGAGCTCGACGTCCTCGGCCGGCTCGCGCCAGAGCGATTCCTCTTCCGCGCCGTGCCACAGCCCCTTGGTGAGCAGCGGCCGCTTGTAGGGCGGGTGCGGATCCGCGCCGATCATGGTGATCGAGCCGTCGGGCTCTTGCTCGCGGATGCCCTTGGCGGCCATGTCGCCGGTCATTCCGGCGCCGACGATGAGGTACTTGGTCGTATGCATGTTTTGGGCCTCGTTTCAGGAGACACGCATTGAGCAAACAGAGTCGAGCTCGAGCAGGGCGCGCAGACTTTCGTGCTCCTCCGCGCAGGCGGGGCAGCCGGCGAGGTGGGCGCGCAGGCCGGGGACGAGTACGTCGGCGGGAGCGCCGCGGAGCTCGAGCTCGACGTACCGGTCGAGCTGGTCGAAGCAGTCGTCGCAGCCGAGCTCGGGCTCGTCGCTGCCGAGCAGGCGCAGGAGAGTGGGGTCGAGGTCGCGTCCGGTCATTGGTTCGCCTCCGGGAATCCCGCCGCGGCGACGTGCTCGCGTAGCCGCCGGCGCGCGTCGTGGAGCACCTTGTAGAGCGCGTTGCGGTTCGAGCCGAGCCGCTCGGCGAGCACGTCGATCGGCACGCCCTCGAGCACCGAGGCAACCAGCACCTGCCGCTGCCGCGGCGTCAGCGCAGACCGGATTCCTTCCCGCACGGCCTCGAGCAGGGCTGCGTTCTCGACGTCGTCGTCCGGACCGGGCCCCGCGTGGGCGAGGTTCTCCCAGTACTCCGGCTCGAGCGTCACCTCTCGGTCCCGCCAGGCGCGCCGGCGCACCTTCACGGACGCCTCGAGCAGCGCGAATTTGTAGGCCCACGTGCGGAAGCTGCTCTCGCCGCGAAAGTCGTCGAGACGCCGGAGAACCGACACAGCGGCGTCGTCGGCGGCCTGCTGCGCCAGGTCGTCGAGCTCGGCGGCCGGGATCTGGGGGAGGGAGTTGCCGCGCCTGAACACCTCGAAGCGGGCCGCTCGGAGGAGGAGCCCATGCAGACGCGCGACAGCCTCGTCGCGGCGTGCGCCCTCCGCGTGGAGGTCGAGATGCCACTCCTCGAGAGCGGGGGCTGCGATTGCGCTCACGTCGGGTTTAGTGTCCGGCGGCGCCAAGGTCTTACTTCTACCCGCGAGTCGGTGCGCTACGCGGCGGCAAGGGCCGAGGTCCGCTCCGCCATCCGGCGATCCTTCTCCGTGATACCGCCCTCCGAATGCGTCGTCCAGCGCACGGTCACGCGGCGATAACGGATATCGATGTCCGGATGGTGGTCCTCGCTCTCCGCGAGCTCGCCGAGGCGCACTACGAAGTCGATCGCCGCGGGAAACGACGGGAGCTCGAACTCCCGCACCAGCGCATCGTCCTGTTCCTGCCAGTCGGTCATCGCGGGAGTATTCCCGGTCCGGGACGCGCAAACCGGCCTCGTTCGTACAAGACTGCGAAGGAGTGCGTGAGCCAAGTGACCGGGACCTCGTTCGGAGGGCGCGGCGCGGCGACCGGGAGGCCGCCGCAGCGCTGTTTCGCCGCTACTGGCGCGACGCCTGGCGCGCTGCGTTCGCGATCACGGGGCGGCGCTCGCTCGCGGACGACGTGGCGGCGGACGGCTTCGAGCGGGCCTTCGCAGCGCTCGGGCGCTTCGACGAGCGGCGTCCCTTCGGGCCGTGGCTGCACCGGATCGTCGCCAACCGGGCGCTCGACCTCCTGCGCGCCGAGCGGCGCCTCTCGGACGAGGAGCTGCCCGAGCTGCCTGACGTCGCGCCGGTGCACGACTCGGGCGACCGGAGCCTGCTCGCGTCGGTTGCCGGGCTCTCGCTCGAGCGGCGCGTCGTCGTCGTCCTGCGCTACGGAGTCGGGATGACGCCGAAGCAGATCGCCTCGGCCCTCGACCTGCCGGTCGGAACCGTCAACTCACGGCTGGCGCGCGCCCTCGAGCAGCTGCGCGAGGCGCTGGAGGTCGAGCATGTCGAGTGAGCTCGAGCGCCGGCTCGAAAGCCTGCTGACCGAGGCTCCGGAGCCGGACCCGGGAGCGGGGGAGGAGGCACTGCACCGGGCTCTGCGGGCGCTCCAGCCCGCGGCTCCGACGCATCGCGGCCTCCGCACCGCCGTCCTCGTCTTCGCCGCCGCCGCCGTCCTGCTCGCGATCGCCGCGGGCTCGCTCGCCGCCGCCGGCGCGCTCCACGTCAGCTTCGGTGCGAAGAAGAAGCCGGCCCATGCGGCGACCGGCCGGCTTTCACTGCCGCGGGGCGCGAACGGCGTCGCCGCGATCGTCGACGGACGGCTCTCGGTGGCGATCAAGGGCGGCTTCCGCCTTCAGGTCGCCGCAAGCGCCGTGGCGCTCTCGCCGCACGCGCTCTACGTCGCGGCCGGGATCGGCCACTCGCTCGTCGCGCTGGCGCCGGACGGGCGCCGCATGTGGTCACATCCCGCCGGCGGCGAGGTCGTGGCGATCGCCTGGGCGCCGGACGGCTTGCGCATCGCCTACGTCGTGCGCCACGGCCACCGGTTCGTCCTGCGTGCGATCGACGGGAACGGAACGGACGATGCTCTGATCGACCGCTCGGTGCGCCCGGTGCGGCCATCCTGGCGAGCCGACAACCTCGCCTTCGCCTACGTCGGCGGGGGCGGTCACGCGATCGTCTACGACATCGGGCACGAAAAGCACAGCATCTCCGGGACGACGGCCCCGGTCACTCGTGTCTCCTTCGCGCCGTCGGGCAAGACGCTGGCGGTCGCGACGCCCGGCTCGGCCGTCCTGGGTGGGAAGACGATCGTCAGCGGCGACATCGAAGCACTCGGCTGGCGAGACGGTCGCCTGGCGGTGGCGGTCGAGCAGGGAGTCACTCCGCCGCTCGTCCGGATCTTCCGGCAGAACGGCCGACCGGACGGCAGCTTCCACGCGCCCGGCCGGGTCGTCGCCGTCAGCGGCGGCTTCGTCGTGAGCCAGACGCCGAAGGGAATCGTCGCCGGGCAGCAGCTCGCGGGTGCCAGGACCGTCCTCGACGTGAGGCCCGGCACGTCGGTTCGCGACCTCCAGGTCGGCTAGCTAGGGCCAGACCGAGATCGCGACGTACCGCGCCGCGGGGGCGACCCTGGTCGTCCAGAGACGGTGGAGGTCGCCGGCCCGGTACTCGCTGACCTGGCCGGTGAAGAGGGACGTCGTCACGACGAAGCCGCCGTACACCGCGAGGTTGAACGAGCCGTACGGCGCGGCGGCTTTGCGGGGCGCCCGGGACGGGCTCTGCCACGCGAACGCCGAGACGGAGGAGCCGTAGCCGCTCGGGACGAGCGCGTGGCCGCCGGAGAAGGCAACGTGTCCCGGCGGCTTGCCGGCCCCTGCGGTCCAGAGGAGCTTGCCGCCGATCGAGTAGCCCGAGACCGAGGACGTCGACGGCGAGGTGACCCAGACCGTCCGGCCGTCCGGCGCGAAGCTGACGTCGTGCGCGCCGAATCTGGGGTGGAGGCGCCCGATCACACGCAGCTTGTGCGAGTTCGAGGCGTCGACGCGGACGATCGTCTTCGCCGTCTCGCCGAGGGCCACCCACACCCACCGGCCGTCAGGGCTGATGCCGAGATGGTGCGCTTCCAGACCGACGAAGACGCGGCCGACGACCGTGCGGCGGGCGAGATCGATCACCGACAGGTCGCCCGTTCCCTCGTCCGTGACGTAGGTGAGCCGACCGTCCGGCGCGACCGCGGCGACCTTCGGAGTGCGGAACGAGCGGAAGACCTTGATCGGCCGAAGCGTGCGCCACGCGAGCAGGGTCACCGTGCCCGACGGGTTGACGACCAACGCCGGCCCGTGCGGCGGCGCCGCGATCATCAGTGGGTCGACCAGATGGACGCGCCGGAGGACGTGTCCGCCTCCCGGGCCGAGCGAGACGGCGATCACCTGGTTCGAGGTCTCGGCGGTGACGAGCGCGACGGGCCGCCCCGCCGACTGCGCGGCGACGGAAGTGGGGACGAGGAGCGCTGCGACGACAAGCAGGGGAGCAAGGATCTTGGCCACGCCTGCGATACGCCCGACCGCTGTCGAGCGGTCCCGCGTGAGCTACGGTTCTCGTCGCCCCGGGGCGTGGCGCAGCCTGGTTAGCGCGTTGGTCTGGGGGACCAAAGGTCGCGAGTTCGAATCTCGCCGCCCCGACTCAGGACATCAGTCCGCGGCTGCGCGAGCGGCCTCCACGACCTGTACGAGCCACGGCCCGACGGCGAGGTCCTTTGCACCGTCCGCGCCGTACTCGCCGACCACCCAGCCGTCGACGCCGTAGGCATCGTCTTCACGCACCGGCCTGATGTAGATCCCCGAGCCGCGCTCGCGCATCTCCATGAGGAGATCACGGACTGAACGGAACGTCCGCTCCTCCTCTGCCGTGGACCAACGTTCGCCGTACTCGCCGTGCGAATCGGGCGCCAATCCGTGCTCGTCCACTCGGGACCTCCTCCGGTAGCCGAGACGAGAACCTAGCGGGGCGTTCGGAGCACCTCGGCCGAGCAGCCGGCGACGAGCGCGCTCCGCCAGTCCTCGACGCCGCGGAGCTGGACGTTGTCCACGTCAACCGCCACGCCGGGCCATTCGGCCAGGCCGAGCGCGAAGGCGCCGCTCACACTGCCGATAGCGAGCAGGTCGTCGACGGCGAAGACGTCGCGCCGTCCCGACTGGCGCCGACCGATCCCGTCGAGCTCGCGCAGCTCCTCGAGCGGGTCGATGCGGACGTTGGAGTCCGACCCGATGCAGAGCTCGATGCCACGGTGCAGGAGGCGCTCGACCGGCAGGAAGCCGTCGCCGAGGTTCGCCTCCGTCG
>DASXJG010000094.1:0-43398 GCA_036497525.1 Gaiellaceae bacterium
TGCACATCAAGTCCGACCCAGCTACCTTCGTGCATGACCGGCGCCTCCTCGTAATTGCGGCTCTACCGCCGCGCCTACCGCGACGGCAACCCGCGCCAACTTACGTAGCGAGGCGCCGGCACTCCATACGGTCTGGCCCAGGCGAGCGTCAGCTTGCTGATCGCGACGCGGTGCGCTCGGCCGTATCGGCTCCGGCGTGTCGAGCGTTGTTCAACCAGTTCGACAGTTCGACCCGTCGCGCTCGGCCAGCCTTCCGAGAGTGACGCAGCGCATCAGTTCGTCCATCTGACCTGCGTCAGCTCCCCCGAGCAGAGGCAGCCGAACCCGGGAGGTTCATGTTGATCTGGCTTCTCGTACTCCTAATCGCGATCCTGGCAATCGCCGGCGGTCTCGCGCTCTCAAAGTTTCTCTTCATCCTGCTGGTCGTCGCGGTGATCGTGGCGCTGCTCGGCGCCCGCTCAACCGCCTAGTGGCAACCCAACCCACGAAATCAGAAGGCGCGAAGGCAACGTGCGAGCGCTGATCAAGTCTCTGTGGGCGTCCGTTCAGGGCGACCCAGTCTTCATGCGTCGCCTGAACGGTTGGCTGACGATGTTCTGGATCCTGATGATCCCGATCTCCTTCCAGCTTGGCTGGTTGAAGAGCGTCACCTACGTGTCGGCTCTATCGCTGTGGGCCCTTGTCGCCGGGCACTTGTCAACCTGGCAGGCCGCGCGGGTCGAGGTGACCCAGGAAACGGAAGCGAAGCGGCAGCTCGACAACCCCGTCGAGCAGCGAGTGGTAGAGAAAATCGTCGAGGAAACGACCGTTCAAGAATCCGCTTAGCCGAGGGCGTCGGCGGAGGTCGTCGTCAGGGCTCATTCCGGAACACTGGCCCAACCCAGAGTCGTGACGCCTGAGTCTTTCGTCCAATGGAAAGCGTGGACTTTGCGAACGTATCGGCCGACGTGCTGGCCAACCAGGGCATCGCGCTGTGGGAGCCGAGGTCATCCCCCTCAATGGATGAGGTGGAGGCTTCAGCCATCGCGAGCAAGGCCGCCGGAGGAGCGGCCGTGCTCGAATCGCGTTATGCGTACTGCAGGATGGTCAGCAAGCATCCGAACATCGACCAGGACTGCGGGGCGTTCTCGCTCGATCCGACTGGCCGCCGCTCAGCATTTGGAGGGACCGCTGCCACCTACTCACTCGTTCTGGTCGATCCCATCAGCGGCGAAGTCCTGCTCAATCAGATCGGATGGCCAGGTAACGACCCTCTGCTCCTGCCGCGTGATCCACGTCTCGGCCCCTCCTGAGTTGCGGCGAGCCGCGCCTCAGGGGTCATTCCGGAACACGGGCCCAGCCGAATGCTGCGGCCCTAGAGCGGGACTGGACTTAGGCTCCTGGCCTTTGGTCGGCCGCCAGATGACTTACGCGGAGTACGTGCGCGAGGGCCTGCCTTGGCTGAATGCGGTCTTCGCCGCCGCCGATCCGAACGAACCGGTTTTCGCGGCGGGCGTGGAGGAGGCGGCGATTCGCGTGTGGGCAGCACGACCGCCGCTCGCCTCCGACATTCGAGCCCCAACGCAAGCGAAAGGTGGCTCTCGCCACCTTTCGCGTGTCTGAGTTCGCCGCCAGTCGCGGGTTGGGCTTTCGGCAGAGTCGAGCCGGGCGAGTTTCCCCGTTCGCTACAACTGCCTTACGGACAGGCGGCGTAGCCCGGGTCCCTGTCCGACAGGGTGGTGCCGCCGGGGCCGTGAATCGCGGCGCTGTGGCTTCCCACAGTTGCCTGGATGCAGTAGCCGGCGCCGGCGACGCCGCCGACGGTGACCGGCTCCGCCTTCGTGATGTTCGTGCTCAGACCGGAGTCGTACGTGGTCCGCAGCGCGGCCGGCGTCATGCCGGTGTACGTGTTCTGGTCCGAGAAGAACGCCTCGGCGGACGGAACCGCCTCGCGGACGTCCGAGGCGGCAGACGTCGCCTGCGCCTTGTCCCGGAAGCCGAGGTACGACGGAACGGCAATCGCAAGCAGGATGCCGATGATGATCAAGACGACGAGGAGCTCGATCAGGGTGAAGCCCTCGTCCCGCGCCAGACGTTGCCGGACGCTATGCATATCTTCCTGTCCTTTCATGGGGATGGCAGCGTCTGGATCGGCGTCCTCGGTAGGAAACCGGGATGTTTTTCGCCGGATGGGGGTGGTGGCCCAAATGGGGGTAGCCCGCCCTGGGCTACCTGGGCGGTCGGTAGCGGTAGCCGAAGCCGCGAACCGTCTCGATCGGCGTAGAGGCCGGTGCGTCGGGGGCGAGCTTTCGCCGCAGGTAGCCGACGTAGAGCTTCACCTCGTCGCGGGAGGTCGCGAGGTTGTCCCCCCAGACGAGTTCGCGGAGCTGGTCGTGGCTCAGCACCTGATTCGGGTGGGTCACGAAGGCGACCAGGAGCCTGAATTCGAGGCGTGTCAGCGCGACTTCGCGCTCGTCGTAGTGGATGGTGCGCTGAGCGAACGAGATGCTGAGACGCGCGTCGGCATACGTGTCCTGGGCAGCACTGCTGCGTGGACGGCGAAGGAGCACGTCGACACGTGCGACCAGTTCCTGGCGTCCGAACGGCTTGACCACGTAGTCGTCGGCTCCACTCGTGAGCCCGCGGACGCGTTCCAGCTCGGCGTCGCGTGCCGTCAGCATCAGCACGGGGGCGTCGGTGACTTCCCGGATGCGCTCCAGCGTTGCCCAGCCGTCGAGGCCCGGCATCGCCACGTCGAGGATCACGAGATCGGGCGAGGCTGCATAGAGCTCGCGCAGGCCCGCGCGTCCGTCTGGTGCCTCGGAGACCTCGTGTCCCGCTCGCTCGAGCAAAGCGCGCAGGAGCCCGCGGATGTCGTCGTCATCGTCGACGACGAGGATCCGGGAACCGGCCATCGCATCTCTTTCCAGCAGAGGATGCAGGACTCCTGCGCCGCCTCCGACGACTTATGGTCGGCAGGCGCGCGGCCGATAAAGCCCCTGTCTACAGCCGGAGGCCAGTTTGAGCGCCCTGACCGCCGAGGTCGCAGTCCGCTTCGGGCGGGCGCGCACCGACGGACGAGCAAAAAACGAACCGCCCGAGCACGCGCTGCCGTTCACGCTGATCGCAGTCGCGACAGCCTATGCGCTGCTCTTTCTGCCGATGGGCCAGCTCGACTACCTCGAGGCCTCGATAGCAGCAGTCGTCAGCGCCGCTCTGATCTGGTTGGCCCTTTGCTGGTCGATCGCCCCGCGGGTCGCCACCATCGGGGTCCCTCTGGGCTACATCGCCCTCATCGCACTCCTCCGCGAGGCTGCACACGGGGGCACATCGGGCTTCGGTGGCCTCTTCCTGCTTCCTGTCCTCTGGCTCGCGGTCACCGCCGGCCGCCGTGAGCTCGCCGCGGTCCTTGTCGCGACGGCCGTTGCCCAGCTCATGCCGCTCGTCCTTGTCGGCGCGCCGGAATATCCGGTGTCCGGCTGGCGAGGCGCCTTTGTCTTCACCACTGTCGCCGCGATCACCGGTCTGATGGTCCAGCGCCTCGTGGGCGAGGCGCGCAGGCGCACCGCCGTCCTCGAGGAGCAGACCGACTCCCTCACTCGCGTCTCGGCCCAGCTGGCCGACCAGAACGAGCGACTGCTCGAGCTTGACCGGCTCAAGGACGAGTTCGTCGCGACCGCATCGCACGAGCTGCGAACCCCGCTCACGTCGCTCAAGGGCTATCTCGAAATGTCCCTCGACCCAGCCGAAGGCCCGCTCTCTCCGACTCGCGAGAGCCATCTCAGGATCGTCCAGCGAAACGCCGACCGGCTCACCGCTCTCGTCGAGCAGCTTCTCTTCCTCGCGCGAGCCGACTCGCATCCACTCCAGCTCGACCGGCAGCCCGTCGATCTCGGCGAGATCCTGGACGAGGCCGCCGAGACCGCCCGCCCCGCAGCTCGCGCGAAGAACATCGCCCTTTTCGTCGAGGCCGAGCCTGCGCAGGAGGCGGCCCTCGCCGATCGGCCACAGCTCGTCCGGGTCATCGACAACCTTGTCGCGAACGCAGTCAAGTTCACCTCGGACGGCGGCACGGTGCGCCTCGCGGCACGAAGCGAAGGCGCCACCGCAGTGCTCGAGGTGACAGACACCGGCATCGGTATCCCTCCCGCCGAGCAGCGAGAGCTATTCAATCGTTTCTTCCGCGGCGCGAAGGCGACCGAGAAGACGATCCCCGGCAGCGGACTCGGCCTGGCGATCTCAGAGGTCATCGCCGAAGCCCACGGCACCACCATCCAGGTCGAGAGCACTCCCGGGACCGGTTCGACCTTTCGCCTCGCCCTCCCGCTCGCCCGCTGAGACGGAAAAGCCCCCGGCGAGCAGCGGCTTCGTTGAAGAGGCACACACGGGACTCGTAAAGCGGTGCTTGGGAGCCTCGGCCTTCACCCGGCTCGCCGAAACGCCTGGATCTTCCGCAGTCGCTCTCCCCCTCGACCGGGTGAGTCGTTCCTCTAATCGCCTGCGCCGTTGCTGCCGATGCGAGTTGTGGCGGGTCTGGGAGCCAAACTGGCGTTTGTCTTGCTCGCAAGCGGGCGGGCTAACGCAAGAGAGAGGAAGGGCGAGAACATGAGAGTGCGGATCCTCACGGTTCTGTCTGCTGCGCTCTTGTTGTCGATCGGAGTAGCGACGGCAGCGGCTGCGCGCAAGCAACCATTTCCCACGAGTAAGCAGCTCTGCGCAAGCTTCGGCGGCAACTTTTCGACAAAGGCGAATTCGAGCTTCTTCGCGCCCTTCTACAAGAAGCAGGGCGTGCTCTGGACGTGCAACGGCTATAGCGGCGCTTCGACCGCAAGCCAGGCACTCGCCCAGTCATGCACTGGCGACGGCGGCCTAGCGATGAACACTCTTGACTCAGGCTTCGCCACCTGCTGGAAAAACGCACCCTCCTAGCCCGTGAGATAGGCCACGTGGTGGGGCGGCGACTGCGCGGCCCCACCCGAGAGAGCGTTCTTACTGCACGACGTGATGAAGCTCGTAGAAGCCGTCCCGCGTCGGTTCCGTGAAGCTGTCGGGGTTCGGAAAGGCCTGCGGGCCCCCCTCGACCATCGGCTGCACGTTCTCGGCCAGGAACCGCTCGGCGGCCTCGCGCGTCTCCCACACGTCGAGGATCCGGAACACGCCGGCCTCGTCGTCGAATCCGGCCGTGTGTGCGATCAGCCCCTCGAACGGGCCGTCACCGATCTTTTCCGCCACGAAGTCGTAGTTCGTCGTGCTGCGATCTCCGATCGGGAACTCCTGGATGTAGACAACTGCCAAAACAGTCTCCTTTCGCGGGTGGATCGATCATCTCACGGGCGCCCGGAAGTTGCGGTCCAGTCAGTGATGCCGACCAGGGGCGAGGCTACGCTCGCTGTCCGTGTCCCGCCTCGCCTCCGTCTACCCGATCGTCAGCGCCCGCTCCCTCGCGCGGCTTTTCACCTACGAGATCGGGGACGAGGTGGAGAAGGGTGCGGTCGTCGCGATCCCGTTCGGCAACGCCCGCCGCCGCGGAGTCGTCGTGGACGCCGACGCCGAGGCGCCTCCCGACGTCGCGCCCGTTCCGGCCGAGCGGGTGCTCGAGACGCTTCCGCCGGCGCTCGTCGACCTCGCCCTCTGGCTCGCCGACTACTACGGCTCGACCCCGGCCCGCGCGCTCGCCCTGATCGCGCCTCAGCAGCACAAGCGGCGAGGCGAGCGGCGAACGGTGGCCGCGACGGCCGGCCTGGCCGCCGAGCCTGCACCGGCGCGTCTCTCCGACACGCAAGAACACGCGCTCCAGCGGATCGAGGTGCTTCTTGCGAGCGGCGGCGGCAACGTCCTCCTCGCCGGCGCGACGGGCAGCGGCAAGACCGAGGTGTACATCCGCGCTTGCGACGCAGCCCTCGCCGCGGGCCGCGGCGCCATCGTGCTCGTGCCGGAGATCGCGCTCACGCCGCAGACCCTCGGCCGCTTCCGTGCGCGCTTCGGCGACCGCGTCGCGATCCTCCACTCCGGGCTGTCCGAGGCGGAGCGGCGGGACGAGCGGGAGCGGATCGTCGCCGGAGAGGCGCCGGTCGTGGTCGGGGCCCGCTCCGCCGTGTTCGCGCCGTTGCCGTCACTCGGCGTCATCTGTGTCGACGAGGAGCACGACGCCTCGTACAAGCAGGAGTCGGATCCGCGGTACGACGCGCGCACCGTCGCCGCCAAGCGCGCGGCGCTCGAGGGCGCGGTCGCGATCTTCGGCTCCGCCACGCCGCGGCCCGAGTCGTGGCACGCGCTCGAGCGGCTCGAGCTCGGCGGACGCATTGCCGCGCCGCTGCCCACCGTGCAGGTCGTCGACCTGCGCCTGGAGACCGGCTACCCACTCTCCACGCCGCTGCTCGCCGAGCTCGGCCGGCTCGCGGAAGACGGCGGCAAGGCGATCCTCCTGCTCAACCGCCGCGGCGTCGCCCCTGCGCTCCACTGCCGGGCCTGCGGCGTCACGCGCCGCTGCCCGAACTGCGACGTCGCGTTCACGCTGCACGGCGACGGCTCACTCCGCTGCCATCACTGCGGCGCGCGCGAGCCGGCGGGGGAGACGTGCCCCGCGTGCGGCTCGCCCGAGCTCGCCCGGATCGGGGCGGGGACGCAGCGGCTCGAGCGCGAGCTCGAGCGCCACGTCCCTGAGCTCGAACGCATCCGCCTCGATGCCGACGCCGTGGCCAAGCCCGACGAGCTTCGCGCGGCGCTCGAGCGCTTCGCCCGCGCGGAGCGCGCCGTCCTCGTCGGGACGCAGATGGTCGCCAAGGGCCACCACTTCCCGGGCGTGGAGCTCGCGGCCGTGGTCGACGCCGACACCGGCCTCGGCTTGCCGGACTTCCGCGCCGAGGAGCGGACGTTCCAGCTCCTCACCCAGCTCGCCGGCCGCAGCGGCCGGGACGCGCCCGGCCGCGTGCTCATCCAGACGTTCCAGCCGGAATCGCGTGCGGTGCGGTACGCCGGCCGCCACGACGTCGCGGGATTTCTCGCCGGTGAGCTCGAGCGCCGCGGGGCGCTCGGCTATCCGCCCTTCCGGCATCTCGTCCGCGTCCTGGTCTCCGGTCCGGACCTTGCGGACGCGACCCGTGCGCTCGAAGAGCTCCAGGCGGGCCTGCCGGAGTTCGAGCTACTCGGACCGGCGCCGCTGCTGCGGCTACGCGGCCGCCATCGCGCGCAGCTCGTCGGCAAGACGGAACGGCCGCGCGCCCTCGCCTCGCGCGCAGCGGCCATGCTCGCCGCGGCGGCACCGGCGATGCGGCGCGCCGGCCTCGCGGCCGTCGTCGACGTCGATCCGCAGTCGGTCTAGTCCGAGTTCGCCAGCCGCTGGAACAGGAAGAAGTCCTGCCAGTCGCCGGCGATGCGGAGGTAGCCGCGCGCGAGCCCGATCCGCTCGAAGCCGTTCTTCTCGAGCACGCGCTGCGACGGAACGTTGTCGACGAGGGTCGCGGCCTCGACGCGATGAAGCCCGAGCTCGCCGAATGCGTACTCGAGAATCTCCCCGACGGCGCCGGTCGCGAGGCCACGGCGGTTCCGCGCGCCGTCCACCCAGTAGCCGATCGTGCCGCTTTCGGGGCCGTCGCGCACGATTCCGAAGAGGTTGATCGTTCCGGCGATCGTGTCGCCGTCGAGGATTGCGAAGGGATGGGTGTCGTCGGCGAGTTGCCGCCGGAGCCGCGCCGCCTGCCCGCCGGCGGTGAAGAACTGCGGCGGCCGGACCGGCTCGAACGGTGCGAGAAAGTCCCGATTCGCCCCGTAGAGCGCGGCGAGCTCACCGGCATCACCCGGCCGAACCGGCCGGATCACGGGAGGGCAGCCCCGCGGTCGGGCGGGAATCGGTCGAGGATCCAGCGCGCGTCGAGAGGCTCGCGCTCGTATGTGCGGCCGTTGAGGCGGACGAAGTCACGGGTGCGCGGATCCATCGCCAACCGCGCCTCGGTCGGGAAGTTGCGGTTGTGGTGCTCGATCAGCTCGTTCACCTCGGCGAAGCTCCAGTTGCCGGCGAGCTCGCGCCAGGCGGCGGCGAACTCGGCGGGATCCTCGAGCTCCTCGGCGAGCGTGCGCCAGGCCTCCGACAGCTGACGGTCGTGCTGGTCGACGCCGACCTCGATCGCGCGCAGCCTGCGCATCCAGGCCGTCGGCCCGCCGAGCGCCCGAACGGCGGACTCCGCATCGGGACGGAAGTTGCGGACGCGCTGCCGGAGCGGCGTTCCGCGCACCGGGCTCGACTCGAGATCCGCCTCGAGCGCCTCCCGCTCGCGCCGTTCGTGCGGCGTCTCGGGCCGCGTTGCGCCCTGTCCCATGATGTCTTTCAACGTCCTGGGATCCACCGTTGCGAGGGTACAGTCCTGTTCGTGTCTGAGATCGAAGGACAGGTCAAGGAGGAGGAGCTCGACCCCGAGCAGCAGGCGCGGCGGCGGATGGCGCTCGCCCAGATCCGCCAGTACCCGGACTCGGCCCTGAAGCTTCCGGCCCGCCCGGTCGAGGAGTTCGACGACGACCTTCGGCTGCTCGCCGACCGGATGAAGCAGCTGATGGTCGACGCCAACGGGATCGGGCTTGCGGCGACGCAGGTCGGCGTCCTGCAGCGGCTGTTCGTCTTCCAGGTCGCCGAAGACGAGATCGTCGCGCTCGCGAATCCCGAGATCGTCGAGCGAAGCGAGGTGACCGTGGTCGACGACGAGGGCTGCCTTTCGATCCAGGGCGTGCTCCTGCCAGTCGAGCGGCACACGACGATCGCGATCGCAGGCCAGGACGAGAACGGCGCCGAGGTGCGCTACGAGCTCGAGGAGCCGTACTCGCGCGTCGCCCAGCACGAGACCGACCACCTCGACGGCGTCCTGATCCTCGACCGGACGACGCCCGAGGCGCGGCGTGAGGCGCTCGCAGGCCTGCGCCCGCGCATCGTCCTGAATTAGGCAGCGTGGCCGGCCGGCAGATCGCGGTCGCGGCGACCGCGCCGTTCGGCGCCGACGTGCTCCAGCGGCTCGCCGCGGAACACGACGTCGTTCAGCTGCTGACGCGGCCGGACTCGCCGAGCGGCCGGGGCCGCCGCGTCGCGCCGCCTGCGGCGAAGGAGACGGCGGAGCGGCTCGGCATCCTGGTGGCGCAGCCGGAGCGGCTCGACGCGTCCGTGGAGCTCGGCGCCGACACCGTCGTGGTCTGCGCCTACGGCCTGCTGATCCCGAACGAGCTTCTCGAGCGCGCACTCTGGCTCAACGTCCACCCGTCCCTGCTGCCGCGCTGGCGCGGCGCGGCCCCGGTCGAGCGCGCGCTCATGGCGGGGGACGACGAGACGGGAGTCACGATCCACCGCACGGTCGAGGCGCTCGATGCCGGCCCGGTGGCGGCGCGGCGTGCGTTCCCGATCGGGCCGAACGACGACGCCGGCGCCGTCTACGCGCGGGCGGCGGAGGTCGCGGCGGAGCTACTCGGGGACGTCCTTGCGCACGACGAGCCGCATTTCGAGCCGCAGCCCGAGGACGGTGTCACGTACGCGGAGAAGATCCGTCCCGCGGACCGCGAGCTCGACCCGGACGCGCCGGCCCAGGAGCTCGTCAACCGCGTCCGGGCACTCTCTCCGCAGATCGGAGCCCGCCTCGGCGACCTGATCGTGTGGCGGGCACGCGTCGGGGAGGACGGCTCCTTCGAGCCGGTCGAGGTTCAACCCGCCGGCGGCCGACGTATGGCGTACGACGCGTACCTCCGTGGCAAGCATTAGTCCGGCCCGGGCGGCCGCCTACGAGGTTTTGCTGCGCGTGTTCGAGCACGACGCGTACGCCGACCGCGCCTTTCGTAGCGCAGCGGAGGGACTCGAGGACCGCGAGCGGGCGTTCGCGCAACGGCTCGCGTACGGCTCCGTCCAAAGCGTGCGGACGCTCGACCACGCGATCGAGACGCTCGGCCGCAGGCCGGTGCGGAAGCTCGACCCGCCCGTGCGCGCGGCCCTTCGGCTCGGCGCCTACCAGCTCGGCTGGACCGAGACGGCGCGCCACGCGGCCGTGAACGAATCGGTCGAGCTCGTCCGCCGCGCCCGGCTGGAGCGGGCCGTCCCCTTCACGAACGCCGTGATGCGGAGGCTCGCAGAAGGGATTCGACCGCTCCTCGACGCGCTGCCGGACGGCGCACTGAAGGAGTCGTATCCCGACTGGATCCACGAGACGTTCGTGCGCGTGCTCGGGGCGGAGGGCGCGCTCGAGCTCATGCGGGCGATGAACGGCCCGCTCGAGACGGTCGTCCGCCTCGTCGGCGGCGACCCTCCCGTCGGCGCCGAGACGACTGATGTACGAGGCGCATATCGCGTCGAGCGCGTCGACGAGCAGCTCGTCGCGGCGGGCAGGATCTGGCCGCAGAGCCGCGGCTCGCAGCTCGCCGGCCTGTGCGTCGGCTCCGTGGACGGCGAGCGCGTGCTCGATCTCTGCGCGGCGCCGGGCGGCAAGACCGGCCAGCTCCGCGGCGACATCACGGCCGTCGAGATCGATCCCGGCCGGGCGCGCGAGCTGCGGGAGAACCTCGCGACGATGGGCCGCCGCGACGTGACGGTCGTGGAGGCGGACGGGACCGCGTTGCCGGCGGAGGTCGACGGCTTCGACCACGCCCTCGTCGACGCGCCCTGCTCGGGCCTCGGCGTCCTCGCCCAACGGCCGGACTTGCGCTGGCGTGCGACACCGCTGCCGGAACTCCAGCTCGCGCTTCTTCGCTCGGCGGCCGAGCGGGTCAAGCCTGGCGGCACGATCGTCTACTCCGTCTGCACGCTCAAGCCGAACGAATGCGAGGCGGTCGTCGACGCGAGCGGGCTCAACGTCGAGCCGCTCGGCGAGGAGTGGCCGACGTTCGCCCACCCGTCCCGGCCGGAATTCCTCCTCACGCTGCCGCACGTCCACGGCACGAGCGGCTTCTTCGTCGCCCGCCTTCGGCGAGACTGACGCGTCCCATGAAGACAAGTCCCGGTGCCAGGCACCGGGACGTGGCCGTTAGGGCCAGTTCCGCCCCGCAAGCGCCCCTACAGAGCGACGCTGTGTCTCTTCTGGACACGGCCCGGTGCCTGGCACCTGGCCGTGTCCGTGCGAGGCATGGCTGTCTCGAACCGGGCGAACGTCGTACGATCGCGCGGGATGAGCTGGCAGGACTGGGTGCGGACGGTCGAGGTCGAGCCGTCGCTGTACGCGGCGGACTTCACGCGCCTCGGCGAGCAGATCGAGGAGCTTCTCGACGCAGGGTGCCGGGTCTTCCACTTCGACGTCGGCGACGGCCATTTCGTCGAGCCGATCACGATCGGGCCGGCCGTTCTCGCCTCGATCGCGCCGCTCGTGCACGACGCGGGAGGCGTGCTCGACTGTCACCTGATGGTCGACAACCCGCTCCGCCACTTCCCGCAGATCGCACGCGCCGGCGGCGACAGCGCCACCTTCCACTACGAGGTCGTCGCCGACGTGCCCGCCACGATCGCCGTTGCGCGCGGGCACGGCCTCCAGGTCGGTGTCGCCTTCAACCCCGAGAGCGAGCCGGAGGACGTCGCCGCCGTCGCCGCGGACGCGGACCTCGTGCTCTGCATGAGCATCCATCCCGGGTACAGCGGCCAGGAGTTCATGCCCGACGCCGTCGGCCGGATTCGCAGGCTGCGCGCCGTCCTCCCTGAGCACGTCCACGTCCAGGTCGACGGCGGGATCGACAACGAGACTGCTCCGGCTGCCTACGCGGCCGGCGCGACGCTGCTCGTCGCGGGCTCCGCGATCTTCGGAGGCGACGATCCGACGGGCGCCTATCGCGGCCTCGTCCAGGCGCTTGACTGAGGACGCCCACTACACGCGGGCCCTCGAGCTCGCCGAGCGCGGTCGGGGCAAGACCGGCGACCATCCTCTCGTCGGCGCCGTCGTCGTCCGGGACGGCAAGGTCGTGGGGGAAGGCTGGTACGAGTTCGACGCGGTGCGTCACGCGGAGGTCGTCGCGCTCGAACAGGCCGGGGAAGCGGCCCACGGTGCGACGCTGTATGTGACGCTCGAGCCCTGCTCCCACCACGGGCGCACGCCTCCCTGCGCCGACGCGGTCGTCGCCGCCGGCGTCGCCCGCGTCGTCGTCGGCGCGCGCGACCCGAACCCACTCGTCGACGGACGCGGGATCGAGCGGATCCGCGCCGCCGGAATCGAGGTCGAGCTCCTCGACGACCTCGCCGCGCGCCGGCAGAACGAGGCGTGGCGCGTCTGGAAGTCCCTCGGCCGGCCTTTCGTCACGTACAAGGCGGCCGTGACCCTCGACGGCCGCGTCACGGTGCCGGGCCGCCGCTGGGTATCGGGCGAGGAGTCGAGGCGTCGCGTGCACGAGCTGCGCGCGGCATCGGACGCGATCGCGGTCGGCATGGGGACGGTGCGCGCGGACTCGCCGCGCCTCGACGCGCGTGACGTCGGAGCCGACCGGCAGCCGCGACGACTCGCCTTCGGGCGCGGCCCGCTGCCGGACGGCTCGGAGCTCGAGCTGCACAGTGGCCGGCTCGAAGACGAGCTGCGCGCGCTCGCGGCCGAAGGCGTCCAGTCCCTCCTGCTCGAGGGGGGGCCAACCCTCGCGACCGCGTTCCTTGCAGCAGGTCTGGTCGACAAGCTCCTCCTCTTCGTCGCGCCCGTTCTTGCGGGAGACGGGCCGCACGTGCTCGGCGAGCTCGCCGACCCGATCCAGCTCCTCCACCTGCACTCCGAGCCCTCGGGCGAGGACATCCTCCTCGAGGCGTACGTGCGCGAGCCGTAACCTTTGCCTCATGTTCACGGGGATCGTGCGCGAAGTGGGAGCCGTCGCCGCCTTCGACGGCTCGCGGCTCGTCGTCGCCGGCGCGGAGACGGCGGCGAGCTCGGCAGTCGGCGACTCCGTCTCGGTGGCCGGCGTCTGCCTCACGGTCGTGGAGAGGGAGCCGGGAAGCCTCGCCTTCGACGTGGTGCCGGAGACGCTCGCGCGGACAGGTCTCGGCGGGCTGCAGCCGGGCGACGCGGTCAACCTCGAGGCCGCACTCCGGGTCGGCGACCCGCTCGGCGGCCACGTCGTGCAGGGCCACGTCGACGCCGTCGGCCGCGTCCGCTCCCTCGCAGCGGAAGGGGACAGCCGGCGCATCTGGCTCGACGCGCCGGAGAGCGTCGTCCGCTACTGCCTCGAGAAGGGCTCGATCGCCGTCGACGGCGTCTCGCTGACAGTTGCGGCGCTCGACGACGACGGAGTCGAGGTCGCGCTGATCCCGCACACGCTCGAGGTGACGACGCTCGGCAGGCTCGCGCCCGGCGACGAGGTCAACCTCGAGGTCGACGTGCTCGCGAAGGTCGTCGAGCGCCTGCTGGCGGCGAGGCTGTCGTGAGCTCCGCCGTCACCCCGTTCGCGACGGTCGAGGAGGCCGTCGAGGACATCCGCAACGGACGGATGGTCGTCGTCGTCGACGATCCCGACCGCGAGAACGAGGGCGATCTCGTCCTGGCCGCGCAGTTCGCAACGCCGGAGGCGGTCAATTTCATGGCGACGCACGCACGTGGGCTGATCTGCCTCTGCCTCACCGACGAACGCTGCGAGGAGCTCGGCCTCCCGCCGATGGCGCAGCGGAACGAAGCGCCGCTCGGCACGGCGTTCACGGTCTCCGTCGAGGCCCGCGAGGGCGTCACGACCGGCATCTCCGCGGCCGACCGCGCGCACACGATCCAGGTCGCGATCGATCCCGAGTCGATCCCGCACGACCTCGTCCAGCCCGGCCACGTCTTTCCCCTGCGCGCGCGCGAGGGCGGTGTCCTCGTCCGCTCCGGCCAGACCGAGGCCGCGGTCGACCTCGCCCGTCTCGCCGGCCTGTCCCCTGCGGGCGTGGTCTGCGAGATCATGAATCCAGACGGGACGATGGCCCGCGTCCCGGATCTCGTCCCTTATTGCGAAGACCACGGGCTGCGGATGATCACCGTCGCCGACCTGATCGAGCACCGGCGGCGCACGGAGAAGCTCGTCGAGCGTGTCGTCTCGGTCCAGCTGCCGACCGAGTTCGGCTTCTTCTCGGCGATCGCATTCCGCGAGACCCTCACCGGCCGCGAGCATCTGGCCCTCGTCATGGGCGAAGTCGGCGAGAACGTGCTCGTCCGCGTGCACTCGGAGTGCCTCACCGGCGACGTCTTCCACTCGCTCCGCTGCGACTGCGGCGAGCAGCTCGAGGCGGCGCTCGCGGCGATCGCCGCCGAGGGCCGCGGCGTCCTCCTCTACATGGCGCAGGAGGGGCGAGGGATCGGCCTCCTCAACAAGCTCAAGGCATACGAGTTGCAGGAGCGCGGTCTCGACACGGTCGACGCGAACCTCGCGCTCGGATTCGCGGCCGACGAGCGGGAGTGGGGGATCGGCAACCAGATCCTCGCCGATCTCGGGATCACGACGATGCGCCTCCTCACGAACAACCCGAAGAAGGTCTCGGGCGTCGAGGCGTACGGGCTGAAGGTGACAGAGCAGGTGCCGATCGAGATGGCGCCGCACCCCGAGAACGTTCGCTATCTGGCCGCCAAGCGGGATAAGCTCGGGCACAAGTTGCACCACCAGGATCTCAAGTTCGGACCGGAGGGTGAATGAGCGCGACTGAGGGTTTCTGGCCGGGCGAGGCGCCGGCTTCCGAGGAGGAGGACGACGTGCAGGGGCCGGGGGGTACGGAGCCCGTGGGGTGGCCCCAGCCGCGGGAGGACGAGCAGGAGACTCCCGAAGCGGAGGCGGAGCCCGAGTCCGAGCCTGAGCCTGAGCCCGAAAGCGAGCCCGAGCCCGCAGCGACGGCGGTGGCCGAGCCGGAGCCTCAGCCCGAGGCGGAGCCCGAAGCGAAGCCCGAGCCGGAAGAGCCCGAGACCGCGGTCGCGCAACACATCCCGGGCGAGCTCGACATCCCCGACGACGTAGCAGTGCTCGAAGGCTCGCCCTCCGGAGCAGATCGCACCGTCGGCGTCGTCGTCGCCCGCTTCAACGGCGAGATCTCGAACCGCCTGCTCGAGTCGGCGCTCGAGGCCCTCGCGGCGGCGGGCGTGCCCAAGGAGAGGATCACCGTGATGCCGGTGCCGGGCGCCTTCGAGCTTCCCATCGGAGCGATGGCGCTCGCTAAGACGCGGCGTTACTCGTGCGTGATCGCGCTCGGCTGTGTGGTGCGCGGGGAGACGGCCCACTTCGAGTACGTCGCCGGAGAGGCCGCGTCGGGACTTCAGCTCGCAGGGCTCGAGACGGGCGTTCCGGTGGCATTCGGCGTTCTCACCGTGGAGACGACCGAGCAGGCGGAGGAGCGGGTCGACAGGGGAGCTGACGCCGCCCGCGCCGCGCTCGAAATGGCCGACCTCTTCTCCCAGGTCCGCGAGCAGGCGAGATCCGGCTAGCCGCTATCCTGAGCCGCCGATGTCCAAGGTTTGCGCCATCTGCGGAAAGAAGCCCGGCTTCGGTCATCACCGGAGCCATTCGATGGTGGCCACGAACCGGCGCTTCAACCCGAATCTCCAGCGCGTCCGCATGCTGCTCGACGGCAAGCCGACGCGGGCGTACGTCTGCACGCGCTGCCTCAAGGCCGGCAAGGTCCAGAAGGCGCTCTAGCCCCGAGCCGGTCGGCGAGCGGGGATTCTCCTCGCAACCCCGAGCGTGGGTCGCCGGTCCAACAGCGCGATGGAGGCCGGTCAGGCGCTTTCCTCGCGGCTCGGGCGGATCACGATCTCGAGTGAGGCGATCGCCCAGATCGTCGCCGAGACCGCGCTCGAATGCTACGGGGTCGTGGGAATGAAGGGCTCGCTGCGAGGCAACCTCGCGCGCGCCGCCCGAGGCCGGCCGCGCGGCATCGAGATCGGCCGCGACGGCCGCGAGGTGACGGTCGACCTTCACGTCGTCGTCGAGTACGGGCTCAACCTCGCCGAGGTCGCCGCGAGCGTCAGCAACCGCGTCGCGTACGAGGTCGAGCGGCTGACTGGGCTGCCCGTCCGTGGGGTCGAGGTGCACGTCGACGACGTCCGCACGGGCGGCAAGTGAACGCGCAGCAAGATCTCGAGCGAGTCCGCGGCCTCGTCGGCGCCGCCCTCGCATCGCTCGAGTCGAGCCGTGGCCGCATCGACGACCTGAACGTCTATCCGGTGCCCGACGGCGACACCGGCACGAACCTCACGCTGACCGTGCGCGCTGTCGCGGACGCGGTTGCCTCGCCGGAGGCCGCCGCCGAGCGCCGGGCGCTCGCGCACACCGTCGCGCGGGCGGCGCTGATGGGCGCCCGCGGCAACTCGGGCGTGATCCTCTCCCAGATGGTGCGCGGCGTCGCCGACGTCCTCGCCTCCTCGACGAACGGCATCGACCCCGCGCTGACGGCGCGCGCGCTGCGCGGAGCGTCCGACGCCGCCTACCGGGCGGTGCGCCGGCCGGTCGAGGGGACGATGCTGTCGGTCATCCGCGAGCTCGCCGAGGAGGCCGAGCGGCGCGCGAGCGAGCCCGAGCCGCTCGGCGAGCTGCTCGTGGAGCTCGTGCGGCACGGGGAGGACGCCGTCGCCCGCACGCCCGAGCAACTGGACGTCCTGCGCGAGGCCGGGGTCGTCGACGCCGGCGGTGCCGGGCTGGTCGAGCTCCTCCGGGGCCTTGCGGGAGCCGTCAGCGGCGAGGCCGTGCCCGCCGCGCCCGAGGTGGCCGGCGAGGTCGCCGGGGCCGACGCGATCCATCTCGAGCCGTCGCGCTACCGCTACTGCACCGTCTTCGTGGTCGAGGGAGACGCCCTCGACCAGGAAGCGCTCGAGGCCCGGCTCGAGGAGCTGGGCGACTCGCTCGTCGTCGTCGGCGACGAGACGGCGCTCAAGGTGCACGTGCACACCGACGACCCGGGAGCCGCGCTCCGCCTCGGCACGGCCGCCGGCACGATCGAGGGCGTCGAGATCGCCAACATGCACGAGCAGCAGGAGCAGCGGGATCGGCGGTTGTCGCTCGTCCCGTCCACGCGGGCGCAGAGCGGCATCGTCGCGGTCGTCGCCGGCGAGGGGAACCGGCGCCTGTTCGAGACGCTGGCCGAGCCGGTCGGGGCGATCCGGATCGTCGAGGGAGGACAGACCGCCAACCCGTCGACGGCGGAGCTCCTCGCCGCGATCGGCGAGCTCGACGCCGACGAGGCGGTCATCCTCCCGAACAACGCGAACGTACGGCTCGCTGCGGAGCACGCTGCAGAGCAGGCAGACCGAGCGGCCGCGATCGTCCCGACGGAGTCCATTCCCGCCGGTCTCGCCGCGCTCGTCGCCTACGACGGCGGCCGGGGAGCCGCCGAGAACGCCGCGGAGATGGCCGAAGCGGCCGCCGCGGTGGCGACGGGCGAGGTCACGCGCGCCTCACGCGACATCTCGCTCAACGGCTTCGCGATCAGAAGCGGCGACTGGCTCGGCCTCGCGGCCGACGAGCCGGTGGCGGGCGGAGACGACTTCGCCGAGGTGGCGCTCGTCGTCGTGGCGCGGCTCCTGGGGGAGCCCCGCGCGCTGCTGACCCTCCTCACCGGAGAGGAGCCGCCGCCGCTCGACGGCCTCCTCGAGCGGCTCGCGTCCGCCCATCCCGAGCTCGAGATCGAGGTGCACGAGGGCGGCCAGCCGCACTACCCACTCCTGCTGGGAGCGGAATAGGGTTCAGGCGGATGCGACCGGTGCGGATCGTGCTCGTCGAGGACAACGACGTCTTCCGTGATGCGCTCGAGCTGCTGCTCGGGATGCGCGACGACGTCGAGGTCGTCGCGGCGGTCGGAGATGGCGCCGCCGCGGTCGCCGCGGCGATCGAGTACCGGCCGGACGTGATGCTGATGGATTACCGGATGCCGGTCATGGACGGCGTGGAGGCGACGGCGCAGGTGCGCGCATTGGCACCCGAGGTCGCGGTGGTCGCGCTGACGGCGTCCGCGAACGCCGCCGAGCGCGAGGCGCTCGTCGAGGCCGGGGCGGTGCGGTGCCTGCGGAAGGACCAGGAGCTCGACGACATCGTGGCCGCGATCCTGCACGCCGCAGCTCCCGCGGCCAGGTGAGGCTCACCGCCGCCAACACGGCGATCGTCCTCGATTCCACGGCCGATCTGCCCGACGCGGCCGACCGCTTCCCGAACTGGCGCGTCGTGCCGCTCTACGTCCGCTTCGGCGACGAGAGCCTCCGCGACGGCGTCGACATCGAGCCGACCGAGTTCTATGCGAGATTGCGCGAGTCGAGCGTCTTCCCGACGACGTCCCAGCCGACGCCGGGCGATTTCCTCGCGTGCTACGGCGAGCTCGCCGGCTACGAGCGGATCTTCTCGCTCCACGTCTCGGCGCGAGTCTCCGGCACCTTCGCGAGTGCGGAAGCCGCAGCCGAGGAGCTTGGGGATGGACGCGTTCGACCGATCGACACCGAGACCGCGTCGGCGGCGATCGGGATGCTGGCGCTCGCGATTCAGCGGCGGCTCGAGCGCGGCACGAGCGACGAGGAGATCGACGCCCTGATCGAGCGCTACCGCCGCGAGCAGGGCCTGTTGTTCACGGTGGACACGCTCGAGTTCCTCGCGCGCGGCGGCCGCATCGGCAAGGCGGCGGCGTTCGCCGGCACGCTGCTGCACGTCAAGCCGATTCTCTCCATCCGCGACGGCGAGGTCGTGCCGGTGAAGCGCGTGCGTGGAGAGCGGAAGGCGTTCGCCGAGCTCGCCGAGGCGCTCGAGACGCAGACGCTCGACGAGCCCGAGTTCAAGCTGGCCGTCGCGCACGCCGCGGCGCCGGAGCGGGCGGCTGAGCTCGAGGCGCTCGTCCGCGAGCAGCGGCCGCGGGCCGAGCTCGAGCTCGTCGTCACCCTCGGCGCCGTGATCGGCGCGCACGCCGGTCCGGGCACGCTCGCGCTCTTCTGGTTCCGAGACGGAGACTGACGTCCGGTCCACGCGGAATACTCGAACCGCCAGGTGGCTCGCACGCAGACGATGACAGACGCCCGTCGACAGACGGCCTTCCCCGGCCTGGACCCGCCCAAGGTCTGGCCGAGGACGCCGCGTGCGCTCCGCCCGGACCGCCTCGAGCTCGACCTCGCAAGCCTTCCGGGCGTCGCCGCAACGACGCAGCGAAAGCTCGGCAAGCTCGGGCTCTCGACCGTGCGCGACGTGCTCGAGCACCGGCCTCGCCGCTACGAGACGGCCGCGGACGAGGTGTCGATCGCTGCGCTGCGTGAGGGGGAGGAGGTGGTCGTCACCGGGCAGGTGCTCAACGTCGAGAAGCGCCCGATGCGCGGTCGCCGGCGGACGCGGATCGTCGCGCGGGTGGACGACGGCACGGCCGCGGTCAGCGTCACCTGGTTCAACCAGCCGTGGCTCGCCGACCGGCTGAAGCCCGGGACTGAGGTCAGGCTCCGCGGGAAGCTGGGGCGCTGGGGCTTCGAGCCCCGCTCCTACGACATCGGCGATGCGCGCGCGACCGCGGACTTTGCTCCCGTGTACCCCGCGGCGGAGGAGATCGCCGCCGTCACGGTGCGCCGGGTCGTCGACGCAGCACTCCCGCTTGCGGTTCACGTCCCGGATCCGCTTCCCGCCGAGCTACGCGAGCGGGAGGGCCTCGCGCTCAAGCGTGACGCGCTCGCCGCGGTGCACCGCCCGCGCGATCTCGACGAGGCCGAGACGGCCCGGCGGCGGCTCGCCTTCGAGGAGCTGCTCGTTCTCCAGGTCGGCATCGCCCGGCGCGTGGCGGAGAGGGAGAAGACACTCGCTCCGGGGCTCGGCGAGCCGGGCGAGCTCATCCGCCGCTACCGCGAGGCGCTGTCTTTCGCGCTCACGCCGTACCAGGAGCAGGCGATCCGCGAGATCGACGGAGACCTCGCGCGCACCGCACCGATGCAGCGGCTTCTCCAGGGCGACGTCGGCTCGGGAAAGACGGTCGTCGCGGTCTATGCGCTCCTGCGCGCGGTCGAGAGCGGGCGCCAGGGTGCGCTCATGGCCCCGACCGAGACGCTCGCCGAGCAGCACTTCCTCACGATCGCCGATCTCTGCCTCGAGCTCGGCGTCAGCTGCGCGCTCCTCACGAGCTCGTCGAAGAAGCGGGAACGCGAGGGGGCGCTCGGCGCGGACGTCGTCGTCGGCACGCACGCTCTGATCCAGGAAGGCATCGTGCTCCAGGATCTCGCGGTCGCCGTCGTCGACGAGCAGCACCGCTTCGGAGTCGAGCAGCGCTCGGCGCTTGCGGGAGGGCGCGCTCCGCACGTCCTCCACATGACGGCGACGCCGATCCCGCGCACGCTCGCGCTCACCGTCTACGGCGATCTCGCGGTCTCGGAGATCGCGAAGCCGCCGGCGTCCCGCAAGCCCGTGATCACGAGCTGGATCTCCGAGGAACGCGCCTCGGAGGCGTACACCCGCCTCACCCGGCTGCTGCGCGAGGGCCGGCAGGCGTACGTCGTGTGTCCGCTGATCGAGGCGTCGGAGACGTCGCTCGCCCGCGCGGCGGAGGAGGAGGCCGAGCGGCTGCGGCGTACCGAGCTACATGACTTTCGCGTCGGTTGCCTCCACGGTCGCCTCAAGGCGGCGGAGCGCCGCGACCTCATGGCGCGCTTCAAGGCGCGGGAGCTCGACGTCCTGGTGGCGACGACGGTGATCGAGGTCGGGGTCGACGTGTCGAACGCGACGGTGATGATCGTGCAGGAGGCCGACCGCTTCGGTCTCGCGCAGCTCCATCAGCTGCGCGGCCGCGTCGGTCGCGGCGCCGATCAGTCGTACTGCCTGCTCGTCTCGCGTGCGAAGGAGGAGCTGACCGAGTCCGCGCACGCGCGGCTCCAGGCGCTCGTCGACACGACCGACGGCTTCGAGCTCGCGGAGGTCGATCTCGAGCTGCGCGGCGGCGGCGCACTGCTCGGCACGCGCCAGTCCGGCCTATCGGATCTCCGCTTCGCGCATCTCCGCCGTGACCGCGACCTGCTCGAGCAGGCCCGAGCCACCGCGCCCTCGGTCGGGCCGGGCCCGCTACACGACACGGCCGACTCCCTCTTCGCCGAAATCGATCCGGAGGCGCTCGCATGAGGCTGCTCGTCCTGTTCATCCACCGTCTGCTCGGCCGCCGGCGGCCAGCTCCCCGGCCGCGCCCGCCGCACGACCCCGAGCGCTTGCAGCGCGTCTACCGCGAGACGCAGCGGCACGTCGAAGAGCTGCGCCGCGCCGCCTGAGCCTAGGCTCCCGGCGTGCGCGTGATCGCCGGCAGCCGCAAGGGCCACAAGCTGTCCGCCCCGCGAGGCCTCGACACGCGCCCGACCTCGGACCGTGTCCGCGAGAACGTCTTCAACCTCGTCGGGCCGCTGGACGACGCGCGTGTGCTCGACCTCTTTGCCGGCTCCGGAGCGCTCGGGATCGAGGCGCTCTCGCGCGGCGCGTCGAGCGCCGTCTTCGTCGAGCGCGATCCCGACGCCGTGCGCACCATCGAGCGCAACCTCGACCGGCTGCGCCTCACCAGCGCCCGGGTCGTGCGCGGCGACGCCCTGTTCGCGATCGCCCAGGAGGAGGCCGCGGGCGCGAAGTACGATCTCGTGCTGATCGACCCTCCTTACGGCATGCTCACCGAGATTCAGCCACGCCTCGCGCGCCACCTGCCGCCGCTGCTCGCACCGGACGGGCTCGTCGTCGTCGAGACGGACGCGCGCGTGGAGCCCGACCTGCCGTTGCCGGTGCGGACGAGCCGCAAGTACGGACAGACGCGTGTGACGCTCTTCGAGGCGGAACGGTGATCACGGCGATCGCCCCCGGCTCGTACGACCCCGTCACGAACGGCCACGTCGACGTGATCACGCGTGCCGCCGGGATCTTCGACCGCGTCGTGGTCGGCGTCGTCCGCACGCCGCACCACAAGGAGCCGACCTTCACGGTGGAGGAACGCGTCGAGTTCCTCCGCGGCGCGCTCTCCGGCCTCGGCAATGTCGAGATCGACGTCTTCCGCGAGCTCGTCGTCGATTTCGCGCGAAGGTGGGACGCGAAGGCGATCGTCAAGGGGCTCCGCGTGATCTCGGACTTCGAGTGGGAGTTCCAGATGAACCAGCTCAACCGGACCCTCGCGCCCGAGGTCGAGACTGTCTACGTGATGGCGAGCCCGCAGGTGAGCTTCGTCTCCTCGAGCGGCGTCAAGGAGATCGCGGCCTTCGGAGGCGACGTGTCTGCGCTTGTTCCGGAGCCGGTGGCCAAGCGGCTCGCGGAGCTCTTCCCGAACGGGAGGCCCGGCACGCCGGAGCGTCCAGACGAGTAACTTCGACGGCGTCAGCCGCTCAGGGGGCTACACTGCGGGGCCAATGGACGTTCTTGTACTGATCGACAAGCTCGACGACCTCGTCCACAACGCGAAGGCCGTTCCCCTCACCGACCAGGTGCGGATCGACCGCGAGGAGATCTACGACATCCTCGACCAGATGCGCGCCACGATCCCCGAGGAGATCAAGCAGGCACGCTGGATCGTCAAGGAGCGGCAGGAGATGCTCGCCGAGGCGAAGCGAGAGGTGGACAGGCTGCTCGCCGAGGCGCGGGAGCAGGCGGTGCGCGAAGCTTCGCAGACCGAAATCGTCAAGATCGCGGAGCGGCAGGCCGACGACATCGTCGACGATGCCCGCCGCAGCGCGCGCGAGATGAAGCTCGAGATGGAGGACTGGGCCGACAACCAGCTCGCCTCCCTCGAGGTGAACCTCGAGCGCTTCCTCACCGCGGTCAGGCGCGGTCGCGAGCGTCTGCACGAGCGCTCGCAGGAGACGGTCATCGCGGGCCTCGCGTCGAACGGCGACATCGCCGACGACGAGCGCTTCTAGCCGCTCGTAGCCTCCGCCGCGAGCTCCTGCGCGAGCTCGACGAACGCCTGCGCCGCCTGTGAGCGGTAGCGGTCGTGGTGCCACGCGAGGACGAGCGTCCGCGGCGGGATCCGAGAGCCGAAGGGGAGCATCCTCACGTCGCGGTCGCGCGGGTCGACTACGAGGCGCGGCTCGATCGCGGCGCCCAGCCCCTCCGCGACGAAGGCGGCGAGCGTGCCGTTGTCGTCGGTGCGGAAGACGACGTTCACGTCCGGAACACGCCCCGCGAGGAACCGGTCGGGCTCGTCGGTGCTCCGCCGCCCGATCAGCGGGAGCTTCGCGACGTCGCGCAGCGGCGGCGCAGCCTCGAGCTCCGCGAGCTCCGAGCGTGCGGAGACGAGCAGGACGTACGGATCCTGGAGCAGCTCGGCCCACTCGAACGGGCCTTCCCGCACGGGCAAGTCAGCGAAGGTCA
Organism: Gaiellaceae bacterium; assembly: GCA_036497525.1. Classification (GTDB taxonomy): domain Bacteria; phylum Actinomycetota; class Thermoleophilia; order Gaiellales; family Gaiellaceae; genus Palsa-739. The sequence continues at coordinate 23,185 of DASXJG010000094.1, forward strand.
GGTCGAGCTCGCCGTGCTCGAGCAGGCGGAGCAGGTCGTCGGCCGAGCTCTCCTCCCGCACACGAACGCCGACAAGTGGCCACTCGTCGCGAAACCGCCGCACGAGAGCGGGGAGGAGGCGAGCGCCGACGCTCTGGTAGATCCCGACGCGCAGCGTGCCGGCCTCGCCCTCGGCGAGCGCGGCCATGTCCGCCCGGGCCGCATCGAGCTGCGCGACGATCGCGTCGGCATGGCGCAGGAGGAGCAGGCCGGCTTCGGTCGGCTCCACGGGGCGCGGCCCACCGGGCCGGTGGAAGAGCTGCTGCCCGACGATCCGCTCGAGCTGCGCGATCTGCTGGCTGACAGCCGACTGCGTGTAGCCCAGCTCGCGCGCCGCACGGCCGAACGAGCCCGTGCGCACGACGGCTTCCAGAGCCGCGAGATGCCGCAAGTCAACCCCGAGCCAATCATTAGCACTCATGATCAACACGAACGATAACTCAACTTGTGCTGATCCAGCCGCGACGGCACCATGGAGTCATGAGAATGAAGATCGCCGTTGCGCTCCTGATCGTCTACCTCGTCTGGGGATCGACGTATCTCGCGATCGCGGTCGCCGACCGGACGCTGCCGCCGCTGCTCATGCTCGCGGTGCGCTTCGCGCTGGCCGGGGGCCTTCTCTACGCGTGGTCCGCGTGGCGCGGCGACGTGAGGAGGGCGCGGCCGGGCCGGCGCGAGTGGGTGGCCGCAGCCGTGGTCGGCGGGCTGCTCCTGTTCGTCGACACCGGCGGCATCGCGTGGGCAGAGCAGCGGGTCGCCTCCGGGCTCACCGCTCTCCTTGTCGCAGCAGTGCCGCTGTTCGCGGCGCTCCTCGACCGCACCTTCTTCGGAGTCCGCCTTTCGCTCGGCGCGCTCGCCGGGATCGCGACGGGCCTGCTCGGAGTCGCGCTGCTCGTCGGACAGAGCGCGCACGTCGACCCCGTCGGCGCTGCCGTGATCATCGGCGCCGCGTTCGCATGGGCCGCCGGCTCCGCCTACGCACGCGTCGCGCCGCTCCCTACCGCGCCGTTCCTCTCGGCCGCGATGCAGATGCTTTGCGCCGCCGCCTTCCTCGCGGTCACGGGAGTCGCGATGGGAGAGCTCGGCCGCGTCCACCCTGCGGCGATCACGGCCGGCTCGGTCGCTGCATTCGGCTTCCTCGTCGTCTTCGGCTCCATCGTCGCCTTCACGGCATACGGCTGGCTACTGCGCAGCGGGGCGTCGAGTGTCCTCGTGTCGACGTACGCCTACGTCAATCCGGCCGTCGCCGTTCTGCTCGGCTGGCTCTTCGTGGGAGAGACGATCGCCGGACGCGAGCTCGCCGCCGGAGCCGTCATCCTCGCCTCGGTCGGGATGCTCGTCCTGGCGCGGACGCCGGACGGACGAGACGAGTCGCCGCTCCTGCCGGAGACGGTTGGTCCGTATCTCCGGCACAAGGAGGCGCAGGAGCGTCCGATCCAACAGGTGCCGCGCCTCGGGGAAATCCCCCGCATGGCGCCCTGAGCAGGCTTCACCCTCGCGCTACGGTGGCGGGATGACCACCTTCGACCTCCGCACGCTCCGGCTCCGCTCGGGCGATCAGGCCCGCGAGCGGGTCGAGATCGAGCTCCAGCCGCTCGTCCTCGGCGGTCAGACCTACGAGCCGCGGCCGAATCCCGCGCCGGCCGAGCTCACAGTGACGCGTGCGTCGAGCGGCACCGTTCTCGAGCTCGCGCTCGACGTCACGCTCGACGGGCCGTGCTTCCGCTGCCTCGCCGACGCCGAGCTGCCGCTCTCGCTCGGACTCCGCGAGTACGAGGCGACGAAGCCAGAAGGCGAGGAGGAGCGGACGGAGTATCTGCAGGACGATCGCCTGGATCTCTCGGGCTGGGCGCGCGACGCGATCGCCCTCGCGCTGCCCGAGCAGATCCTCTGCCGCCCGGATTGCGCCGGCCTCTGCCCGGTCTGCGGCAAGGACCTCAACGAGGAGCCCCACGAGCACGTCGAGGAGCGCATCGATCCGCGCTGGGCGAAGCTCAGCGAACTTAGAGAGAGCCCCTGACGAAACGATCGCGGGCCGCCTGGACGCGCTGTGCGGCGCGCTGCCGCGTCCTCAGTCGCGCCCGTAGCCTCCGGCTACGAACGCTCCCTGCGTCCTTGCATCGCGCGCGCACATCGCGCCCAATCGGCGCGCGCCCGTTCCGTCAAGAGCTCTTCGGAATGACGAACGGCGTCGTCGTCGTGATGGCGACGAAGCCGAGCCGCTCGAGGATCGGGCGGCTGGTCGGCAGCGCGTCCGAGTAGAGCCAGCGATAGCCGCCCTCGCGCGCGAGCTCCGCACGCTTTGCGACGGTCGCGCGATACAGCCCTCTCCCGCGGAACTCGGGCAGGGTGACGCCGCCGAAGAGGCCCGCGAACTCGGTGTCCTCCTCCAGGTCCACGCGTCCTCCCGAAACCGCCTGCCCGTCGACCACGGCGACGACTGCCACGGCCTTCTCCGGCAGGTCGAAGCGCGAGCCGAAGACGTCCGCTGCGAGATCCACGAACTCGCCGGTCACGAGGCGCAGCTCGACGTCCGCGGGCGGAGGCGGGATCGACGCGGCCTCGGCCACCACGACGGTCTCCTCGTCCTCCGGCTCCAACCCGGCCGCGAGCAGCTGCTCGCGCAGCTCCGGGCCGTCGTGGGAGTAGTACTTCCACTCGACGTGCCCGGGAATCCCGTGCATTCGCTCGACGATGCGATCGACGTCGCCGTCGGGCGGCCGTTGGAGCACCCCGGCCCAGCCGTCGCCGACGAACAGCCCGTCCGGGTCGTTGGTGCGCCGCACCTGCTCGTCGAAGCGCGCCAGGATCTCCGTCGTCTCCATGGGGTCAGGCTATAGTGGGCCGCCGGTCATGGCCGTCCCGAAGCGGAAAACCTCCAAGTCCCGTCGCGACAAGCGGCGCGCGACCCACGCGATCAGCGCGCCGAAGGTCAACGTCTGCCCGAATTGCGGCCAGCCGAAGCGGCCGCATCGCGTCTGCCCGACCTGCGGCACGTACAGGGGCCGCGAGGTCGAGCCGCTCCGCACGCAGGCTCCCTAGAGTCCACGCCATGACGCGCATAGCCGTCGACGCGATGGGCGGCGATCGGGGCCCCGAGGCGGTCGTGGACGGAGCTCTCGACGCGCGCGCCGAGGGAATCGAGACGATCCTCTTCGGCTCCGCCGGGCTCGACACCAAAGGCCTCGAGCTCGTGCCGACCACGCAGGTCGTCGACATGCGCGAGAAGCCTGCGGACGCATTCCGCACGAAAAGCGACAGCTCGCTCGTGCGCGCGGTCAAGGCCGTTGCCGACGGTGAGGCCGACGCGGTGGTGTCGGCCGGCAACACCGGCGCGATGCTCGCCGCAGGCCTCGTCCTGCTGCGGCGCGTGCCCGGAGTCCGCCGTCCCGCGATCGCCGTGCCGATCCCCGCCCGCCGCGGTCCCTGCGTCCTCGTGGATGCCGGTGCGAACGCCGACTGCCGCGCCGAGCACCTGCTCCAGTTCGGGACGATGGGAGCGGTCTTCGCCGAGGAGATGCTCGAGATCGTCCGCCCAGCGGTTCGTCTCCTCTCGATCGGCGAGGAGCCGGAGAAGGGCAACCAGCTCACGCTCGAGGCACACGAGCTCCTCGCCGCCTCGGATCTCGACTTCCGCGGCAACGCCGAGGGCCGCGACATCCTCGAGGGCGCCGCCGACGTCCTCGTCACCGACGGCTTCACCGGCAACGTTGCGCTGAAGGCGGTCGAGGGAACGATCCGCACCCTGCTCGACTCGCTGCGGGAGGAGATCACCGCGAGCTCGGCCGGAACGGTCGGCGGCCTCCTCATTCGCCCGGCCGCTCGGCGGCTGCGGAAGCGCCTCGATCCCGACACCTACGGAGGCGCGTATCTGCTCGGCCTGCGCGGTCTCGTCGTGATCGCGCACGGCAACTCGTCGGCGACGGCGATCGCGAATGCGATCCGCCTCGCCGCGCGCGGCGTCGACCACGACGTCGTCGGCCGCCTCGCTGCCCGCCTGCCGCAGCGCGCGCAGCTTGTATGATCGGCGCGCTTTCCAGCCCCACGACCACAACGAGGTGACATGGCAGCGTCGCGCGAGGAAGTCTACGAGCGGGTCAAGGAGGTCCTCACCGAGCAGCTCGGCATCGAGGAGGCGGATATCACGGAGGAGGCATCCTTCCAGGAGGACCTCGACGCCGACTCGCTCGACCTCGTCGAGCTGATCATGGAGCTCGAGGACCACTTCGGGATCAAGATCTCGGACGAGGACGCGCAGAAGATCACGACCGTCGGCCAGGCCGTCGACTACGTCACTTCGCACCAGTAGCCTCATCGAGCTGATCGACGCGCTCCCGCCGGAGCTGGCGGAGCCCGTGTTCACGCACACGTCGTGGGCGAGCGAGCGCGGCGCGTCGTACGAGCGGCTCGAGTTCCTCGGCGACAGCGTGCTCGAGCTGGCGGTGGCGCACGCGCTGTACGACCGGCATCCGGACTTCTCCGAGGGGCAGCTCGCCAAGGTGCGCTCCCACGTCGTCTCGCGGGCGAGCTGTGCCGAGGTGGCGCAGCAACTCGATCTCGGTAAGCGCCTGATCGAGCGCGCCTCGGCGCAGCCGAAGGACGAGCTCGAACGGCTCGCGGGGAACCGGAACGTCCTTGCTGCCGTGATCGAGGCGGCGCTCGGCGCCATCTTCCTCCAGCACGGCTTCGCGGCTGTCGAGGACGCCGTCGTCGAGGCCTTCTCCGAGCAGATCGAGCATGCGCTGACGACCCGCGTCGACCAGAAGACGGACCTGCAGGAGGTGCTCGCGCGCAGCGGCCGGCACGTGAACTACGTCGAGATCGCGGCCGAGGGGCCGCCGCACGAGCGCCACTTCACGTGCGCGGCGCTCATCGACGGCGAGGAGGCCGGACGCGGCGAGGGACCGACGAAGAAGGCCGCCGAGCAGGAGGCGGCCCGCCAGGCGCTCGCGAGCCTGGAAAACGCCGGCGAGGCGGAGTAATCGAACTCGCTCCTGAGCGGCGTCCGCCGGTGACAGCGCACTTTCTGGCATCCTGAGCCGCCTCATGACTGAGCGGCGAACCACGAACTCGGAGCGGCGCCTGCGGCGGCTCGCCGCGGAGGAGCCCCAGACCGAGCCTCGCGGGATCCTCGAGCTGTTCCCCGAGGAAGAGCCTGTAGACGAGGACGCGGCGCTCACGCGCGAAGCCGACGACGCCGAGCAGTAGCGTCCTGTCGGCTCTTTAGGGTGGCGGGCGGTGCATCTGCGCGCCGTCAAGCTGCGTGGCTTCAAGTCCTTCCCCGATCCGGTCGAGATCCGTCTCGAGCCGGGCGTCGGCGTGATCGTCGGCCCGAACGGCTCCGGCAAGTCGAACGTCTCGGACGGGATCCGCTGGGCGGCCGGCTCGCTGAGCCCGAACGAGCTGCGGGCGGAGAAGCCGGACGACGTTCTCTTCGCCGGCGGCGGCTCGCGCGGCCCGGCCGGCTTTTGCGAGGTCGAGCTCCTCTTCGACAACAGCGATGGCACGCTGCCGGTCGAGTACTCGGAGCTCTCCGTCGCGCGGCGGCTGCATCGCGGCGGAGAAGGGCAGTACCTCGTCAACCGGGCGACGGTACGGCGGCTCGACCTCGTGGAGCTGCTCGCCGACCTCGGGCTGGGCCAGGGGATGCACTCCATCATCAGCCAGGGCAAGGTCGAGGCGATCCTCGCCTCCCGGCCGGCCGAGCGCAGAGCGCTCGTAGAGGAGGCTGCGGGGCTGGGTCGCTTCAAGGCGCGCCGCCACCGCGCCGAGCTCAAGCTCGCGCGCGTCGCCGTCGAGGTCGAGCGTGCGTGCGACGTGGAGGCAGAGGTCAAGAAGCGGCTGCGGCCGCTGGCGCTCCAGGCGACGGCGGCCGAGCGCGCGCAGAAGCTCGGCCTCGAGATAGCCCGATTGCGGGCGCGGGTCGCGGAGCTCGACCTGGCAGCGCTCGCGGGGCGGCTCGGAGAGCTCGAGACGCGCCGCAGCGCGGCGGCGACCGAGCGCCGCGGAGTCGAGCAACGCCTCGAGGCGCTACTCGCCGAGCGCGGGCGCGCCGAGGAGGAGCTCGCGGACGCTGCGGGTGGGCGCGAACAGGCGCTGCAGGCGCTCTACCGGCTGCGCAGTGCGGCAGAGCGCGTCGCGATGCGCCGCGAGTCGGCCGAGGCGCGGCTGCGCAACCTGCGCGACGAACTGGAGCGGCCCCGCCGCGTCCTCGACGAGCGGGTCCGGGCCGAGCGGACGGCGCTCGCGGAACAGGTGCGATTGCTCGAGGAGCGGCTGCGCGCGCTCGACCGCGCTCTCGCCGAGCGCGAGGGGCTGCCGCCGGCGGCGCGCGCGCTGGCGGAGGAGGGCGAGCGGATCGCCCTCTCGCTGCTCGAGGTCGAGGCTGGTCGCGAGCGGGCAGTGGCGGCGGCACTCGGGCCGCGCGCGTCGGCTCTCGTGGCCGACGACGCGACGAGCGGCTTCGCGCTGCTCGAGCGCGCGAGGGCCGCGGGCCTGGGAAGCCTCCTCGTTCTCGTGGGTCGCGACCCCGCTCACGTCGTCGCGCAGATGCCGGTCGTCTCGAAAGAGGAGCTCCTGTCGTCGGCCGTGCCGGCGGTGACGCCCGAGGGCTACGGCTACGACCCGCAGCGCGGAGAGCTGTGGTTCACCGGCGAGACCGCCGAGGCGCTGCTGCTCGAGCTGCAGGCGCGGAGGCGCGCGCTCGCAGACGAGCTCGACCAGCTGCAGGCGCGCAGCAAAGCGCCGATCCCCGACAGCGCGTACTCGCACGAGCAGGATCCGCGCGCACGCCGGCTGGTGGCACTCGCCGAGCGGCTGGTCCGCGCGCTCGATCTGCCTGCCGACCGGTTCGACGCTCCGCTGCGGCAGGAAGCCGATTCCGGCGCGGCCCGCAGCGGCGAGCTCGGCGCCGAGTTGCGTCGTCTCGGCGCGGCCGAGGTCGAGCTGCGCCAGGAGCTCGCGGCCGTTGCCGAGGCCGTGTCCACGGTCGAGATCGAGGCGGCTCGGATCGAGGCGGAAGCGGACGAGGCGCGCAGGCGGCTCACCGCTGCAGACGCCGACGAGCCGGCGGAAGGCGACGACCGCGAGGAGCTCCTCGCGACGCTCGAGCGGCTCGAGCGCCGTCGCGAGACGCTCGGTCAGGTCAACCCGCTCGCGCACGAGGAGTACGAGGCCGAGAAGGCCCGGCTCGAGGAGCTCGTGGCGCAGCGCGCCGACCTCGAGGCCAGCCTCGAGGAGCTCGAGAAGCTCCGCGCGGAGCTGACCGAGACGGTCGAGCGCCGCTTCACCGAGACGTTCGACGCCGTCCAGCGCCACTTCGCGGACGTGACGGCGACGGTCTTCCCGGGCGGCGAGGGCCGCCTGCGGCTTACCGAGGCCGAGGACGACGGCGAAGACGTGGAGCCCGGCGTCGAGGTGGAGCTGCGTCCGGCGGGCAAGCGGGTGCAGCGGCTCTCGCTCCTCTCGGGCGGCGAGAAGGCGCTTGGCGCGATCGCGTTCCTCTTCGCGCTGTTCCTCGCGCGGCCGTGCCCGTTCTACCTCCTCGACGAGGTCGAGGCCGCGCTCGACGACACGAACATCGGCCGCTTCGTCGAGCTGCTGCGCCGCTACTCCGACCGCGCACAGTTCGTCGTGATCACGCACCAGAAACGGACGATGGAGGCCGCCGACGTCCTCTACGGCGTGACGATGGGCGGCGACGGCGTCTCGCAGGTCGTCTCTCGGCGGCTGCCGCGTGAAGACGCAGCCGCCGCAGGCGCGGCCTAGGCGACCGCGCGCTCGAGCGCGGCGCGATCGGCCGGCTCGCCGTGCGCGGGTAGGACGAGCTCGACCGGCAGTTCGAGCAGCGGGCGGAGCCGTTCTGCAACGTCGTCGCGGGTCACGTGCTTGCGACCGCCCAGCTGCACGCCAAGTCCGTCGCCGAAGTCGGAGAGCGAGTCGCCCGAAACGATTACGTTGATCGACGGCAGCCAGAGGACGAGATCGTTCTCCTCGCGGCCCGCGTAGGCGGTGATGCCGAACGGCCACGGGCCGGGACCGTGGAAGTGCCCCTCGCCTTCGCCGGCGCGCAGCCAGGCCAGATCTTCGCTCTCCATGCCGCGCACCTGGTCGGGGTCGACGCCGAACTTGTCCACCCAGTCCTGCCAGGTGTCTGCCGGGGGAGTGTGCACGGGGAGGCCGAGCACGCGGGCGTCGCGCTCGTGGTACGGCGCGGTCAGAACGACGGCGGTCGCGCGCTCGCGCAGCTCGTCGGGAGGGGATAGGGGGTCGAACAGCAGGAAGTCGTCGCCGAGCTCGATTCCGTAGGACGACACCTCCTGCGACCAGGACTCCTCAGCCGACCAGTCCGGATGCGGGGCTCTCCAGTGCCAGATACCGTCGCGAAGCTCGTCCATGGCGGCGATCCTAGAGCAGCGGTTTACGTAGGATCGCCGGCGATGGACGAACACCTCGAGCGCTATGCGGAGCTGGTCGTCCGCGTCGGTGCGAACGTGCAGCCCGGCCAGGAGGTCTTCCTCTTCCCGGCGGTCGAGCACCGCGACCTGGCGCGCGCCCTCACGCGGCAGGCGTACCGCGCCGGCGCGTCATACGTGAACGTGATCTACCGCGACGGGCACACGCGGAAGGCGATGATAGAGCTCGGCCCCGACGGCGCGCTGACGTACGCGCCCGAATGGCAAAAGGTCCTCGCAACCTCGACCGGGGGGAACGCGCTCATCGCGACGACAGGCGACCCGGAGCCGGAGCTGCTCGCCGACCTCGACGGCGAGCGCGTCGGCCGAGCCGTCCAGCAAGAGCTCGTGCAGATCCAGATGAAGCTCATGGGCGAGGGTGCGGTCAACTGGTGCGGCATCGGCGCGCCGAGCGAGGGCTGGGCGCAACAGGTCTTCGGCGAGCCGGACGTCGAGCGGCTGTGGGAGAAGATCGCGTTCTGCATGCGGCTCGACGAGCCGGACCCCGTGGCAGCCTGGCAGGAGCATCTCGCGCGGCTTGCGGAGCGCACGGAACGGATGAACACGCTCGGCGCGGACGCACTGCAGTATCGCGCTCCCGGCACCGACCTGATGGTGGGGCTGAACCCGAACGTCCACTGGGCCTCGGGCGCCGGCGACACCTCGACGGGCATCCGATACGTGGCGAACATGCCGACGGAGGAGGTTTTCACCTCGCCCGACGCGCGACGCACCGAGGGAACGATCCGCGCGACACAGCCGTTCCCTCTCTTCGGCCAGATCGTCCGAGGGTTGGAGCTGACGTTCGAGGGCGGCCGGGCCGTCCGCGTCGACGCCGAGACCGGCGCCGAGCTCGTGCGCAGCCATTTCGCGACGATCGAGAACGCCGATCGGCTCGGCGAGGTAGCGCTCGTCACGGGGGAGTCCCGCGTCGGCCAGACCGGCCTGCTCTTCTACGACGTGCTCTACGACGAGAACTCCACCTGTCACATCGCGTACGGCACAGGTCTTCCCTTCCTCCTCGACGCCGAGCCTGACGACGCGTTCAACATGGCGAACATGCACGTGGACTTCATGGTCGGCGGGCCGGAGCTCGAGGTGGACGCGGTACTGGCGGACGGAGCCGAGGTGCCGCTGATCAGGAACGAGGAGTGGCAGCTGGCATGACCGAGGACCAGCGGCTCGAGCGCTACGCCGAGCTGGCGGTTCGGGTCGGGGCGAACGTCCAGCCGGGCCAGCAGGTCTTCGTCCACCCGATGGTGGAGCACGCCGAGCTGGGGCGCGCGCTCGTCCGGCAGGCGTACGAGGCCGGCGCGGAGTACGTCCACGTCGTCTACCGCGACGACCACAACCGGCACGCGATGATCGGGCTGGGGCCCGACTCCGCGCTCACGTACTCGCCCGAGTGGGCGAAGGAGCTGATGCTGTCGGAGGCGGGCAACGCGTCGATCGGGACGACCGGCAGGCCCGAGCCCGAGCTCCTCGCGGACCTCGACGGCGAGCGCGTCGGCCGGGCAATCCAGCTCGAGCTCGCCGAGATTTCTCAGCAGCAGCATCGGGACAACAGCGTCAACTGGTGCGGCGTCGGGGCCCCGAACGCGGGCTGGGCGCAGCAGGTCTTCGGAGAGCCGGACGTCGAGCGGCTCTGGGAGAAGGTCGCGTTCTGCATGCGGCTGGACGAGCCGGACCCCGTGGAGGCGTGGCGGGAGCACATGGCGCGCCTCGACGCCCGGGCGGCGACCTTGACGGAGCTTGCCCCCGATGGGCTCCACTACCGCGGCCCGGGCAGCGATCTCACGGTCGGCCTCTTGCCGAGCGCCCGTTGGGGCAGCGCCCGCTTCCGGACGTCCGGCGGGATCGACTACGTCGCCAACATGCCGACCGAGGAGATCTTCACCACGCCCGACTCGCGACGCGCCGAGGGCACCATCCGCTCGTCGCTGCCGCTTGTCCTCAACGGGCAGATCATCCGCGGACTGGAGCTCACCTTCGAGGACGGGCGAATCGTCGGTGTCGAGGCCGAGACCGGAGGGGATCTCGTCCGCAGCCAGCTGGCCACGATCGAGAACGCCGACAGGCTCGGCGAGCTCGCGCTCGTCACGAACGAGTCGCGTGTCGGCCAGTCCGAGACGCTCTTCTTCGACACGCTGTTCGACGAGAACGCGACGTGTCACATCGCGTACGGGATGGGGCTGCCGTACGCGTTCGACGGCGAGCCGGACGGCGGATCGAACGTCTGCAAGATCCACGTCGACTTCATGGTCGGCGGCCCCGACCTCGAGGTGGATGCGGTTCTTGCGGACGGCGCCGAGGTGCCGTTGATCCGCAACGAGACCTGGCAGCTCTCGTAGCGAAGCCGGCGGCTTCGCGGCCGTGTCCGAAACAGCCACGTCCCGGTGCCAGGCACACGGACATGGCCGTTACGGCCCTCACACGGCGTGGCCAGACGCAAAGCCGCTCGCAACTGTCTCGAACAGCCACGTCCCGGTGCCTGGCACCGGGACGTGGCTGCGGGAGACAGCACTAGGCTGGGGCGATGCGGAGCTGGGCGGAGCTGCTCGGGGAGGCGGACGCGGCCTCGGAAGCCGAGGAGGAGGGCGGCGGCCGCTTCTTCTCGCGGTTGCGCGACTCGCTCTCGAAGTCGCGCCGCGCGCTCACCGGCGAGCTCGCCGCTGCGGCAGCGTTCGACCCCGGCAACGAGGCCGACTGGGAGCGGCTCGAGGAGGCGCTCATCGCCGGCGATGTCGGCGTCCAGGCCACCGCCGAGCTCGTCCGGCGGCTCGAGGCGCGCGGTGAGCTTCCGGATCTGAATGCGGCGCTTGCGGACGAGGTGACGGACCTCTTCGGGGAGCCGCCGGTGCTGGACGTCGCCCACGAGCCCGCCGTGATCCTCGTCGTCGGCGTCAACGGCACGGGAAAGACGACGACGATCGGGAAGCTCGCGGCAAGGCTCGCCGAGCACGGCCGCTCGGTCGTCGTCGCGGCCGCCGACACGTACCGCGCCGCGGCGGAGGAGCAGCTCGAGATCTGGGCGCAGCGGGCGGGCGCCGACTTCATCGGCTCGGAGCGCGGCGGCGATCCGGCCGCGGTTGCGTACGACGCGGTGGAGGCCGCGGCGGCACGCGGCCGCGATGTCGTCGTCGTCGACACGGCGGGCCGCCTCCACACGCAGACGAACCTCATGGAGGAGCTCGCCAAGGTGCGCCGAGTGATCGCCGGCCGGCTCGAAGGAGCGCCGCACGAGACGCTCCTCGTCGTCGATGCGACGACGGGGCAGAACGGGCTTCAACAGGCGCGGCTGTTCGGCGACGCGGTCGGCGTCACAGGCGTCGTCCTCACCAAGCTCGACGGCTCGGCGAAAGGCGGTGTCGCGATCCCGATCGCGTACGAGCTCGGCCTGCCGGTCAAGCTCGTCGGCGTCGGGGAGGCACTCGAGGACCTGCAGCCGTTCGATCCGCGCGACTACGCCCGCGCGCTCGTCGCCGGCTGAGACACTCGAGCTCGCCTAGCTGTCCGGCGGGCCGGGCCCGATCGTGACGATGTAGCTGTGGATGGGATTTTCCGCGTCGACCCCGACCACGGTCGCCTTGTAGCGGCCCGGGGGCGCATTGTTTCTCTTGGCGCTGTGCCAGGCGTCCTCGAACGCCGCCTCCAGGCTGGGTCCCGAGCCCTCGTACACGGTGTCGTCGTAGTCCTCCATGGGGGACCTCCTTTCAGGCGCGACCCTACTCCTACGGTCGCGCCCTGCCTAGGAGACCAGCCCCGCGGCCCACCTTGCGCCGACGACGTTCCCCTTGCGCTCGTACACCGCTTGGGCTTGGCCCGCAGCGGTTGCAGCGTCCGGCGACCCTGCCTCATGGAGGACGCGGGCGAGCGCGAGCAAGGCCGTCGCCTGGAGATCGAGGAAATCGGTCGGCGCGGCCAAGTCCACCGCCCCGCGCGCGAGCCGCTCGGCCTCGGCCGCTCCGCCCGTGCGTGCCTGGATCCGCGCGCGGGCGACACGCCACATCACCTCCGTGACGATGTCGTCCTCCCAGGAGTGTGACTCCGCGTACGAAGCAAGCGCATCCGCTTCACCGAGGTTGCCCTTCTCGACGAGCACCGCTGCCAGATAGGCGCCCAGCATCGGCCGAAGGTGCACGTCGCCGATCTCCACAAGAAGGTCGTATCCGGTCCGGAGCTCGCGCTCGGCAGCCTCGGCGTCTCCGGCCAGCAGCGCGATCGTGGAGGCGTCGATGGCCCGGATCGCCTGTTGGTGCGGCATTCCGAGCTCCTCCCAGAACGCCTGTGCCCGCGCCCACTGAGCGCGTGCTTCACCGAACTCGCCGCGCATGGCCAGTAGCACCGCGAGTGAGCTCAGGATCGATGCGGTGAGCAACCGATCGCCTTCGCTCTCGCGCAGGAAGAGATAGGCCCTGTCGATTGCGGGGTCAACCTGCGTCGGCCCGAGCTGGATCGCCTGCATGAGCGCGGCCGCGGCGCGTGCCGCTTCGCGGGTGTCCCCTGCACGCCGGGCGTGCTCGAGCGCGTGTTCCAGCGCGGCCGCGCGCTCCCCCCAGCGGCACGCATTGACGGGCGGTTCGCTGAGCAGGTGCCACGCCTTTGCCACCCCGGCGTCGTCGCCGAGCGCCTCGAGAGCCGGGATCGCCTCCTCGGCGATGCGCGTGATCTCCTCCACCGGCGTTTCCGCGTTGGTGAAGATTCGAAAGAACTCGCGCTCGATCAGGGTGCGCAGCTCGAGCTGGCGGTTGGCCTCTGACCGGGCGAGGTCGAGGGCTTCCTCGAGTGCGCCCTCGGCGGCCGCAAACGAACCGGACCGCATTAGGGCGATCGCGAGCTCGAGGAGTGCGAATCCTCGTGCGTCGCTTGTCTGCGGCAACAGTGCAACCCCGCGCTCGAGCAGGTTGACCGCGGCCGGCACGTCGTCTCGAGCGAGCGCACGTCTGCCGGCGGCGGCTAGCAGCTCGCCTGCCCGCTCGCCGAGCGCGCGCGTGTGGTCGTCGAGAGCTCCGAGCTCGTCGCGGTAGAGGTAGACCTGCTCCAGGTGGTAGCCGACGAGCTCGTCCCGAGCATCGTGGCGCTCGACCCATCCGGCGAAACGCTCGTGGAGGTCGGCGCGTGATCTCTTCGGGATGCCGGCGTAGGCGGCGTCCCGGATCAACGCGTGGCGGAAACGGAAGCCGTCCTCTCCCGGGATGCTCGACGCAGCAGGTTCGACGAGATCGCGACGGACGAGACCGAGGAGGGTCGGGCCCAGGGCCCCGTCGCTGTCGCCGAGCGCGGCAATCGCCCCGGGCCAGAAGTCCTTGCCGACCACGGCCGCCCGCTCGAGCACGTCTCGCTCGAACCGATCGAGGCGATCGAGGCGGGCCGCGAGAAGCGCCTGGATCGTCGGTGGCAGCGCGACGACTTCCGTCGCCGATCGCGCCTCCTCGGCGAGCATCGCGACGAGCTGCTCGGTATAGAGCGGATTGCCCTGCGCCACCTCCGCCACGCGCGTGCGGAGCTCCGGCGACAGGATCCCGCCGCCGTCGAGCGCGTCGAGAAGCTCGGTCGCCTCCCCGCTGGAGAGGGGCGCAAGCCGGACGAGCAGGCCTTCCCAGTGCGGGCGTTCCTCGAGCAGCTCCTTCCGCGCGACGCAGAGGAGGAGGATCGGGGCGTCTCGACTCCAGCGGCTGACGTGCTCGACGAGGTCGAGCAGCATCGGCTCCGCCCAGTGGACGTCCTCGAGGACGACCAGGAGCGGCCGCGAGCGGGCCAGAGTCTCGAAGAGCCGCCGGACCGCCCAGAAAAGCTCCTCCGGCGGGGCGGCTCCGCTGCCGGCGAGGACGCGGAGGCGCTCCACGACAAGCGCGGCGTCCGCGTCGTCGCCCATTGCCCTCACCACGGCTTGCTCTCCGCCGAGCCGCCGGATGAGCTCCGTCAGCGGCCAGAACGTGATCCCGTCGCCGTAGGGGAGGCAGCGTCCGGCCGCAACGGTCGCGTATCCATCGACCTCGCGGACGAGCTCGGACACGAGTCGCGTCTTGCCGACGCCGGCCGCGCCGATCACGGTGACGAGCCGGCAGCCGCTTTCGTCGGCGCTCGCCGTCAGCTCGTCCCTGAGGACGCCCAGCTCGTTCCTTCTGCCGACGAGCGGCGTGTCCCAGCGGCGCGCGAACGAATCGGCTCCGGCTTCGGCGCCCAGCACGCGCCAGGCCTCGACCGGAGAGCTCTTCCCCTTCGCGTCGACGGCGTCGGCCGGCTCGAGGCGGGCGGCATGCCGCACGAGCCGCTCCGTCACCGCTCCGATCAGGATCTCTCCACCCTCGGCTCCCTGCTCCAGCCGCTTCGCAGTGTTGACCGCGTCACCCGTGACGAGCGTCCCGTTCTCGTCGCCGGTCACGACCTCGCCCGTGTTGATGCCGATCCGGATCCGCAGCCGGGGGATCGCGCGGTCCTCGAGCGACGCGTTGAGCCGCTCGACCGCCGTCTGCATGTCCAGCGCGGCCCGCGTGGCGCGCAGCGCGTCGTCCTCGTGGGCGCGCGGGAGCCCGAACACGGCCATCACCGCGTCGCCGACGAACTTCTCGACCATGCCGCCGTGCCGCTCGACAGCCGTGCGCATCGCCTCGTACCACGCGCCCATGAGCTCCCGGAGCGGCTCCGGATCGAGCTGCTCGCCGAGCGCGGTCGAGCCGGCGAGGTCGCAGAAGAGGACGCTGACCGTCTTCCGCGCTGCAGCGGTGGAGGCCATGTAACAAGTGTGACCCCCGGACTGCCCGGTTTCCAGCCCGGCTACCCTGCGGGCTCGATGTTCGACGCCCTGACGGACAAGCTCCAGAGCGCGCTCGGCGACCTGCGCGGGCGCGGCGTCCTCGACGAGGAGGCGATCTCCCGCGCCATGCGCGAGATCCGCCTCGCCCTGCTCGAGGCGGACGTCAACTTCGGCGTCGTCAAGGATTTCGTCGCGCACGTGCGCGAGCGCGCGCTCGGCGAGGACGTACGGAAAAGCCTTACGCCCGGCCAGCAGGTCGTGAAGATCGTCCACGAGGAGCTGACCGAGCTGCTCGGCTCGTCCGACTCGCGCCTTGCCTTCTCCCAGCGGCCGCCGACGACGATCCTGCTCGCAGGCCTGCAAGGCTCGGGCAAGACGACCGCCGCCGGCAAGCTCGCGCTCCTGCTCGAGAGGGAGGGCCGGAAGCCGGCGCTCGTCGCCGCCGACCTGCAGCGGCCGGCGGCGATCGACCAGCTCGTCCAGCTCGGCGAGCAGGTCGGGGTCCCGGTCTACGCCGAGGAGCGGACCGACCCGGTCAGGGCCGTCCACGACGGGATCGAGCGGGCGAAGGCCGACGGGCGCGACGTCGTGATCCTCGACACCGCCGGCCGCCTCCACGTCGACGAGGAGCTCATGGACGAGCTCGCGGCCGTGCGCCGCGAGGCGAAGCCCACCAACGTCCTACTCGTCCTGGACGCCATGACGGGCCAGGAGGCGGTCAACGTCGCGCAGGCGTTCCAGGAGCGGATCGACTTCGACGGCGTCGTCCTCACCAAGCTCGACGGCGACGCGCGCGGCGGCGCGGCACTGTCCGTCCGCGCGGTCACCGGAAAGCCGATCAAGCTCGCCTCCAACGGCGAGAAGCTCGACGCGCTCGACTGGTTCCACCCCGACCGGATGGCGTCGCGGATCCTCGGCATGGGCGACGTCCTGACGCTGATCGAGCGCGCCGAGGCCGCGATCGAGGAGGACGAGAAGGAAGAGCTCGAGCGCCGCATGATGAAGGGCGAGTTCACGTTCGACGACTTCCTTTCGAGCTACAAGATGATCCGCCGGATGGGGCCGCTTCAGGGCGTGCTCAAGATGATCCCCGGTCTCGGCAGCCAGCTCGAGGGCCTCGACCAGGTGGATGAGAACCAGTTGAAGCGGGTCGAGGCGGTCATCCTCTCGATGACCCCGCACGAGCGGCGCGTCCCACACGTCATCGACGCCTCGCGCCGCAAGCGGATCGCCGCCGGCTCGGGCACGACCGTCGAGCACGTCAATCAGCTCATCGAGGCCCGCAAGCAGATGGCGAAGATGATGAAGGCGGTCGGATCCGGCAAGATGCCCCAGATTCCAGGCGCCGGCGTACCCGGCACCGCCCTGCCGACGCAAGGCCCTCCACGGCCGAGCGCGACGCGCAAGTCGAAGTCCAAACGCAAGAGGAAAGCGAGAAGGTAGCCAGATGGCAGTGAAGCTCAGGCTGACGCGGGTCGGCTCGAAGAAGAACCCGATCTACCGCGTCGTCGCAGCCGATTCGCGCTCGCCGCGCGACGGCAAGTTCATCGAGATCGTCGGCCGCTACAACCCGCAGTCGGATCCCTCGCTCATCGACCTCGACGAGGAGAAGGTGCGCGGCTGGCTCGAGAAGGGCGCGCAGCCGACGGAGTCGGTGGCGAAGCTCCTCAAGGCTCAGGGCATCGAGTAACGCCGTGGCCGAATTGGTCGCGGAGCTCGCGCGCCGGCTCGTGGACGAGCCCGACGCCGTCCGGGTCGACGAGTTCGAGGAGGCGGACGGCACGCTCGTCCTGCGGCTCCACGTCGCCGAGGGAGACGTCGGCAAGGTGATCGGCCGCCAGGGGCGGCTCGCGCGGGCGCTGCGCACGGTCGTGCGCGCCGGCGGCGTCCAGGCCGGTCGCCGGCTCCAGCTCGAGATCGCGGACTGATGGCACCGGTCGCGGCGCTCTACGACATCCACGGCAACCTCGAGGCGCTCGATGCGGTGCTCGCGGAGGTACCCGACGACGCGATGATCGTCGTCGGCGGCGACGTCTGCGCGGGCGGCGAGCAGCCGTCCGAGACGCTCGTGCGCCTGCGTGCCCTCGGCGATCGCGTGCGCTGGGTGCGTGGCAATGCCGACCGTGAGCTGTTCCCCGGCGAGGGCGGCCTCGTTCCCGAGCCGCTGGTCGAGGCGACGCGCTCCAAGCTGAGCGAGGAGGAGATCGCCTTCCTCCATGAGCGCCCCGAGGCGCAACAGATCGGCGACGTCCTCTACTGTCACGCCTCCCCGCGGAACGACGTGGACATCTTCACCGAGCGGACGCCCGAGGAGCGGATCGCGTTCCTCTTCGAGGGGCTCGACGTCCCGACCGTCGTCTGCGGGCACACGCACACGCAGTACGAGCGGACGGTCGCCGGCGTCCACGTGGTCAACGCGGGCAGCGTCGGCATGCCGTACGAGGAGGAGCCTGGGGCCTACTGGCTGCTCGACCTCGCGCACCGGCGCACGCCCTACGACGGCGCCGAGCTGAAGGCAACGCGGGAAGAGGCGGTCGCCGAGTTCACCGAACGTGGGCTCTGACGAGCTCGTGCCGGTCGGCCGGGTGGGGAGGCCGCACGGCGTCGACGGCGGCTTCTTCGTCGAGAACCCGAGCGCCCGCGAGGCTGTGTTCACGTCCGGCGCGACGCTGTACGCGGGCGGTGAGCCGGCGACCGTCGTCGCCTCCCGCCACGGCTCCGGCGGGCGGCCGGTGATCCGCCTCGACCGGCACGTCGAGCGCGGCGCCGAGCTCGCGGTCGCGCGCGCGACGCTTCCCGAGCTCTCGGACGGGGACGAGTTCTACGTCTTCCAGCTCGTCGGGCTCACGGTCGAGGAGGAGGGCGGGCGGCAGCTCGGACGGGTGCGCGAGGTACTCCAGTACCCTGCGAACGACGTTCTCGAGCTCGACTCGGGTGCGTCGTTGCCCCTCGTCGAGGCGTGCGTCCGGCAGGTGGATCTGGCCGGCGGGCGAATCGTTGTCGCCGCGGGGTTCGTAGACCCCGACTGAGCCCAGCGTGCGCCTAGACGTCTTCACTCTCGTTCCTCACGCCTATGCCTGGCTGACCGAGCAGCGGCCGGTGGCATCGGTGCTCGGGGGCGAGCTCGAGCTGCGGCTGTTCAACTACCGCGACACGACCCCGCTGCGCGCGGGCCAGGTTGACGACGAACCGTACGGCGGCGGAGCGGGGATGGTCCTGCGCGTGGACGTCGTGGCGGCCGCTCTCGAGGCGGCGTACGAGTCCGACCCGCCCGGGCCGGTGATCGCGCTGACGCCGAAAGGGCGGCAGCTGACCCAGGCCGTCGTCGAGGAGCTCGCCGACGAGCCGTGTATCACGCTCCTGAGCGCCCGCTTCGAGGGCTTCGACGAGCGGATCGTCGAGCACCTCGCGACCGACGCGATCTCCGTCGGGCCGTACGTCCTCTCGAACGGCGACCTGCCGGCGATGGTCATTCTCGACTCGGTCGCGCGGCGGCTGCCGGGTGCGCTCGCCGAAGGCTCCGGGGAGCTCGAGAGCTTCTCCGCCGAGCTCGACGGCGGGCTCGAGTACCCGCACTACACGCGGCCGGCGGATTTCCGCGGCTGGACCGTTCCCGAGGTGCTCTTGTCCGGTGACCACGGCCGGATCGAGGCGTGGCGGCGCGAGATGGTGACGTGAGCGGCTACTACGACGACGACGACACCGAGCGCGACGCGCAGCCGGAGGAGGACGACCGCTTCTCGGGCTGGCCCCTCGACGAGCGGAACGCGCCGAGGCCGTTCGAGGATCCCCCGCGGGAGCGAAGCTACGACTACGGCTACTACGAGGACTCGCCGCCGCAGGACCTGCCCTCCGACGAGGTGCATGAGGACCGCTTCTCCTCCGGACGCACCCGCGATCCGCTCGCCCGCATGTTTCCGGGCCTGCCGCGCAACGTCCGGGTCACCCTCGACTGGATCCTCACGATCGCAGGCGCGATCCTGATCGTGCTAGCGCTCAAGCAGTGGGTGGTCAACCCGTACCGGATCCCGTCGTCGTCGATGGAGCCGACTCTCAACTGCGCGAAGGGGCCTGCGTTCCCGGGCTGTCTCGGCAATTCGAGTGACCGGGTGCTCGCCTGCCGCATCTGCCTGGACTTCGGCCCGCCGTCGCGCGGCGACATCGTCGTCTTCAACACGCCGACGGAGGCCGCGCTCAAGTGCGGCGAGGGCGGCACCTTCGTGAAGCGCGTGATCGGCCTCCCCGGCGACACCGTCCGCGAGGACGACAGCGGCTTCATCTGGATCCGCGGTCCAGACGACAGCAAGTTCGTGAAGCTGAAAGAGCCGTACCTCACGAATGACAGGCGGCTCGCCGACACGCAGCATTTCGGCCAGGTCTGGAAGGTCCCGGAGGGCCAGTTCTTCATGATGGGCGACAACCGTGCGTCGTCGTGCGACTCGCGCTCGTGGGGCTCGGTGCCGCGCGACAAGCTGATCGGCACCGTCTTCTTCGTGTACTGGCCGCCGGACCGGATCGGCTTCCGCTAGGCGAATCGGGGCGAACTCGATTTCGCTACCCTTGGCCGTCGGCCGTCCGGCCCTCTTTTCATGAGCAACATCATCCAGGACATCGAGCGCGCCCAGATGCGCAATGTTCCGCGATTCAAGGCGGGCGACACGGTACGTGTCCACTTCCAGGTGATCGAGGGGACTCGCCGGCGCCTCCAGGTCTTCGAGGGGATCGTGTTGAAGCGGCAGGGAGCCGGCGCGCGCGAGACCTTCACGGTACGCAAGCAGTCGTTCGGCGTCGGCGTGGAGCGGACGTTCCCGCTCCACTCGCCAAAGATCGAGAAGATCGAGGTCGTCTCGATCGGCGACGTCAACCGCGCGAAGCTCTACTACCTGCGCGGCCGTGTCGGGAAGAAGGCGCGTGTCCGCGAGCGGCGGTACGGCACCGGCTCGGAGCTTCCGGCGGCGGTGGAGG
>DASXJG010000095.1:0-7874 GCA_036497525.1 Gaiellaceae bacterium
GACATCCCCATCATCGCCCGCTGCACATTCTCGTCGTACCGGCCGCCGCGCTCGCGCACGTAATGCTCCCGCACCGCGTCCCACACCTCCTCCGACTGGAGCAGCACGCCGTCCAGGTCGAAGACGACGGCTTCGATCAAACCGAGTGGTAGGTGCTTTCGCGGTAGACGAGCGCGTGGTGGGACGGCCCGTGCTCGATCGAGAGGACGTCGGCGATGAAGAAGGTGTGGTCGCCGGCGTCGGCCTCCGTGCGTGTCTCGGCCTCGATCCATCCCAGCGCGCCCTCGATCAGCGGCGCGACCTTCCCCTCGCGTGTCGGGACGCCCTGCCAGTGGACGATCGGCGGGTAGCCGGCCGCGAAGCGGCGCGCGAGCTCCTCCTGCTCGGCGCCGAGGAGGCTGATCGCGAAGCGCCGGGCGCTACGCAGGAGCTCGTAGCACGACGCGTCCTTGCCGATCGAGACACCGACGAGCGGCGGCTCGAGCGAGAGCGAGACGAGGGAGGAGACGGTGACGCCCATCCGGTCGCCCTCGACGTCGACGCTGAGGATCGAGACGCCGTGCGGCCAAAGCCGCATCAGCGCACGCAGGTCGGCTCCCGTCGCCACGGGGGAGAACGCTACAGACGAGCGGCGGGTGTGAACATCGTTTCGCTCCCCCCGGTATGCGGGAATGGAGTAAAGGTGCCCACCGAAATCGAAAGCCTGTATCGGGAGCACCGCGCCAGGCTGGTCCGGCTCGTCGAGCGCGAATTGCGCGACCACGACGATGCCGAGGATGTGGTGCAGACGGCCTTCCTCGATGCGCAGCGCGCCCTCGAACGCGGCACGATCCCGCGTAATCCGCGCGCGTGGCTCGCTGCGATCGCACTCAACGCCGCCCACCGCCTCCGGCGGCGCCGCCTGAACGCGGAACCGCTCGAGGAGTACGCGGTCCAGGAGGGGTCGCGGATGTCCGAGATTCGCACCGCGCTCGCGAGCCTGCCGAGGGAGCAGCGGGCGGCCGTGTTGTACCGGGATGTGCTCGGCCTCTCGTACGGCGAGACGGCCGAGCAGATGGGCACGTCGGTGAATGCGGTGACGATGCTCCTTCATCGCGGCCGGCAGCGCCTCCGTCAGACGCTCGCTGTCACGGTAGGAGGTCTCGGGGTGTGGCGTTGGTCGAAGCACGCCGGCATGCCTCAGGTGGCAGTGGTCAAGGGCGCCGCCGCAGTCGTCACGGCCGCCGGTCTCGCGACCACAGGGATCGTCGCCGCGCGCGCGGTCGCTCCGATCGGGACCGACAGGACAGCGGCGCCGGCGCCGAGCCCTGGACGCCTGGCGGTACCGGCGCCGCGCCCTGAACGCGCGACGGCGGGAGCAGGGCGTGCACCTCTCGCAACGCTCACGCCCGACTCGGCTCGTCGTCAGTCGAAGACGGCCGACGGCTCGACGCTGAGCGTGTCCTCAGCGTCGACGCCGGGCTCGACCGGAGAAGCGAAACCGGCATCGATCCGCTCCTCGACCGCCGACGTGGTGGCGTCGGTGCTGCCCTCGACGCTCCGGGTGCCGACCGTTTCCCTGCCGACACTGCCGACACCGTCGTCGCCCGTAACGGTCGCGGCGACGGTGACCGTCAGCACACCGATCGTTTCGGCGACCGTGACAACTCCGATCGGCTTCACGGTGACGACGCCTACGACGGTCTCCGTGCCGATCCCGTAGCGCCGACCGAAAGGATCGGCCCGCCGGATGCCTCTACCCAGATGAGGGGAGGCACCCGACCCAACGAGATGAACGCCTTGAGCAGTGGTCCTGAACGCCCACTTCGAGTGGGCGAGCGCGTCAGCTTTCGCGGCCGGGTCGGCGTGCTCCGATACCTCTACGGAACTGACGCGGCCGTCGTGCGCTTCGATCAGGAAGCCAGCACCAAAGTTGTCCCACTGCGGCGACTGGTGGCCTGCGTCGATGAGTCTGCACCTCCCGACAGGGGAACGTAGGGGCGCTCGACTCGTGCCGCGGCGACCTGACTCTGCGGAACGCCTCCTTCCCGGTTGCGGCCCCGGGAAGGAGGTGTGCACGACCGAGACTCCGGGATTGAAGGCCTCGGTCACCTTCCAGGGCATCGAGGTGACCGCGACGAAGATCCGACTCTGGCACGTCCAGGCTGCAGGCAGATCGGCCTCGGCGGAGTTCCTGGATCAGGCCCTGGAGCTCGTGCTTCCTCGGCTCAGCTACGAAGACCTGGACACCCTGCTGATCCGACTGCTCTCGGAGGCCGCGACTCGTAACGATGGGAGCGGCGGGGGTGAGATTTGAACTCACGGAGCCCGAAGGCTCAGCGGTTTTCAAGACCGCCCCGTTAGACCGCTCCGGCACCCCGCCGCGCCCGGTTAGTGTCGCAGCCGTGGCGACGATGAAGGATCTCGACAGGCTCGCGCTCGGCATGCCCGAGGCGACGAAGGAGGTCGAGGACGGGCGGCCGACGTACAAGGTGCACGGGAAGATGTTCTGCTTCCATCGCAGCCGGCGCCCGGACGCCGTCGACGCGGAGACCGGCGAGCGGCTGGACGACGTCCTCGTCTTCCGCGTCGCCGACCTCGGCGTCAAGGAGTTGCTGCTCTCCGACGCGCGCGGCATCTACTTCACGACGCCGCACTGGAAGGTCTACTCGGCCGTACTGATGCGCATCCCCGACCTGAAGGGGCTCGACCGCGACGAGCTGCGCGACCTCGTCGAGGAGGCCTGGTTGACGCGCGCCCAGAAGCGGCTCGCGAAGGAGTGGCTCGCCAGAGAGTCCAAGCGCGGCAAAAGGGGAGGAGCCGAGGGCTCCTCCCCTTGACCGCGAGCTCGACCGGAAGGGCTACGTCGTGCTCGGGGACGACGGGTGGTCGGTGGTGCGCCGCCGAACCAGGACCGTCAGCCCTCCGGCGAGGACGATCAGCCCGAGCGCCCCGCCTGCGCTGACGCCTGCGGTACTCCAGTCGAAGGGGCTCGACGTGCTGACCGCCGTGGAGCTGCCGGTGTGGTAGAAGCGATTGATTGCCTGGCTGCGCCTCTCGACTGCCTTTTGCGCCGCTGTTCCGGTCGAGCTGTAGGCGCTGAGGTGGTAGGCACGGTTCATTGCCTGGCTGCGGAGCTCTTCCGGGCTGTAGACGCCCAGCTGGTAGAAGCGATTCGTAGCGTCGGCACGCGCGCGCACTGCCTGTGAGGTGCCGTTCACAGCCTGGGCGGTCGCCGCGAGGGCGATTGCGAGCAGGAAGCCGACCGTCAGCGTCGCCGTCGCCGCCTTGATCTTGTGGGTGGTGTTCACTGTGTCTCCCTTTGCTCCGAACCGCCCGCTGCGGTTCATTTGGCGGAGCATCGGGAGAGCCGCCAAGGAAACGGTGACACACCGGTAAAGCCTCGGTAAGAGGCCGCCCTTACCATCGGCCTCGCGAGGTTGTACGGTCGCATGGTTGAGCGAATTGAGGTACCTGATCCTCGGGCCGCTCGAGATTCGCGACGGCGCGACCGAGGTTGCGCTCCCCGGGGGACAACAGCGAAAGCTGCTCGCGATCCTGCTCTTACACGACAGCGAGTTCGTCTCGAGCGACCGGCTGATCGACGAGTTGTGGGCGGGCAAGCCGCCCGACACAGCGGCCAAGGCGCTGCAGGGATACGTCTCGAGCCTTCGCAAGCAGCTCGGTCCGGAGGCGATCGAGACAGTCGGCGCGGGCTATCGCCTGAAGGTTGCAGCCGAGCAGGTCGACGTACACGAGTTCGAGGAGCTTCTCGCTGAAGCGCGGCCGCTCGAACGTGGCCCGGCGGCCGCGAAGCTCCAGGAGGCGCTGGCGCTCTGGCGCGGGCCCGCACTCGCCGACTTCGCCTACGACGACTTTGCGCAGCGCGAGATCGAGCGTCTCGAGGGCCTCCGCCAGGCAGGAATCGAGCGGCGGATCAACCTCGAGCTCGCCCTCGGCCATCACGACGACCTCGTGCCGGAGCTCGAAGCGCTCGTGCATTCCCATCCTCTCCACGAGCGCCTCCGCGCCCATCTGATGGTTGCGCTCTACCGCTCCGGCCGCCAGGCCGAGGCGCTCGATGTGTATCGCGACACCCGGACCGTTCTGCTCGACGAGCTAGGGCTCGAGCCGAGCGAGGAGCTGCAAGCGTTGCAGCGGGCAATCCTGGATCACGACCCGTCGCTTGCCGCTCCTCCACGCGTCGAGACACCGCGGGCGGCTGGGCCTGGTGCTGCTAGGGAGTGACGCGCTCGGGCGCGCCGTACTCGCGCAGCACGTCCGGTACCTCTCCCTGGAAGTTCTCGAGGATCGCGAGCGCCATCCGGTCGACGGCGGCGGTGCCGTTGAGCATGTGCAGCGGCTCGGGGCTCTTCCCGTCCCGGTAGCGGATGCCGAGCCGGCGGGCCTGGAAGTCCGTCGTGTTCGAGATCGACGCCGTCTCGCGGTACTTGCCCTGGCTCGGGAACCAGATCTCGACGTCGTAGGTCTTCGCCGACGCGGCCGACATGTCGCCGGCGGGCAGGACGACGATGCGGTAGGCAACGCCGAGCTCGCGCACGAGCTCCTCGGTGTTCGCGAGCAGGAGCTCGTGCTCGTCCCCGGAGCTCTCCGGCAGCGTGAGCGCGAACTGCTCGACCTTGTTGAACTGGTGGACCCTGAACATGCCGCGCGTGTCGCGGCCGGCGGCGCCGGCCTCGCGCCGGAAGCTCGGCGAGAACGCGACGTACCGGAGCGGCAGGGCCTCCGCGTCGAGGATCTCGCCGGCGTGGAGGCTCGCGAGCGGGATTTCGGCGGTCCCGGACAGGTACAGCCCGTCTTCCGGGATCGCGTAGATGCTCTGCTCGTCCGAGGGGAATGCGCCGGTGCCGATCAGCGCGTTCTCGCGTACGAGCACCGGTGGCAGCACGGTCACGAAGCCTTTCGCGTCGAGCCGGTCGAGCGCGTAGCGATACAGCGCGAGCGCTAGCCGGCCGGTGTCGCCGATCCAGTAGCCGAAGCGGGCGCCGCTCATCCGGGCCGCGCGCTCCATGTCGAAACGGCCGAGCTCGAGGCTCTCCTTCGGGTCGGTGAGCTGCGGTGGCTCACCGACGACCCGCTCGACGCGAACGTCGTCCTCGGTCGCGCCGTCGGGGACGTCGTCGGCAGGAAGGTTCGGGATCCGCAGGCCGACGTCGTCGCGGGTCGCCTCAGCCTCCGAGAGCTCCTGTTCCGTGCGTTGGAGCTCCTCTTTCACGCCGCGCAGCTCCTCGAGCTGTTCCGGGGTCGGCTTGCCCTTCATCTTCGTGCGCGAGCGGAGCTCGTCGACGCGAGGCACGAGCTCCCGCCAGCGCTCGTCGGCGGCGAGCCAGGCGTCGAACTCCTCGGCGGCGCCCTTGCGCGCGAGACGGCGCCGGAACTCGTCCGGCTCGTTGCGGGCTGCGCGGGCGTCGATCACGGGAATGAGTCTAGGTAGGTCTCCAGCAGGAGAGCGACGCCCTCCTCCTGCACCGAGGGAACGACCAGGTCGGCGCGGGCGATCACGTCCTCGTGCGCGTTCGCCACTGCAACTCCGAAGCCGGCCCAGTCGAGCAGCTCGCGGTCGTTCTCCCCGTCGCCGCAGGCGACCGTCTCGTCGGGCCCGAAGCCGTCCCGTTCCGCGACGAAGCCAAGGCCGCTCGCCTTGCTCACGTCGGGGTGCGCGAACTCGAGGAAGTACGGCAGCGACTTGGAGATGAAGAGGCGGCCCGCGAACCGTGGCTTGAGCTCCTGCTCGAGCTCGTCGAGCGCGTCGGGGTCGCCGACGGCGACGAGCTTCGTCGGGTCGCGGTCGAGCCAGGCGCGCAGGTCGCCGACGGCGTGGATCTCGAGGTGCTGGAAGTCGGCGTACCGCCGTGCCTCCGGCGTCACCTCCGCGACGTAGAGCAGGTCGTCGACGTAGCAGTTGAGGTGGAAGCCGGCCGCGGTCACGGCGTCGATCGCCTCCCGGGCGTCCGGGAGTGGAATTGGCACGTGGAGCAGAAACTCGCCGGTCGCGGGGTCGGCGACGACCGCTCCCTGGTAGCAGACGACGAGGTCGTCGAGCCCCGCCTGCTCGAGGTACGGCCGCACCGCGCGGAACATGCGGCCCGTCACGACGACGACGTGGGCGCCGCTCGTCCGCGTCCGGCGTAGCGCCTCGCAGGTGCGCGGCCGCAGCACGCCGTCCTCGGCGATCAGCGTCCGGTCGAGGTCGAGCGCGAAGGCGGCGGCGCGCGCCGGGAAACCGGCCGGAAGCTCTACGGCACCGTGCCGCCGGTCGACGTGACGACGTAGGCGGCGACGTCCGCGATCTGCTGCGTGCTGAGCGTGCTCTTGAACGACGGCATCTGGGCGCCGCCGTTCGTCACCTGCGCGGTGACCGCGCGGTAGTCCGGCTTCAGCGTGTCGAGGTTCGGACCGATGGTGCCGGTGGAGTGCGCGGCGGAGAGCGTGTGGCAGTTTCCGCAGCCCGAGCTCGCGAAGACCGCTTTCCCCTTGTTCGGGTCGCCCTTGAGGCGGAAGGCGGGGACGATCGGAAACGTCGGCGCGGCCGCGACCGTGCCGATCACGGTGCTAGGCGTCGGCGAGGAGACGCCCTCGGAGCCGCAGCCCGCGACCACGACGGCGCAGAGCAGCGCGGCGGCGATGACAAGAGGTCGGCGACCCACCGGTCCGGGACTCTAATGAACCGCTAAGACCGCAGGCGCGGGAACCGGCAGACCTGGGCCGCTGAGTACCATGGGCTCTATGAAACGCAGATCATTTGGCCGCGACAGGGGGCTCTCCCTGCGGATGCTCTTCACGGGCAGCCTGCTGGGCCTGCTCTACGTCGTCTTCGGAGTTGCCCTCTTCTATTTCCTCAACGTCGGGCTTGCCCCGCTGCTCGTCATCGTCGTCGGCCTCGCCGTCTTCCAGTACTACACCTCGGACAAGCTCGCGCTCGCGGCTTCCGGCGCGAAGATCGTTTCGGCCGAGGAGGCGCCGGAGCTGCACGCAATGGTGGAGCGGCTGTGCGCGATGGCCGGCCTCCCCAAGCCGCGCGTGGCGATCGTCGACACCGACGTCCCGAACGCCTTCGCCACCGGCCGGAATCCCAAGCATGCGGCGATCGCCGTGACGACCGGCCTCTGGCGGCGGCTCGAGCCGAAGGAGGTCGAGAGCGTCCTCGCGCATGAGCTCTCTCACGTGGCGAACCGAGACGTGCTCGTCATGACGGTGGCGAGCTTCTTCGCGATGCTCGCCGCGCTGCTGACCCGCTTCGGCCTCTACGCCGGGATGTTCGGCGGTGGTGGCTTCGGCGGCGGCGGGCGGAACAACAACGGCAACAACCAGGTTCCGGTCTGGCTGATCGTCTTCCTCGTCTCGATCGTCGTCTACGCCCTCAGCTTCATCCTCATCCGGACGATCTCGCGCTACCGCGAGTACGCGGCCGACCGCGGCTCCGCGCTGATGACCGGCACCCCGGAGAACCTCATGAGCGCACTCCAGAAGATCTCGAGCAACATCGCGCAGATCCCGCAGCGCGACCTGCGCGAGGTCCAGGGCATGAACGCCTTCTTCATCATCCCGACCAACTGGAAGACGCAGATGAGCGAGTGGATGATGGATCACCCGCCGCTCGAGAAGCGGCTCGCGGCCCTCTCCGAGATCGCCCGCGAGATGGGCCGCCCGGTCAGCTAGATCGGCGAGTCGAAGAGCGCGAGCCAGCGGCTGAGGTCGGGCTCGATCGGGAGCTCCGGCTCGAGCTTTGCCTTCAGCTCGAGCTCGCGCGCGTTGTCGCGCTCCTGCTCCTTGCCGGTCGGGACGAACGGCCACCACGTCCCCGTCTTGAAGCCGTAGATCCAGTAGACGGGGTGCTCCTCCCCGTCGAAGCGGAAGGCGGCGGCGAGAAGCTG
>DASXJG010000096.1:0-9490 GCA_036497525.1 Gaiellaceae bacterium
CGCGCTGCGCATGCCGGGATGGCGCCCGAGGAAGGCCGGTCGGCGATTCAGGCGGCGGCGAGGGCGATCGCCGACCTGCGCCTCGGCCGAGTCGACGAGGTGACGACGGCGAACGTGGGCGTGATCACCGGCGGCACGGCCGGCAACATCGTCCCCGACACGTGCTCGTTCCTCGCCGAAGCGCGCTCCCAGGACGAAGGGAAGCTCGGCGATCTGGTGCAGGAGATGCTGGACGCGTGCGCATTCGCGGCCAGCGAGACCGAGTGCGAGCTGCAGACCGAGCTGCGGAAGACGTACCGCGGCTACCGCTTCGCGAAGAGCGACGACGTTGTCCGGCTCGCTGCGGACGGGCTCCAGCGCTGCGGCCACGAGGTGCGGTACGGCCTGTCGGGAGGGGCCGCCGACGCGAACGTCTTCAACGAGCGTGGTCTCCGCTGCCTGAATCTCACCCACGGCGTGCACGACTTCCACAGCCCGGAGGAGCGGGTCGCGGTCGAGGATCTCGAGGCGATGGTCGACGTCACGGTCGCCCTGATCGAAGGCGCCCGTGCAGCCTGACTCCTCGGAGCTCGTGTGGCAGGGCCGCCTCCTCGGCGTCACGGTCGAGCGGTGGGGCGAGAACGAGCGCGAGATCGTCGAGCATCCCGGCGCGGTTGCCATCGTCGCCGTCGACGACGAGGGCTACGTGGCGCTCGTCCTCCAGTTGCGCGAGGCGACCCGGAGTCGGCTTCTCGAGCTGCCGGCAGGAACGGCCGAGCGTGGGGAGGAGCCGCTCGGCACCGCCCAGCGCGAGCTGCAGGAGGAGTGCGGGCTGAGCGGCGGTGAGTGGCGGGAGTTGGCGGCCTTCTGGACGACCCCGGGCTTCTGCCGGGAGCGGATGACCCTGTTCGCTGCGGAGGGCGTCGAGCGCGGCGAGGCTTCGCCGGAGCCGGACGAGGACCTCGAGCTCGTCCGGTGGCCCGTCGCCAAGATCTGGGAGCGGCTGCACGAGATCGAGGACGCGAAGACGCTCGCCGGCCTGCTCCTCTACCTCCGGACGCTCTAG
The DNA here is from genome assembly GCA_036497525.1 of Gaiellaceae bacterium. Classification (GTDB taxonomy): domain Bacteria; phylum Actinomycetota; class Thermoleophilia; order Gaiellales; family Gaiellaceae; genus Palsa-739. Next base: position 1,046 of record DASXJG010000096.1, read on the forward strand.
CGAGGCGGAGGAGGAGCAGATCCGCTGTTGCCGACCCAGATAGTCCCGCTCGCCGGGTCAGCGGCGATGCTCCCTGCCCAGACGCCCTTCGGCATCGCGATCGTGCTCCGCGCGCTCGTCTTCAAGTCGACGCGGTCGATGACGTTGCCGGCAGTGGCCCACATCGAGCCGAAGGCGACGACCGCAGCCACGATCTGGCCTCCGCTCAGCCCGAGTGGAGCCTCGGCTTTGCCGGTCGTGGGGTCGACGGCCGTGAGAGTCTTGTTCTTCGGGTCGAGGAGCCACAACGTCTGGCCGTTCGAGGAGTCGATGCCGACGAGGTAGGCCTGCGTCGGGATCGAGAACGTTCTCGAATGGCCGTTGCGGGGGTCGAAGCGAAGGATCTTGTTGACGATGCACTCGCAGATCCAGTCGTAGCCTGCGAGCGGGACGAGCGTGTTCGTCTCCACGGCGTCCGTCTCGTACGTGTGAGTGACGCGATTGGAGATCGGGTCGATGCGAACCAGGCTTCCGCCGCTCTCGAGCACCCAGACCGCGCCGTTGCCGGCCGCGACGGTCCCGTCCTCGGTGGAGCCGTCGAGCACTATCCGTTTCACGACGCGGCCGCTCACGTCGTCGATACGCGTGAGCGTGCCGGTGATCGTGTCCTTCACTCTTCGGTCGCCTATGAGCCAGACCGATCCGAAGCCGAGCGCCACCTGGCACGCGCAGCGGATGTGAACCGAGAGTGCGTGCACGAGATCGCCGGTCCGGCCGTCCCGTTCGAGCAACTCGTGCTTCTGCGAGACGTATTGCCACAGCGTGCCGCCCTCCGAGCGGAGGCTGTCCCAGTTACCGTGGCCGGAGCCGTCGCGCTCGGTTTGGAGGATGCGACCCGAGTGGCCGTCGAGCCTGATCAGGCTGACCGGGGTGGCCTTGCCTCCGCCGAAGGCGAGCAGCGGGACGGCCACCGCCGCAGCGACGACGAGCGCCGCGACGGCGATTGCCAGGCGGATCGGGCGGCGCCTCCCGGGCACAGGGATCAGCGCGAGCCTCGCGGCAGCCTCGTCGGGCGACAGCGGCTCGGGAAGGCTCGTCTCCACGGCGCGCAGGCTGAAGACCTGCCGGCTTCCTTCGACCCCCTTGAGTTCGTGGATGCCGCGATCCTCGAAGCTCGCTCCGGAGCCTGCCACGAGGTCCCTCACGGTGCCGGTCGTCAGAACCTCCGCAGGCCCCGCGAGCGCCATGATCCGTGAGCCGATGTGCACCGCGATGCCACCGAGCTTTCCGTCGATCTCCTCGCACTCGCCGGTGTGTACGCCGGCGCGGACGTCCACGCCGAGCTGCTGAACCTCGATGACGATTGCGGCGGCGCAGGCCAGCGCCCGGGCCGGCTCCCCGAACGTTGCGAAGAACCCGTCGCCGGCAGTGTCCCCTTCACGCCCGCCGTTGCGCTTGAGCTCGTCGCGGACGATCCGGCGGAACCGCGTCAGCAGCTCGCGCCAGCGAGCGTCGCCGAGCTCGGACGCCAGTGCGGTCGAGCCGACGATGTCCACGAAGAGGACCGTCGCCAGGCGCCGCCGCACAGCGTGACGTGGCATGCCCCGATTATGCGCCTGACGGAGATCTGCGCCTAGTACGCCGCTTCGTGGCGCAGCTCGGGCGAGATAGTGTCTCCGGGCTTTGCGGATCGGCGTCCCGAAGGAGATCAAGACCGACGAGTACCGCGTGGCTCTCACGCCTGCGGGCGCCCGTGAGCTGATCCAGCGTGGCCACGAGGTGCTGGTGGAGACGACCGCCGGCGACGGCAGCGCGTTTCACGACGCGCAGTACGAGCGCGCCGGAGCCCGCATCGTTTCGGTCGACGACGCGTGGGGCCAGGCCGACCTCCTCCTCAAGGTCAAGGAGCCGATCGAGCCCGAGTACTCGCGCCTCCGCGAGGGGCTCATCCTCTTCACGTACCTCCACATCGCCGCCGACGAGCCGCTTACGCAGGCCCTCGCGGACAGCGGTGTCGCCGCGGTCGCCTACGAGACCGTCGAGACGGACGACCGCCGGCTTCCGTTGCTCGCCCCGATGAGCGAGATCGCCGGAAGGCTCGCCCCTCAGGCGGCGGCGCACTTCCTCGAGAAGCCCCTCGGCGGTCGCGGCGTCCTCCTCGCGGGGACACCTGGCGTGCTGCCCGGGCACGTCGTCGTCCTCGGCGGCGGGATCGTCGGCTACAACGCCGCGATCATCGCGTTGGGCCTGGGCGCTCGCGTGACCGTTCTCGAACGCTCGATCGACCGGATGCGGCACCTCGACGAGATCCTCTCGGGCCGGGTCAGCTTGCTCATGTCGTCGAGCCTCGAGATCGAGCAGAAGATCGCGCATGCAGACGTCGTCATCGGCGCCGTCCTGATCCCGGGCGCGCGCGCGCCGAAGCTCATCAGCCGAGCGATGCTCTCGGAGATGCAGCCCGGCGCCGTGATCGTCGACGTCGCCATCGACCAGGGCGGCTGCATCGAGACGGCGCACCCCACGACGCACTCGGACCCCATCTACGAGGTCGACGGGATCATCCACTACTGCGTCGCGAACATGCCCGGCGGCGTTCCCGTGACCTCGACGAAGGCGCTGACGAACGCGACGCTGCCCTATGTCGAGGAGATCGCCGAGCACGGGCTTGCCGATGCCGTGGGGCGCGACCCCGCACTTGCCCTCGGGGTCAACGTGCTCGACGGCAAGATCACGTACGAGGCGGTCGCAGAGGCGCATGGCCTCGAGTACACGCCGCTCGCGGACGTCCTGCCGCTCGCGACCGTTTAGGAGGGTTTGGCCGAGCCGTCTTGCTTGCGCGACGGCGTGAACCGTACGACCGCCCAGGTCACCGAAGCGGCCAAGCCGACGATTGCGAGGATGTAGGCGACGAATCCGATGAGGCCAAGGACGTTCGACACGAGCGTCCCTAGAATAGCTCGGTGCCCAGGGCGTGCGTCATCGTGCTCGATGCAGTCGGCGCCGGCGAGCTGCCGGATGCCGCTCAGTACGGTGACGAAGGATCGAACACGCTCGGCAACGTCGCGCTGGCCGTCGGCGGCCTCGACCTACCGAGCCTCGAGGCGCTCGGCCTCGGGAATGTGGAGCCCCTCGAAGGGTGTCCGCCGCAACCCGGGGCGCCGGCGGTCGCCGGCCGGTTGTTCGAACGGTCGAAGGGCAAGGACACGACGACCGGCCACTGGGAGCACATGGGGATCGTCACCGCGCAGGCGTTTCCGACGTATCCGCACGGATTTCCCCACGACGTGATCGACCCGTTCATGCACCGCACCGGCCGCGGAGTGCTGGGCAACAGGCCAGCTTCGGGCACCGAGATCATCCAGGAGCTCGGCGAGGAGCACCAGCGAACGGGAAAGTGGATCGTCTACACGTCGGCCGACTCCGTCTTCCAGATCGCCGCGCACGAGGAGACGATCCCGCTCGAGGAGCTCTACGACGGTTGCCGGGCGGCGCGCGAGATCCTCACGGGAAAGCACGCTGTCGGGCGCGTCATCGCCAGGCCGTTCATCGGAGAGCCCGGCAACTACGTCCGCACGCCCAACCGTCACGACTTCTCGCTCAAGCCCCGCCAGCCGAACTACCTCACGTTGATCCGCGAGGCCGGCGGCACTGTCCACGGCGTCGGCAAGATCGGCGACATCTTCGCCGGCCAGGACATCGACACGTCGCAGCCGACGCAGTCCAACATCGACGGAATCGTCCAGACAGAGCGGCTGTTGCGGGAGATCGACGAGGGCTTCGTCTTCGTCAACCTCGTCGAGACGGACATGCTCTGGGGCCACCGAAACGACCCGGTCAACTTCCACCGCTGTCTTCAAGACTTCGACCGGCGGCTGCCCGATCTGCTCGACGCGCTTCGGCCGGGGGACCTGCTCATCATCACCTCGGACCACGGCTGCGATCCGACGACACCGTCGACCGATCACTCACGCGAGTACGCCCTCCTGCTCGCCTATGTCGAAGGGCGCAACGCGGCAGGGCAGATTCACGAGGGCGAGTTCGCCGACGTGGGGGCGACCGTGAACGCGTGGCTGGGCGGCAAGGCGCCGTCCCGCGGCATCCCGGGCCAGCCTCTCGTGGCCGCGTAGAGCCGCCCGGAAGCTCCTCATCACGCGACTACGCTGGCTGGATGCCGGAGTTGCCGGAAGTCGAGAGCGTCCGCACGCAACTCGAACCCGCCCTCGTCGGCCGGCGTTTCGAGCGCGTCACCATCGACGACCCGCGCCTCGTGCGCCCATACGACCCGGCGGAGGTGGCGGCCGAGCTCCAGGGAGAACGGGTCGTGGCGGTCGAGCGGCGGGGCAAGTATCTGATTGTTCGGTTCGAGAGCGGTCGTGTTCTCCTGATCCACCTCCGGATGACGGGAAGCCTCCTGCGCGCGCCGGGCGGTTCGCTTCCGGACGATTCCCACCGGCGCGCCGTTGTCAAGTTAGACGACGGATCGGACGTCGCGTATCGAGACGTGCGGCGCTTCGGCACCTGGCTCCTGCTCGAGCCGGGGGAGGCGGAGCCCTACCTCGGCGCCCGCGTCGGCGACGAGCCGCTCGACGCGCTGTTCACCGCCGCCCGTCTCGGCGACCGTCTCGCCGGTCGCCGCACCTCCCTCAAAGCGGCGCTCCTCGACCAGCGCACGCTCGCAGGAATGGGGAACATCTATGCAGACGAGGCGCTCTGGCGGGCGCGGCTCAACCCGCTCCGTCCCGCCGCCGGCCTGGACCGCGCGGAGCTGCGCCGCCTGCACCGAGGTATCCGCGCTGCGCTCGAGCAGGGGCTCGCGCGGCAGGGCTCGACGCTACGCGACTACCGGCTCCCGGACGGCGGCGGCGGCTCGATGCAGGACGAGTTTCGGGTCTACGGGCGGGGCGGCGAGCCCTGCGACCGCTGTGGCACCCCGATCGCGCGTACGCGCGTCGCCGGCCGGACGACGTGGTTCTGTCCCACCTGCCAGCCCGAGGAGCCCGAGCCCGGTCAGGCGGCCAGCAGCTCGTCGAGGCGGCCGTCGCGGTCGAGGCGCCAGAGCTCGGTGTAGCCGCCGATCGGCTTGCCGCCGATGAGGATCTGCGGCACCGTCCAGCCGCCCGCCGCGTCGAACACCGTCTGCCGGAAGGCAGGGTCGTCGTCGAGCGAGATCTCCTCGTAGGACAGGCCACGCGAGTCGAGGAGCGTCTTCGCGCGGACGCAGTAGCCGCACCACCGCGTGGTATAGATCTCGATCCTGGGCATTACCGCTTACAACGTGGAAGGCTGCCGGATCGTTCCTGCCCGGCGCCCTCCCTAGACTTCGCGGGACATGGCTGGACGGGCGTACAGCACTGAAGCCGTCGTGCTCCGGTCGATCCGGCTCGGGGAGGCCGACCGCGTGCTCCACCTCTACACCGCGGCTCACGGCAGGGTGGGCGCCGTCGCGAAGGGCGTGCGCAAGACGATGTCGCGCTTCGGCGCCCGGCTCGAGCCGCTCTCGCACGTCGAGCTCGTCCTCCACCGCGGCCGCGGCGAGCTGCAGACGGTGACCGCGGCTCAGCTCGTGCACTCGCACCACGAGGCGCGGGAGGACTACTACCGCTACTCGGTCGGGACGATCGGCGCCGAGGCGATGCTGCGCCTGTTCAGCGAGGAGGAGGCGAACGAACGGGCGTTCACCGCGCTGACGCGCTTCCTCGACCTCCTGGACGAAGCCCCGCACGCCGCCGACCGCCCGGCTCTCGACCCCCTTGGGCTCGCGTTCCAGCTCAAGCTGCTCTGGCTTGCGGGCTACCTCCCGCACTTCTCGAGCTGCGCAGAGTGCGGCGAGGAGCGGGAACCGCTCGTGGGCTACTCGACGCGCGCCGGCGGCGCCGTTTGCGCGGGCTGCGCACCGGCGGCCGAGGCGCTCGCGCTCGCACCCGACGGGATCGCCGGCATCGAGGCGCTCCTGGCGCAGCCGCTCTCGGAGGCAGCGAAGCTCGGTCTCTCGGAGCGCGCGCAGCGGGACGCCCTGCGCGTCGTCACCGCCTCGTACGAGTACCACGGCGGCTTCCGGCTGCGGACGCTGAGCGCCTAGCGACTAGCCGGCGTAGCCGAATCGCTCGAAGTTGAGCGTGCCGCGCTCGCAGACGCTCGTCGGCGGCTTGATCGCCGCGTCGGTCGCGCCGCCGCCGTCCGGGTTCACCTGGAGCGTCTGCGCCTCAGGCTGGCACGCGCCCGACTGCGAGTCCCCCTCGCCCGCCACGTCCGGAGAGAACCGCGCGTGAGCCACGGCGGAGGCGCCCGGCTGGAGAACGATCCGGCCCGTGCCTCCGTCGCCCGCCGCGGTGATGTGCGTGGGGAGCGCGGCGGCGCTCGCGCCGAGCAGGGTCGCCTTGGGGACGCCGCGTACGAAGCACGGGCTGTTGGAGGTGTTCGTCACCGTGAGCGCGTACTCGATCTGGCCGGCTCCGGCGCTGCCGGGGACGAGAGCGAAGTTCCCGGCGAGGTCGGCACCGGTACACGGATCGGACGCCGCGGACTTCGACGTGATCGTCTGCGTGGTCGTGACGGTCTGCGTGCGGCTGACGGTCACGGTCTTCGTGCTGCTGCCGAAGCCGCAACCGGCGGCGCTCAGGGCGATCGCGGCGAGCGCCACTCCCGCTCGAGCGCGTCGTCCAGCCACTGCCGGACGCCGGACATAGGCAGCCGCTCCTGCGCGAGCGAGTCCCGGTCCCGGACCGTGACGGTCTCGTCCTCGAGCGTCTGTTCGTCGACGGTGAAGGCCCACGGCGTCCCTATTTCGTCCTGGCGGCGGTAACGCCTGCCGATCTGGCCACTGTCGTCGTGCTCGACCTGGTGGTAGGGGCGGAGCTCCTCGTAGAGCCCCCGCGCCCGCGTTGCCATCCCCTCGTCGCGCGGGACGAGCGGGAGGATCGCCGCCTTGACGGGCGCGACGCGCGGGTGGAGGCGGAGCACGACGCGCTCGCGGTCGCCGACGACCTCCTCGTCGTAGGCGTCGCAGAGGAAGGCCAGCATGATCCTGTCGATCGAGACGGCGGGCTCGATCACGTACGGCGTGTAGCGCGTCCCGTCCGGGTCGATCCACTCGAGCTTCGTCCCCGATTCGCGTGTGTGCTGCGTCAGGTCGTACTCGCCGCGGTTCGCGACGCCTTCGAGCTCCTGCCAGCCGATCGGGTAGAGGTACTCGAGGTCGCTCGTCGCGAGCGAGTAGTGGGAGCGCTCGTTCGCATCGTGCTCGCGGACGCGGAGGTTGACCTCGCGGAGGCCGAGGTCGAGGTACCAGCGGCGACGTGCGTCGATCCAGTACGCGTGCCACTCGTCCGCCTCGCCGGGCGGGACGAAGAACTCCATCTCCATCTGCTCGAACTCGCGGAGGCGGAAGAGGAAGTTGCCGGGCGTGATCTCGTTCCGGAACGACTTCCCGACCTGCGCGATGCCGAACGGCGGCTTGCGGCGTGCGAGCTGGGCGACGTTCTTGAAGTTGACGAAGATGCCCTGAGCGGTCTCCGGACGGAGGTAGGCGAGTGCGCTCTCGTCCTGGAGCGCGCCGACGTGCGTCTCGAACATGAGGTTGAACTGCCGCGGCTCCGTCAGGTCGCAGTCCGGTGTCTCACCCGGGTGCTTGCTCGGCTTGCGCCCGCAGCTCGCGAGCTCGAGCTGGTCGGCGCGGAATCGAAGCTTGCAGGTGCGGCAGTCGACGAGCGGGTCGGTGAAGCCTGCAACGTGGCCGGAGGCCTCCCAGACGCGCGGGTTGAGGATGATCGCCGAGTCGAGGGCGACGATGTCGTCTCGTTCCTGGACCATGGCGCCGAACCAGAGCGACCGGATGTTGTTCTTGGTGAGCACGCCGTAGTGGCCGTAGTCGTAGGTCGAGCCGATGCCGCCGTAGATCTCGGAGGACGGGAAGACGAAGCCGCGGCGGCGGCAGAGGGAGACGATCGTGTCCATCGTCAGCGGCTTCGCCGTTTCGGCCATGGGCGGAGGTTACCCGGGCGGTTCCGCCGGGACGGTCGGCTCCCGACGCCCCGCATGCCTCGCGTTTTCAGGCCTGCGGCACGAAGCTGCGACTCCGCTTCGACGCTTCTCCGCGTACGCTTGCATCCCCGTGGGTGGGTGGGGGTTTGGGATGGGTCCGGTGGCAGCCCCGTTACGCTGACCGCGCATGGCGAATCCGCCGGTCGAGCTGCACGTCGTCTCCGACGCCACCGGCGAGACCGCGGCGCGACTCGTCCAGGCGCTCGAGGCGCAGTTCCCCGAGCAGGACTTCGTCGAGATCCGCCACCCGCGCGTCGAATCCGAGGACGACCTCCAACTCGCCGTCAACCGGATGCGCGGCCGGCCCGCCGTGGTCGTCTACACCCTCGTCCAGCCGGAGCTCCGTGAGGCGATGCGCACCCTCTGTCGCCGCGCGCGCCTCCACTACTGCGACCTGCTCGGCCATCCGATCGACGCCGTCGCGCG
>DASXJG010000097.1:0-9658 GCA_036497525.1 Gaiellaceae bacterium
GACCCCTGAGGGCGCTGCGACAAGCCAGCGTCAATGTTTCGGTAGCGCTTGATCTGCTCGGTAGCACGTGGGACGCTGGTAAATGACGCTGGCGGGAGCGCTGAGGCTACGGCCGATGATTGACGACGCCCCGCCGTAAGCCGATAACAGGGGAGAGGAGAAATACATGCGCAAGGGCTCAAGGCTGGCATTGCTAGCGATTGCCACATTTGCAGCTGCCGTCGTCGCCGGTCTCGGTACGAGTGTCGCTTTCGCTGGTGAGTCGACGGGGAACTGCGGTGCGGGCCAGCCGGTCGACCCCTTCAAAGGGAGCGGGACGGCCGCCGCCAACTGCAAAGGCCCTCTGGCCGAGGCCGGGACTCGCGTGTCGAACGGTAATTCGTGGTGCAGTTACTCCGGACAGAACGACTACCCAGATGGCTCACAGAGCGGCCCTGCTGGTCGGACGCAGAACTACGGGCAGGACGTCAAGCTTGGTCTGAAGGGCGACGTCCCAAGTCCTGGAACGGCATGCAATCCGCAAAATCCGAACAACTTCGGAGGCGGCAACCCTCCACCCAGAAAGTAGGACGCGTAGCCGAGCGTCTCGGTTGGCCCCGGCACTAGCGTCGGGGCCAACCAACAATCCCCTTTAGCTGTCGCCTGGGCGAGCGTCCTTACGTCCGGGTGAGTCGTACTCGGCTTCTCAGGCGGGGACGAGCTTGTACCCGGAGCCGCGGACCGTCACGAGCCGCTCGGGCTGGGACGGGTTGCGCTCGATCTTCCGCCGCAGGTTCGAGATGTGCACCTCGCAGGCGTGCTCGTCGCCGACGTGCTCGCTCGCCCAGAGGTGCTGCATGAGCTCGCGCCGCGAGACGACCGAGTCCGGCTGCTCGGCGAGGAGCGAGAGCACCTTGAACTCGGACAGCGTCAGGTGGATGCGCTCGCCGTCGACGAGCACCTCGTGGCGGCCGAGGTCGATCTGGAGCCCCCCGAGCCTCCGCACGATCGCGGCGCCGCCCGCGCGGTCGAGCTCCCGCCGGCGCAGGATCGCGCGCACCCGGCTCAGCAGCTCGGCGCTCGAGAACGGCTTCGTCACGTAGTCGTCCGCGCCGAGCTCGAGCCCGAGCACCCGGTCGGACTCCGCGTCTCGCGCCGTCAGCATCAGGATCGGGACGTCGCTCTCGGCCCGCAGCGCCCGGCAGACCTCGACGCCGGAGAGGCCGGGCAGCATCACGTCGAGCACGACGAGCGAGTAGCGGCCCGAGCGGCCCTCCTCGAGCGCCGACGGCCCGTCCCGCTCCTCGTCCACCTCGAAGCCCTCGCGGCGGAGTGTGAACGCGACGACGTCGCGGACGCCCGCGTCGTCGTCGACGAGCAGGATCCGCTCGTTCACGCTGCGGGCACCTCCTCCCGAACCCGCGCGGGAGTGAGGAGGATGCGGAAGACCGTGCCGGCGCCGGGCGAGGAGTCGAGCTCGATCCGGCCGCCGAGCGTACGCACCGACTCCCGCACGATCGCCAGGCCTAGCCCGAAGCCGTGCGCGTCGCGCTCTCCCCGGTAGAAGCGGTCGAAGACGTGGCGCTGCACCTCCGGGCGGATGCCTGGTCCGGAGTCCTCGACCTCCACTGTGACCGCGCTCGCGTCGCCGTAGGCGCGGAGGACGACCGAGCCGCGCGTCGTGTGCTTCGCGGCGTTCTCGCCCAGGTTGCGGAGCGCCTGCTCGAGCAGGTCGCGGTTCGCGTCGACGGCCAGCCCGTCGGGAGCCTCGATGTCGAGGGAGACGCCGTCGTGGAGCTGCAGGCCCGCGGCCACCTCATGGAGGAGAGGTGCCAGCTCGACGACCTCCGCTCGCGGCTGCTCCTGGCCCGAGTGCGCGCGGGCCAGCGTGAGCATCGCGCGCGCGAGCCGCGCCAGCCTGCCGGCCTCGCGCTCGATGTGGGCGAGGAAGCGGTCACGCGCGACGGGATCCTCCTTCGCGCCCGCCTGGAGCACCTCGATCGCGCCGATGATCGTGGTGAGCGGCGTGCGGAGCTCGTGCGCCGCGTTCGAGACGAACTCGCGCTCGGCGAGCTCCCGACGCTCCTGCTCCGTCAGGTCGTCGACCACGAGCAGCGCCCAGTCGGTCTCGGGCTGGGAGGGGATGCCGGTCACGCCGTACGCGTGGGTCTCGTCCGGCGTCACGTGCACCTGGGTAACGGTCGCACGCTCGTCGAACAGCCGGTGGGCGAACTCGCGGAGCGGGAACCCGTCCCACGGCTCCGGCAGCTCGTCTCCCTCCCGCAGCCGGCCGCCGAACAGGCGGCGAGCCTCGGTGTTCGCGAAGTGGACGACGAGGTCCTGGTCGATCGTCAGCACGCCCTCGTGGAGCCGCTCGAGCAGGAGCCGCAGACGGTCGCGCTCTGCCTCGATCCGGCGGAACGAGCGCCGGAGCTGGCGGCGCATCCGGTCGAGGTTGTGGGCGAGGACGCCGAACTCGTCGCGGAAGCGGTAGCGGAGCGGCGTCTCGAAGTCGCCGAGCGCGATGCCCTCCGCTGCCGCGCTGAGGCGGCGCAGGCGCAGGGCGATCAGCTGCGCGAGCAGCAGGCCGACGATCACGCCGATCACGCCGGCGATCACGCCCGCCCGGAGCGCCTCGCCGTTGATCGTGTCGATCGCCTCCGCAGTCGCCGGCTGGCGGCTGATCGCGACGAGCGCCCCGCCGCGGTACGGAATCGCGGCGAAGAACGTCCCTCCGTCGGACGTGCCGCGCGAGAAATCGTCGCCGGTGAGCGCCGCCTGCACGGCGTCGGCCTCGAGGCCGGGGACGGCAGATCCTGCTCCCGCCGCGTCGAAGAGCCGGAGGCGGGCGTTCAGTTGCTTGCCGAGGCGGTTCAGGTTCGTCGGGTCGGCGCCGCTCCTCGCCGCCTTCTGCGCCTCCGTGAGCGCGACTTTCTCCGCATTGCGGCGGAACGCGTTCTCGGAGTTGTCCGAGAACTGCGAGACGACGATCGCCGTCGAGGTCGCCGCGACGACGGCGAAGGCCACGCCGAGCCACCAGCGCACACCGATCGAGGGACGAATCACGCCTGAATCGTAGGCTTCCCGCGCTGCCAGGAGGGTTGAGTGCGCCGCCGTCGTAGTCGTGACCTCGGGATGCGCGCCCCGCACCTCCACGACACGCTCCGCCGCTTCTGCCTCGGCGCCTTCGCCGTCTTCACACGCGATCTCGAGGACGGCGGGGAGCTGCCGTTCGCCTTCGAGGAGCACGGCTCCTACGGCCGGCCGACGCTGTACGAGTACCGCCCGCTCGTCCGCGGCTTCGTCGAGGCGCGGACGGAACGGCTATTCGCGCGGGTCGACGTCCAGGACGCCGTAGCCGATCTCCTCCGCGAGCCCGCGGCGCGGATCTTCGCCCACGCGCACGAGGGCGAGATCCGCGACGAGAAACGGGCTGTCTACCGCAGCGTCCTCGTGCCGCTCCTCGTCCGTACCGCCGAGGGGTGCGGCGGCTTCGACTGGGACGACAGCGCCTTCTCGCGCGCTTACGACGAGCTGGAGGGATCGCTCTTCGGCGAAGGCCATTCCTACGGCGCCGTCGCACCGCTCGTCGGGCTCTCGGTCGGCACGCAGATCGAGCTCGGCGACGGGATCCGGGTGCGTGTGGCGGCGACCGGCGAGGTGGCCGCGATGTGGCCGGAGGCAGCGGGGCTGCTGCCGCGAAACTTCGGCCGTGAGCCCGATCGGATCTGTGTGCTCGAGGTCGAGCGCTCGCTGCCCGGCGGTGCTGCCGAGGCGCCCGATGCGCCGGGTGAGCTCGCCGACGCGGTGACGGCGATCCGCCTCGCCACCGCGGCGCCGGTGGCCGCAGGGCCGGTGATCTTCGAGCGGCTCGACTGGCGGCCGTACGGGATTCGGCCCGTCCTTCCGATCGCGGCGACCGCGCCCCCGGGCGAGCCGACGCGGCTCGACCCGTTCCGCGCCTCGGTCGCGAGCGACATACGGCTGCGGCTCGGCGACGCGGACGACGACGCGCGTCTCGGCGACGCGCTCGACCGCTGGGAGCTCTCGCTCTTCCAGTCCGAGCCGTTCCGCGGCGAGCAGCTACGCCACGCGCTCGAGTCCGCGCTCGGCGAGGACGATGGAGCGTGGGCGGCCGCGATGCGCGGCGCCGCGCTGCTCGGGGCGACGCCGCAGGAGCGGGCCGATCTCGCCGAGAAGCTGCGGCAGCCGAGCTGCGAGCTGCTGCGCCGCCTCCTCGTGGCCGTCCTCCTGCACGGAGACCGCCGCGGCCTTGTGCGCGAGCTCGACGAGACGCTGCTGCTCGGCAGTCCCGCCAGGCCAAGTCTCCAGCAACGCGCCAGCTAGGCGCGACAGACACGTCACCGGTTGCCTCGTACGGTCGGGGCATGTTGGAAGCACGAGCCGTCTTGCGGAGGCTGGAGCGGATCGAAGCCCTCGAGCGAGAGGGCGCCGACGCCCACCGGCTGCTGCCCGAGCTGCAGGAGCTCGTCCACGAAGCGACCGCATGGGCCAAGCGGGAGCGCGACCCGCGTGCGCTGGAGGCTGCGGCCGCGCTCGAGGAGGCGCGTGAGGCGCGGCTCACGGCCGGGGCAAGCCGGTGAGGCTCCTCGCCTGGGCACTCGGGCTGGCCGCGGGCCTCGCGGCGCTCCCCGTGGCCGCCGCCGCGTCCCCGACGCCTGCGACCGCCTGGTACATGTACGGCGACTCGGCGAGCGAGCTGCGCTCGTACGCCTACTCGCATGGCTGCAGCTTCGCCCAGGATCAGCCGGACGCGAGCCTCCGCGTGCTGCTGCTCGACTTCGGAGCGGCGCGAAAGCTCGGTTCGAGCACCTGGGGCGCGGTCGACTTCAGCAACACGAGGTTCTCCAATGCCGAAATCCTGGCCGCGCTCGAGCGGGCGGCCGACGGCTACCACAACTGCCATGTGAGGGGCGCCGTGGACGTCGTCTACGGCGCGAGCAACTACCACCTGTCCGGCTCCGGGATGTCCACGACCGACGCGTGGCATGCCGGCTACCACCAGAGCGAGCGCGCGGAGGATCTCCACGACTACCAGGTCTCGCAGGGCTACTCGAGCCAGACCTCGGACGCCGCCGGCGACATGGAGCCGAGCTGGGACGGCGAGCTGATCACGAAGCAGCTCGTGAACGGCGACCAGGGCCAGGGCTGGGCGCTCTACTACGACTTCGGCTCGGCGGACGGCTGCCCGCAGAGCGGCAGCGCCGACGGCGCCTGCACCAACGGCTGGCAGGTGAGCGACGTCGGCTATGTCTCCTTCCACGGGCTGGCCGTTCCGCTGCCCGAGATCTACTACAGCGTCAACGCGAGCCAGTGGACCGTGGTCCGGAAGTGGTGGGACGGCGCCCAGAGCAGCGGCTACTTCTTCGCGGGAGCGACCGCGTCGACCGGAGTCGGGCTGACGCCCACGGCTGCGTGGGGCGCTCTCGAGTCTCAGAACAGTGGGCTCGTCGACTCGGAGCTCGTCTGCTTCGGATGTTGAGCCTGCGACTGGCAGCCGTCGTGGTCGCCGGTCTCGCGGTCGGGACCGGAGGCGGCTTCGCCCTCGCCGGCGCGGTCCGCGGCGGTCCGCCGGAGAAGACCGCTGCGCTCGAGCGCCTCGACTCTGTCGCGACGACCGACTCGAGCATCGAGCCGGCCGCGACGCCCAGCTCCGAGCCGCAGCCGATCCCGGGCCGGATGCTCGACGCCGGCGTCCCGGTGCCGATCTCGCCGTCGATCCTGCGCGCGCGGAACGGCTGGCTCGTCAGCGACGGCCGGACGCTCGTTGCCGTCTACGCGGGCGCTGCCGGCAGCGATCCGGAGGTGGGGAGGGTCGTGATCGTCCGCCAGGACCTTGCCGCCGGGAAGCAGGCGATCCGGATCGTCGACGCCGGGCCGACCGGCGCCCTCACGATCGCGGCTGCACCGCTCGGCGTCTCCGTGGAGACGTCCGCGCAGACGGGAAAGATCCTTCTGCAGTCGGCCGCGGGCGGTCAGGTGTTGCTCGACCTCGGCGCGGGCAAGGTCTCACACATTGCTCACGGAGCGTCGTTACCGTGGCCCGGCCGACGGCCCCGAACGAGTGACTCAGCTTCGCATCCCATACGCCGATAGCCCCGTTGCGACTGCGGTGAGGCGGCTTCTCTCAAATCGGAAGGTTCAGCTCCTGCTGAACGGCGGCTTCGGGCTCATCCTGCTCGGGGTGGCAATCGTCAGCGTCCGGCACTTCGTGGGCGGGGGCTGGCCGATCCATCACGCCGACCCGGTGCTCGTCTCCGGCTCGGCGCTCCTGTTCCTCGCCGCCTACGCCTTCAAGGCGTGGGGCTGGCAGCGGCTCTTCCACGCGCACGAGCGGCCGACGGCCGGCGCGCTCGCCTTTGCGGGCGGAGCGGCGTGCGTCGGCGGGATCGCGCTGCCGGGCCGCGTCGACGACGCCCTCCGGATCGCGGTCGTGAGGCGCTTCCCGGGCACGAAGACAGGGCTCGGGACGCTCGGACTGAGCCTGATCGTGCTCGGGATGCTCGACAACGCGGCCCTGACACCGATGGCGTCGGTCGCCGCCGCCGGCTCGAGCCACTGGACGACGCGGGCGGGTTTCGCGGTCGTTGCGGTCGCCGGAATCGCCGCGGCCGTTGTCGTCGCCTTCCTGCCCCAGCTGGCCCGCCTGCCGTTCGTGACGCGGTGGCGCGTCGGCCGCTGGCTCGGGGAACACACGCATTGCACGAAAGAGGCCTGGGCTGCCTGGCTGCTCATCTCCGTGTCGTGGAGCCTGCGCGGGCTCGCGGTCTTCCTTCTCCTCAACGCGCTGTCGATGCCGGGGTCGTTCGTGCTGGCGCTTGCGTTCCTCGTCGCCTCTGCTGCGTCGGCCGCTCTGCCCATCGCTCCCGCCGGCGCCGCCACGCAGGCCGGTGCGGGTGCCGCGATCCTCGTCCTCAGCGGCGTTGGCACCGCGAATGCCGTCGCCTTCTCGATCGCCGCTCAGGCGCTGGTGATCGTGACCGGCGCCGCCGTGATCCTGCTCGTCGCGGCATGGCAGGTCTCACTGCGACTCGTCCGATCGCGCGCCGCGCGTGCGGCCGCGGCGGCTTAGAGCTCCTAGGAGGGCTTGGCGAAACAGTGGCTGTGCCGGCGGCGCACGCTGCTCGCCCGCTGAGCGGCGTCCTCGGTCGCCCGAATAGCTCCGCTATTCGAGCTCCCTGCGTCCTTGTCAGCGAACGACCATCGCACGCCGACGACGAGCACCGTTCCGCCAAGCCCTCCTAGTCGGCCTCCGCGGCCACCGGCGCACTGCTAGCCACGAAATCTCGCTGCCGCACGAGCACGAATGCGAGCACCGCACCTGCGAAGGCGGCGACGGCGGCGACGAGGAGGATCGTGTTCAGGCCGCTGATGAAGGCCGAATGGGCGAGCTGAACCGTCTGCGGCGTAGCCGTGGTGCCGGGCAGCCTCGTTCCACCGGACGCGATCGCCTCCGACAGGGGGTGCACGAGCCTCTGCGGCACGCCGGAAGCCGCGATCTCGGACCGGATCCGGTCCTGGAAGATCGCGCCGAGTGCGGCTATCCCCGTCGCGATCCCGACCTGCCGGAACGTGTTGTTGGTCCCGGACGCCATCCCCGCGTGGCGCGGTTCCACGACGCTGACCGAGGTGGAGGCAAGCGGCGCGTTGACCAGGCCGATCCCGATTCCGGCGACGAGGAAGCCCGGGATGAGCGTGGACGCGGTCGAGGCAAGGGTGAGCCCGTGCATGAGTAGCAGGGCGACGCCGCACAACGCGAGCCCCCCGCCGAGCAGGAAACGCACAGGCACGCGCGTCGACAGCCGTCCGGAAATCGGCGCGACGGCGAACGCGAGCAGCGAGAGCGGCAGGAAGATGACACCCGTTCTCACCGCCGAGTAACCGAGCACGCTCTCGAGATAAAGCGGGAGGAACAGGAACTGGGCGAACATCGCGGACGAGATCGTGAACGCGGTGATCTGCGCGCCGGTGAAGGTCGGCACCTTGAACAGGCGGATGTCGAGCATCGGCGACTCCTGCCGCAACTCGACGAAGGCGAACGACACGAGCAGCACGGCCGCCGCGGCGAAGAGACCGACGACGCGGCCGCTCGACCAGCCCCAGTCGCTGCCGCGGAGCAGGCCGAGGACGAGCGCGAACAGCCCGCCCGTCAACGTGAGGAGGCCGGTCACGTCGAAGCTTCCTGCCTTCTCGTCGCGCGTCTCGTGCAGCACGCGGGCCCCGACCGCGACACAGGCGATCCCGATCGGGACGTTCACGAAGAAGATCCAGCGCCAGCCGACGTACGTCGTGAGCGCACCGCCTACGAGCGGCCCGATCGCCACCGCCGCGCCGACCGTCGCCCCCCAGATCCCGAACGCCGTGCCCCGCTCGCGCCCGAAGAACTCCTGCGAGATGATCGCGAGCGAGACGGCGAACATCCCCGCGCCGCCGATTCCCTGCGCGCCGCGCGCCAGGATCAGCCAGAGCGGCGACTGCGCAGCGCCGCACAGTGCCGACGCCACGGTGAAGAGGGCGATCGCGATCAGGAAGACCCGCTTGCGGCCGAGCAGGTCGCCGAGCGAGCCGGCGTTGAGCATCGTCGCCGCGAGGGTAAGGGCATACGCGTCCACCACCCATTGCAGGTCGGTGAAGGAGGTGTGCAGCTCCTTCTCGATGTTGGGCAGCGCGACGTTGACTACCGTGATGTCGAGGAGCAGCATGAAAACCGCCACGCACACCACGATGAGAACGCGCCATTTCCGCTCCACAAAGGGGAAACTAACGAAGCAGGAGTCCATCACGGCGCTACGAAAGGTCAGCCGGGATGGCGTTGACGAGGTTGCTACCGCGCTCGCGCGAGCGGGCGGAAGATAAGGGTCCGGAAATGGCCGTGATCCTCGCCTTCGCGAACCAGAAGGGCGGCGTCGCGAAGACGACGACGACGCTCAACCTCGGGGTGGCGCTCGCGGAGGAGGGGTTGCGCGTGCTCCTGGTCGACCTCGACCCGCAGGGCAACCTGACGATGTCGCAGGGCTGGAACCCCGACGAGATCGACCGCTCGATGTTCGACGTCCTCGTCCACCGGCTGCCGATCACCGAGATCGTGCGCCAGAACGAGCTCGACGTTGCCGTCTCCTCGATCGACCTCGCCGGGGCCGAGCTCGCGCTCGCCTCCATGATCGGGCGCGAGCGCGCACTCGAGAAGGCGCTCATGCCCGTGCGCGAGAACTACGACTGGATCCTCATCGACACGCCGCCGTCGCTCGGGCTGCTCACGATCAACGCCCTCGTGGCAGCGGACGGCGTGATCGTCCCCGTCCAGTGCGAGTATCTGTCGCTTCGCGGGCTCGTCCAGCTCGAGAACACGCTGTCGATGATCCGCGAGAACCTCAACCCGCACGTCTCGATCCAGGGGATCCTCGCCACGATGTTCGACCGGCGGCTGTTGCACTCGCGGGAGGCGGTCGAGATCCTGAAGGAGAACTTCGGCGACCTCGTGCTCAACACGAAGATCCGCAAGACCGTGCGCTACGCCGAGGCTCCCGTGAAGGGGCAGTCGATCTTCAAGTACGACCCGACCGGCGAGGCCGCGTCGATGTACCGTGACCTGGCGAAGGAGGTGCTCGATGGCGCGTCGGCGCGCCAGCATGCGTGAAGGCCCGCTAGCGGAGCTGTT
>DASXJG010000098.1:0-28159 GCA_036497525.1 Gaiellaceae bacterium
CCCGGGTCGCCCGGGATTGTAGCCCGCTCAGCCGACCGTGAGGAACGAGCGCCGGCCCGAGCGCTTCTCGCCGTACATCGCCGCGTCGGCGCGCGCGATCATCTCGCCGATCTGCGTCTCCTCCGGCCCCAGCGAGGCTGCGCCGATCGAGACGCCCACCGCGAGCATGCCCTCGCTCGTCTGAAGCGGATGCTCCTCGAGCCACTTCTGGATCCGCTGGGCGACGGCCAGCGCCTCCGCCTCGGTCGTCTCCGGCAGGACGACGAGGAACTCGTCGCCCCCGAAGCGCGCGCAGAGGTCGTACTGGCGCAGCTCGTTGCGGAAGGCCGCCGCGACCGTCGACAGCGCTGCGTCCCCGTCGAGATGGCCGAAGCGGCTATTGATCTGGCGCAGGTCGTCGACGTCGCACAGGAGCACCGACATCGACAGCTCGAGCCGCCGCGCACGGGCGAACTCGCTGCGTGCGCGCTGATCGATCCCGCGGGAGTTGAGCAGCCCCGTCTTGTGATCGGTGAGCGCCTGCTCGCGGAGCGTCGGCAGCGCGAGCGCCCGCTGGATCAGCACCAGCGGCAGCGCGACCACCGGGGCGAGCGCCCACGAGTGCAGGAGCGCGAAGGCGATGCCGACTCCGACTGCCGCGACGACGAAGTCCGTGATCAGGCCGTCGAGGGAGAAGAGCCCACTCGCCGACAGGTCGTACCCACGCGCCACCCGCAGCATCCGGGCGAGCAGGGCGTGGTTGACGAGCACGTAGGTCGTGGCCGCCGCGCAGGCGACGACGACTCCCGCCGTCCCCGCCGAGGCGCCCACGTGCGTTCCGTTCCGGGCCACCGCGGCCTGCACCGACCACGCGGCGAGCCCGCTCAGGACGGCGTTCGCGATGTTGAAGCTCTGGATGAACCACGGATAGCGCTGGCGCAGCCACTCGGGCACGTGCTGCGCGACGCAGACCACGACGACGAGCTCCGGCGGCAGCAGCAAGGCGGCCGCCACGGTGAAGGCGAGGCCCGTGTGGAAGACCTGGTTCCCGGGGACGTGCGTCGCGAAGAACTGTGCGATCGCGCCGCCTGCGAGAACCGCGACGAAGGTCCCCCAGCGGACGTGGCTCTCCGACGCGAGGGACGTCGCAGCCGCCGCGAGTACCGCAGCGGCGATCGTGCCGTAGAGCAGGCTGCGCGCGGCCTCGGGAATCCCGCCCACCATCGGCGCCCGCCGGACGCGCTCGGAGTACACAGCGGCACTCATGCCACTGCCTCCTGAACCAGCGTCAGCCTGCCGATCAGCCTCGCCGCGACCGCGCGCTCGAGCGCGTCGACGCACAGGTCGCAAAAGTCGGTGCCGCGGCCGCGGCGGATCTCCGCGAGCGCGTCCTCGAAGCTCATTTCGTCGCGGTAGAGGCGCTTAGTCGTCATCGCGTCGAGCGAGTCCGCGACGTGGATGATCCGGGCGGCGAGCGGGACTTCGTCCGCCAGCAGGCCCTCGGGATAGCCCCGCCCGTCGATCCGCTCGTGGTGGTACCGGATGCCCGGGACGACCTCGTCGAGGTAGCCGAGCCGCTCGATGATCCGCGCGCCCTCCTCCGGATGGCTCCGCATGACCGACCACTCGGCCGCAGTCAGCGGGCCTTCCTTCAGGAGCACCGCGTCAGGGACGCCGATCTTGCCGATGTCGTGCAGCAGCGCCGCCTGGCCGACGAAATCGAGCTCGGCCCCGCTGAGGCCGAGCATCTCGGCGATGATGCGCGACGACGCGGCCACGCGGCGCGAATGGCCGGCCGTGTACGTGTCCCGCGCGTCGACCGTCGCCGACAGCGCCTCGAGTGCCGCCGTCGAGCGCTCGATCACCGCGTGATGCGCCTCCTCGAGCGAGGCGTTCTGGCGGACGATGATGTCGCCCGCCTCCTCCAGCCGGAGCACCGCGCGCTGTGTGAAGAGGATGAGGAACAGCGGCGCGAGGCAGAGCGCCGCAAGCGGGATGCTGTCGGTCCAAAAGGCTGCGAGGGGCACGGCCATGAGGGAGAGGACGAGCTCGAGCGTGAAGTCCTCCCCGTCGAGCAGGCCCGCCTGGCGCGGCGTCAGGCCGCGGCCGAGATAGAGCATCGGCATCAGCAGGAGCCGGTTCGTAAGGACGAAGACGCAGGCCGCGAGAGCGCCCGCCACGGCCTCGCGGCCCGCAGACGCCGGGAAGCCGATCCCTTGCGCGACGGCCCACGCGGCGACGCCCGCCGTGACGTAGTTCGCGATGTTGAACGTCGCGATGTACCACGGGTAGCCCTGCTTGAGCCAGTCGGGGATGCAGTGGATGACGATGAGCAGGATCAGGAGCTCGGGCGGCAGCAGCAGCGCGCCCGCCACGACGAAGACGATCGCCGGATGGAAGACCCGGCGCCGGTTGAGATGGAACGAGAGAAGCTGGGAGACGGACGCCAGCGACGTGAGGAGCGCGAAGCGGAGCCAGTCGGTCGCCGGCGCGGTCGCGGCGGCAAGCGGGATCCCGAGTGCCGCCGGCCCGACGATGGCGAGCCAGTAGAGCCAGGCCCCGAGAGTCAGCGGCCCGAGCGAGGCGCGCGGAAGCCGCAACGCCGGTCTGAGTACAGCAGTGGTCACGGGAGATCCCGTGCTATATCGGCCAAAGCGCTGCTCGCCTTTGTGCCCCGGCCGCTTAACTCGGAGACGACCTTCGTCTGTCCGCGCGAGCCCGTGTCCTGGACAACAGCGCAGGCGGTGCCCGTGAGCACCACAAGCAGCCCGTGAGGGCTGGTGATTGTCCGCAGTCGCCGCATCAGAGCTGGCGGAACGTAGGTAAACCTGGGTGCGGCGGCGTCCCTCGAAAGCGGTAGGCCCCACCGAATCCCTCTGTTCAGTGAGCCCGTCGTACTGCGACGGAGTTTTTGGAGCTTTCAGAAGATTTCGGGACACCACGGGAGCGGGCGCCACGCGAACAGGGCGTCCGCGCATTCAATTGCGCCGTCCCGCAGCTGATCGACCCGCAGCGCCTCGCGCAGCTGCGTAAACGAGACGGCTCCGAGGTAGGCGGAGCCGAGCGCGGCGGCGTCGAGCGCGAGGTCGGGCTCCTCGTCGGTGCGTTCGCATGCACCGCCGTCGAGCCGCCAGCGGCCGTCGTTCCACTCACAGACCGCGTCCCTCACCTCGAGCACAAGCGGATCGCCGTCCCCGTACGTCCGCCCCGCGAGCGCGGCTCCCACGTCCACGAGCCGAACCCAGAGGGCGTCGCCCATCCGGTACCGCATCCGGCGCGGCGTCGCGACGAGCAGGAAGAGCGGGTGGTCGGGCGGCACGAGCGACGCCTCGGCGGACCCCATCCAGTCGACGTCGAGCAGATAGCGCCAGATGGCGGCCATGGCCTGCGGCGTCGCACCGAACGCCTCGCGCGCGACGAGGCGGGATGACGCCGAGCCGCCCTCGAACTCGAAGTGCGTGCGGTAGATCGCGTACGCCTCCGGCTTGCCGCCGGCCTCGAGCACGACGAAGCGGCGCGGCGCGTTGCTCTCATGCTCCGGCAACCGCAGGTGCCGGTCCTCCCACCACGTCTCGCTCCGCGACATCATCCCGGGCCGGTCCCGCCACACTGCTTCGTAGATGGGCGGGAACAGCTCGCGTCCCTCTTCGGGCGTGACGAATCGCACGGTCCCGTACGGCTCGTGCGGCTCGGCGAAGGCGTCCCACTCGTGCGGGATCCTCAGCTCACCGGCCCACGAGGCGATCCCGTAGCCGAAGCGGCCGTAGATCGTCTCCTCCGACGCCCACAGCGCCGCGATCGGCTCGCCGCGCTCGTGGACGTCGCGCAGCTGCGTGTCCATCATCGCGCGGAGGACGCCGCGGCGGCGATGCGTCGGGTGGACTCCGACCGCCGTGACGCCCGCGCACGGGAGCGAGCCGCCCGGCACCGACAGCTCGAACGGGAACGCGCCGGCGCCGCCGACGATCGCGCCGTCCTCGAGGGCGGCGTGCATGCGCTCATGCGGCAGCGTCTGGGCGAAGAGCTCGAGCAGCTCCTCACTCGGCGGCGGGTTGAAGTACTGGCCGATCGCGCCGACCGCGCGGCCGTACTCGTCCTGGTCGGTGCAGGCGCGAACCTCGAGCACGCTGCGACGCTACCTAGAGCTTGTCGAGCGGCGCGTAGTCGAGCATCAGCTTGCGCTCGCTGCCGTCGTCGGCGAACCGGACGGTCACGAGGCCGCCCGCCTCGATCCGGACGACCACGCCCTCGCCGAGCGTCGAGTGGCGGACGGAGTCGCCGGTGGAGAGATCCGGCACGTCCTCGCGCGGCGCGATCTGGCTCTGTCTCGGCGCGCCGTAGCTCGACCACGAGGCCGGCCGGAGCCGCTCACGCTGGACATGACGCTCGGGCACCTCGTCGAGGAAGCGCGACGGCAGGTTGTGGCTGCGGCCGCCGTAGAGCATCCGAGACGACGCGTGCAGCAGCGTCAGCCGCTCCTCCGCCCTGGTCATCCCGACGTAGCAGAGCCGCCGCTCCTCCTCGACCCCCTGCTCCTCGATCGAGCGCGAGTGGGGGAAGATCCCCTCCTCCATGCCGATCAGGTAGACGGCGCGGAACTCGAGGCCCTTCGCGTTGTGGATGGTCATGAGCGTGACGAGCGAGCCATCGCCGCGGATCGCGTCCTGGTCGGAGTAGAGCGAGATCTCCTGGAGGAAGGACGAGAGGGTCTTGTCTTCCGTTTCGGTCTGCTCGCGCCACTCGCGCGCGACGGAGACGAGCTCCTGGAGGTTCTCCATGCGGCCCTGCGCCTCGATCGTCCGCTCGGCCTCGAGCGACTGAATGTAGCCGCTGCGGGCGAGCACCTCCTCGATCAACTCGGGCACCTCCATCTCCATGGCGGCGGACATGAGCGACTCGATCGTGGCACGGAACGTCTTGAGCGCCTTCTGCGGCGCGGCGCCGACGCCTGCGTTCTCCGCCTCGGCCGTCGCCTCCCAGAGCGAGATCTCCCGCTGGTCGGCCCAGGTCTGAAGGCGCGCGAGCGACGAGTCGCCGATGCCGCGGCGCGGCTTGTTCGCGATGCGGAGGAGTGAGACCGCGTCGTACGGGTTGTCGAGCACCTGGAGGTAGGCGACGAGATCCTTCACCTCGGCGCGCTCGTAGAAGCGCGGGCCGCCGATCACCTGGTACGCGATCCCCTGACGGACGAGCACGTCCTCGAGCACGCGGCTCTGCGCGTTCGTCCGGTAGAAGACGGCGACCTCGCTGCCGTTGAAGCCCTCCTCGACGAGCAGCGCGATCTCGGCGGCGACGTAGCGCGCCTCGGCGTGCTCGTCCTCGACCTCGACGACGCGCACCGGCTCGCCCTCGCCGAGCTCCGACCAGAGGTTCTTCTCCTTGCGCTCGCGGTTGTGCTGAATGACGCCGTTCGCCGCGTCGAGGATGTTCTGCGTCGAGCGGTAGTTCTGCTCGAGGGCGATCGTGGTGGCGCCGGCGAAGTCGTGCTCGAACTCGAGCACGTTGCGAATGTCGGCACCGCGGAACGCATAGATCGAGTTGTGGGTCACGATGCCCTCGGCTACGAAGTTGTGCATCCGCTCGACGTCGAGGTCGTAGACGGGTCGATCGAGCTCGACCCACTCGACCTTCGTGACGAGGTCGAATTCGCCGTCCTCGTCGACCATCACCATCCCGGGCCGGACGGCCGACGCCGGCATGAACGGAAGGGAGTTGCGTTCCTTGCCCGGTCCGTCGGTCGGCTTGGCGAGTCGCGCAGAGAATCGAACGCCTGCTCCAGTAGCTTTCCGTAGCTTCGTCACCGTGTCGCCGATGCGCTCGAAATCGGCGCTCGCCGTCTCGAACCGCCACCCTGGCGAGCCCCTCCTCGCGGGACGGACGGAGAGGCCCAGATTCTCCACCGCTCGGCGACCTTGATCGTCATATCCGAACAGCGCGATCCGATGACGCGACCGGTGGCGATGGTCGCCGCAAAGCGAGACGTTGATCCGGCGCCGGGTGCGCGCGCCGCTCGTAGACGTCGAAGCAGCGAAATGCGGCTGCGTGAAGGTCAGGCCCTCGTCGCGGACGAGCTCATGGCCTCCCGCCCACGTGTCCACGGCGGTAAAGAGCTGGTCGAGGAGCTCCTGGTCGCCCACCAGACCACCGGACGCACGCGCGACGAACGGCACCGTCGGCAGCCCGTAGCGAAGCGAAAGCACTGCCTCGTGGAGGCGCGCCTCGGGCTCGCTCGCGTGAACGCTCACGACCCACGCTGCGTCCGCGTGCTCCTGGTTCATCCTGAGCGCTGGCCCCGGCAGCGTCTGGCCGCGCCGATTCGTGTAGGTCCGCGAGGTCCCGATGCGGAAGCCGACGCCGTGCTTCCACATCAAGTAGGTCATGAAGAGCTGCGGAGTCCGTCCGACCTTGAAACCTGCGAAGTGCGTGTGCTCCGGTGTGGAGACGATGCGGCGCCCTGATAGGAGAGTGATGGCGACGCCGTCCGACTGAATCGACACGTGCGTCCGGAGCACGCGCCCCGGGCCGAAACGACCACCGCCGTAGCAGGAAAGAACCTCGTTCCCTTCCTCGATCTCCTCGATCGGACGCCGCGTCCCGTCGGCCATCGTCACGAGCGTCCCCTCGACGAGGCACTGGTCGGGATCTCCTACGGCGAACACGTTGCGGTGCTTCTCGGCGAGAAGCTGGAGCAGGCGGTACTGCGCGTGGTTCGTGTCCTGGTACTCGTCCACGAGCACGTAGCGGAACGCCTCCTGCCACTTCTCGCGCGCCTCCGGGAACCGCTCGAGCACGTCGACGGTGAGGAAGAGCATGTCGTCGAAGTCCACGGCGTTCGAGGCGAAGAGCCGCTTCTGGTACAGGTCGTAGACCTCCGCGACGGTCTGGTCGTAGAAGCTGGCGACGCGCTCGGTGTACTCCTCCGGGCCGACGAGCGTGTTCTTCGCGTTCGAGATCTGGGAGTGGATGCCGCGCGGCGTGAAGCGCTTCGGGTCGCGTTCGAGCTCCTCCAGGACGCGCTTGACGAGCCGGATCTGGTCGGCCTGGTCGTAGATCGTGAAGTTGGAGCGGTAGCCGAGCCGCCGGGCCTCGCGCCTCAGGATCCGGCCGCACGCAGCGTGGAACGTCATGACCCAGGCGGCGCGGGCGGGCGGCCCGACGAGGTGCGCGACGCGCTCGCGCATCTCCGCGGCCGCCTTGTTCGTGAACGTGATCGCGAGGATCTCGGGCGGCTTGACGCCGACGGCGCCGAGCAGGTGCGCGATGCGGCGAGTGAGGACGCGGGTCTTGCCGGAACCGGCGCCCGCGACGACGAGCACGGGGCCCTCGGTGTGGAGGACGGCCTCGCGCTGAGCGGGATTCAGGTCGGCGAGGTAGGTCTCCGGCGTCGTCGCGGCCACCGCTCGATCGTAGCGGCGCCCTCCGGCTGTGCCTGCAGACACGTCCGCACAGGCCATGGCCGGGTGCCAGGCACCGGGCCATGGCCCCAGCGGACATGTCCCGTACGGATCTCGCTGCACGTCGCCCGCTTTTGGAGTGGCACCTGTCCTCTCAAGCCACGTCCCGGTGCCTGGCACCGGGACGTGGCCCGAGTGGTCAGTTCTTCGCGCGGCTCGCCGTCCTGCGCGTTCGCGACGATCCGCCCGTGGACGCTTCCGGCACCAGCCGCCTCGAAGGCTTCAGCGACGGCGTCTTCTCGATCGCTGCGACGCTGCTCGTGCTCGAGTTCGCGGTCACTACGGCGCCGCACACTCCGCCTCTGGGCACGCAGCTGCTCGACCTGTGGCCGTCGTATCTCGCCTACGCCACGAGCTTCCTCACCATCGGGATCATCTGGATGAACCACCACTTCTGCGTCGAGACGATCGGCCGGGCCGACCGGACGCTCCTCTTCATCAACGTCCTGCTCCTGATGACCGTCGCATTCCTCCCCTTCCCGACGAAGCTCGTGGCCCAGTTCCTGCAGGCCCACGGCGAGCAGGTGGCCGTGTACGTGTACGACGCGACCCTCGTGCTCATGGCGGTGATCTACAACATCTGGTGGAGATACGCCTCGGCCGGGCGCCGCCTGATTGACGAACGAGTGCCCGACTCGACGCTGCGCGCGATCACGCGAGCGTTCAACCCGGGCATCCCGCTGTACGCCACCTGCTTCCTCGTCGCGGTCTGGAGCCCGCTCGGCAGCGTCGCGCTCACGTTCGCGGTCGCCGCGTTCTACCTACCGTCTGCCGCCCTCTTCGATCGCTGACGCCAGCCAGGCCGACGCGGCCTCCAGCGCTTCGGCGTCGCTCGACTTGAGGACGACCTCGACCGTGAAGCCGCCCGCGCCGAAGCTCGGGTACGAGCCGACCATGACGCCGGGCCAGCGCTCGTCCGCCTCGGCGAGATCCGAGGCGATCACGCTTTCGTACGTCCGGTAGACGCGCCGCCACGCGCCGATTGGGCTGCCGCGCCGGAACTCCTCCTCGACCGACGCGAACATCGCCTCCATCTCGCTCGGGAGGCCCGGGAGGACGTAGACGTTCTCGAGCGCGAAGCCCGGCGCGCCGCCCAGCGGGTTGGCGAGCGGGCGGCTGCCACGGGGCAGGAGCGCCCACCGCGCGGCGTACTCCGGGTCGCGCGTGAAGCGGGCGCGCAGCTCGGCGGCCACCTCCGGCGCCTCCTCCTGCGGCACGCCGAAGGCGGCGGCGATCGCCTCGCGCGTGAGGTCGTCGGGCGTGCCGCCGAGCCCGCCGGTGACGAAGAGGAAGTCGACGCGCGGCGCCTCGGCCAGGACGAAAGCGGCGACCGTGTCGATCGCGTCGGGCAACGCCGCGG
Source organism: Gaiellaceae bacterium (assembly GCA_036497525.1). GTDB lineage: Bacteria > Actinomycetota > Thermoleophilia > Gaiellales > Gaiellaceae > Palsa-739. The sequence goes on from DASXJG010000098.1 coordinate 8,794, forward strand.
TGAGCCGCACCTCCACTCCGAGCGGCGCGAGTCTCCGCGCGAGCCACCCCGCATTCGTGTTCGGCACGTCGCCCGAGACGAGCTCGTTCCCGATCGTGAGGATCGAGGCTGTCGCGGTCACATCTCGATGGTACGGGTGGGCGCGAAGGCCTCCAGGAAGCGGCGGTCGTGGGTGACGAGAAGGACCGTCCCGTCGTAGCCGGCGAGGCCGCGCTCGAGCTCCTCGATCGCTTCGACGTCGAGATGGTTCGTCGGCTCGTCGAGGACGAGGCAGTTGACGCCGCGCGCTGCGAGCAGGGCGAGGCCGGCGCGCGTGCGCTCGCCCGGCGACAGCGACCCGGCCGGGCGCAGGACGTCGTCTGCGCCGAGGCTGAACTTCGCGAGCAGCGTGCGGGACGTCTCGGAATCGAAGTCCCGGAAGATCTCGAGCAGCGTCTGCTGCCCGGAGAGTGCCGCCCGGTCCTGCTCGAGCTCGCCGAGCACGGCTCCCGGCCCGACCCAGCGCTCTCCGGCGACAAGTGGCAGACGGCCGAGCAGCGCATCGATCAGCGTCGTCTTGCCGCTCCCGTTCGGCCCCGCGATTGCGAGCCGCTCTCCCCACGCGACGGCCAGGTCGAGTGGCCCGAGGCGGAACGAGCCGCGGTCCACGACGGCGTGCTCGAGGCGTACGACGACGTCGCCGCTGCGGGCGGCGGGTGCGAGAGCGAGGTGGAGCTCCCACGGCTCGTACGGCTTCTCGACCGTCTCGACCTGGGCGAGCTTCGCGGCGTATGTCCGCTTCACGTCCTTCGACTTCTTCTTCTTGCGGCCCTGGCCGTAGCCGTGCCGCTCCCACTCAGCCATGCGGCGCTGCTGCTCCTCGACGCGCCGCCGCTCGGTGACCGAGGCGTCCCAGCGCCTGTAGTGGCGCTCGCGCCGCCGCTCGCGCTCGGCCTCGTAGTCGCTCCAGCCGCCGGCGTACTCGGTCGTACCGCGCGACCACTCGTCGAGCTCGACGATGCGCGTCACGGTGCGGTCGAGGAAGGCGCGGTCGTGGGATACGACGACGACCGAGCCGGTATGGGACGCGAGCTCGCGCTCGAGCCAGGCGAGGCCGGCGAAGTCGAGGTCATTCGTCGGCTCGTCGAGCAGAAGTACGTCGAAGTTGCCACGAAGCAGCTCGGCGAAGGCGGCGCGCGCCTCCTCCCCACCCGAGCGGGCTCCGCTTGCCGCCCGTTCCTGAGCGAGGTACCCGACCGCGAGTGACGGCGGCGTGCGCCGGATGCGGCCGGCGTCGGGCTCCTCGAGGCCCGCGAGCAGGCGCAGCAGCGTCGACTTGCCGGCACCGTTCGGCCCGACGAGCCCGATCCGCGCGCGCGGCGGCACGACGAGGCCGACGTCCTGAAGGACGACCTCCGCTCCATACGACTTCGAGACTCCGGCCGCGACGAGCGAGCCGGCAAGGCGGGACATGCGCAACGACCTCCAACGACTTGGCGGGACAGGTCGGATGAGACGGGTCAGTTGCGCATAAAGCGGCGCTGGGCGCCGCCGAGGAGTCTAGCGAGCGCGCACCGGGAGGACGAAAACGCCGGCTTCGTCCTCGACGACGCGGACGTTCGCGCCGTAGTGCGCCGCGACGTTCGGCGCCGACAGGACCTCGGTCGCCGTGCCCTCGGCGACGACCGCACCGCCGTCGAGCAGGACGAGCCGTTCCGCGTACTGCCCGGCGAGCGTGAGGTCGTGCATCGTCGTCACGACCGTCAGCCCGTCGCCGCGCAGCGTGTCTACGAGCTCGAGCACGAGCTGCTGGCGGCCGAGGTCGAGCGACGTCGTGGGCTCGTCGAGCAGCAGCACCGGCGCCTCCTGGGCGAGCGCCCGCGCGAGCACGGCTCGCTGCAGCTCGCCGCCGCTCAGCGATCCGAGGAGCCGCTCCGCCAAGTCTTCGAGCTCGAGCCGGCGCAGCGCCCTCGCCGCCGCCTCCCGGTCGCTTCGGCTCTCCCCGCCGAGGTACGGGATGTGCGGCGTACGGCCAAGGAGGACGTACTCCGCGACGGTCAGCGCGGCCGGCGTCTCAGGCTTTTGCGGGACGAAGGCGACGAGCCGCGCGACCGCACGGCGGCCGAGCCGGCGCACGTCGCGTCCGTCGAGCAGCACCTCACCGTCGTATGGGACGAGTCCGGCGAGCGCGCGGAGTGCCGACGTCTTCCCCGCTCCGTTCGGCCCGATGAGCGCCGTCCAGCCTCCTGACTCCGCGCGCAGCGAGAGCTCGCGCACCGCCGCAACGGGGCCGAACCGCACCCAGAGGTCGCGCGTCTCGATCATCGCGACGTCCTCGACGACCGCAGGACGACGGCAAAGAACGGCGCGCCGAAGAAGGCGGTGACGACGCCGATCGGCAGCTCCGCCGGGGAGAGCAGCGTCCGCGCGAGCACGTCGGTGAGCACGAGGAAGCCGGCGCCCGCGACGAGCGAGAGCGGTACCACGGCGCGGTAGCTCGTCGAGACGAGCAGCCGGATCGTGTGCGGCACGATGATCCCGACGAACGCGATCAGTCCGCTCACGGCCACGGCAGCCGCGGTGCCCAGCGTCGCTGCGATAACGATCGCCAGCCGGGCACGCGAGACGTCGATGCCCAGACTCGACGCCTCGTCGTCCCCGAGGCTGAGCACGTCGAGCACCCGCCGGTGCAGGACGAGCACGAGCGAGCTGGCCGCGATGTACGGCGCGCAGACGGCGACGTCGCTCCACGTCGAGGTCGAGAACCCGCCGAGGAGCCAGGAGTAGACGTTTTGCAGCACGTCCGTGTGCCGCTGCTGGACGAACGTCTGTAACGCGGCGGTGAACGTCGCCACGGTGACGCCGGCGAGCACGAGTGCGCCGGTCGTGCTCGTGGCGCCGGCCGAGCGGCCGAGGACGTAGGTCGCCACGACGGCGACGATTGCGCCCCCGAAGGCGGCGAGCGGCACCGTCCAGTTACTCCCCGCCGCCGTGGCAGACGCGTAGACGATCGCGAGCGTCGCCCCGAGCCCGGCTCCGCCGGCGACGCCGAGCAGGTACGGGTCGGCGAGCGGGTTCCGGAAGACGCCCTGATACGAGGCGCCCGCCACGGCGAGCATCCCGCCGACGAGCCCCGCCAGCACGACGCGCGGGGCTCGCAGCTGCCAGAGCACGGCGCGGTCGACCGAGTCGAGCGGCTGGTGGACGTGGAGGAACGGGAGGTACGAGAGCGCCGAGCGGAGGATCGAGCCCACGGGGATGTGCACGGGCCCGACCGCAAGGCCGACGGCGACCGAGACGACCAGGAAGGCGACCGCGACGAGGCCGGCCTTGAGGCTGACGCCGCGGGACTCGACCCGCGGCGCCTCCTCAACCCTGCCGGCCGTTACCGCCATCAGTCGCTGCGCGCGATCCTCGCCACGGCGCGGGCGAACTCCACGATCCGGGGCCCCCAGCGCGATGCGACGTCGTCGCTGACGCCGACGACGCGATGGTGCTGCACCGCGGCGATCGTGCTCCAGCCCGGCCGCGCGGCGACCGTCGCCGCCGTCTGCTGACAGCACTTCGTGTCGGCGAGGACGACGATCTGCGGGTTCTGCTGGACGATGTACTCGCCCGAGAGCTGCGGGTAACCGCCGCTGGAGCTCGTGTCCGCTCCGTCGGCGATGTCCGTGAAGCCGAACAGCTTGTAGACGCTGCCGATGAACGTCTTCGACGTGGCGGAGTAGTACGTCGGGTCGAGCTCGTGGTAGACGCGCAGGTGCCGGCGGGACTTCGGCACGCTGCGGATGATCGCCTCGAGCCGCGTCCGCATCGAGCGCACGACTGCCTTTGCTCCCCTTGTGTGGCCCGTCAGAGCGCCGAGCTTGAGGATCTCCCGGTACGACTGCGGCAGGTCGTTCGCCGCGGGCAGGTTCACGACCTTGATCTTCAGCTGCCGCAGCTGCGACGCGAAGTTGCCCGGGTTGTAGGAGATGACCACGAGGTCGGGGTGGTACTTGGCGATCGCCTCGGAGTTGGGCGTGAAGCCGGAGAGGCTGGTGCGCGGCGCGCGGCGCGGGTAGTTCGAGTCCTGGTCGACCGCGATCACTTGCTTGCCGGCGCCGATCGCGAACAGGTCCTCGGTCACGGTCGGCGAGAGCGAGATGATCCGGTGCGGGAAGCGGTGGGTCTTGCGCACCTGTTGGTGGGCGGCCGCCGAGAGGGACACGACGGCTAGCGCGGCGGCAACGGCCGCGATGAATGGAAGTGAACGGCGAAGCACGAATCCTCCTTCCGCGAGGGGTTCGGGTTGCGGCGGGCGGCAGGTCTTCTGACTCGGGGCTCCCTCTTCCGCCGCCTTCCCGGGCTTGCGACCCAGTGGCTTCGTGGCGGGAGAGCGTCTCCCCTTACAGCGGCGGGACCGTCCCGGACTTGCACCGGAGTTCCCTCACCGCTCGCCGGTATGTGGCGGGAATCTAGCATCGCCTTTCGTGCCAGGCTTCGCGCTCGACCTCGACGGCGTGCTCGCCGACACCCGCCCGCTGTGGGACGCGTGGCTCGAGGACGCGGCGCGGCGGGCGCGTGTCGAGCTCGACGTGCCCGACGACCGTGAGGCCGCGGCCGTGGTGCTCGACGAGGCGCTCGGGGACTGGCGGCCGCTCCTGGCGCGTTTCGCCGCCGACCGGGCGCCGGTCTGGATCCGCCCGCGCGCGGACACGAACGTGGCGCTCCGGCGGCTCCGGGCGGGCGGCGCGCGGATCGGCGTGTTCAGCGACGCGCCGTTGGAGTTGATCGACATCGCCCTCGCACACGCGGGCGCGGCACGGGAGGTCGAGGTCTCGGGGACGCTCGGAGAGGTGCAGGCCGCGCTCGGCACGGATGTGGTCGTCGTCGGCTCGCGTGCGGAGCTGACGGGATTACGATGAGCAGGTGGAGCAGAACCTCTCCGACCGGCGCTTCGACCTGATCCTCGAGCGGCTCGACCGGATCGCCGACGAGCTCGCGAAGACAAACCAGCGCCTCGACAACGACGAGAACTTCGTTCGCCTGGCCCGCGAGCTGGCGACGCTGAACGAGTCGCTACAGGCGCTCGCCTACGCCGCTCTGGGCCAGCAGGCGCCCGCGGTCCGCCGCCGCCACTCGGCCTGAGCCCCGCGCAGTCGGACCTGTCTCCGCGAGCCACGTCCCGGTGCCAGGCACGCGGACGTGTCGGAAGCGGACAGGCCGTTCGCTTCGGACATGTCGGTCAGCCGGCGTCGACGAAGCGGCGGAGGCCGCGCACTTGAGCTCTGCGCGTTGCGCCGAACTCGCCGAGGACATCGGTCGCGTCGACGAACCGGAAGGTGTCGGAGATCCCGACGACGGTCGCGTAGCTACTCCAGCGCCAGTCTTCCGGCCGGTCGGCGAGGCCTGCAGCGACAGGGTTCCTCGCTACGTACCGGAAGGCCTCGAGCAGCGCGGACGGAGTGTCCTTCCGTCTCGACCAGTAGCGATCGCGGACGAGGTACCCGGTCCTCACGTGCCGAGCGTTGAAGCGCTTCGTATAGCCGCCGACGAGGTCGTGCATTCCTCGGGCGAGCGACGCATCCGGAACGTCGAGGATCGCGTGCCAGTGGGTCGATAGCAGGCAGACCGCGAGCGAGCGCCAGCCGTGGCGAGAGGCCGTTGCCACGAACAGCCTGAGCCAGATCGCGCGATCCAGGTCGTCCATGAAGTAAAGGGCCGACCCAGCTGCACTAACGCCGATGTGCTGGAAGCCTGGAGCGAGGTCACGCGGGGGACGAGCCACACCACCAGGGTGGGACAACACCGGCCGCGCCGCAAGATGGCTCGATCAGACAGCTGTCCACTCGGGCCATGGCCCGGTGCCTGGCACCGGGACTTGGCGCTTTGGGACCTGTCAGGGCCCCGCGGCCGACTAGCGGAGTCGGTAGAGCGAGCCGGCGAGGGAGGTGGCGTACAGCTCGCCGTGGCCGTCCACGCCGAAGGAGGAGAGGCCCTCCACCTGCCCCGAGACCACGGCCGCCGAGGCACGGCCGTGCGAGCCGATCCGGAAGCTCCAGACGGTGCCGGCGCAGTAGTCGCCGTAGAAGTACCGCCCCCGCGCCGCCGGCACACCCGAGCCGCGATAGACATAGCCACCGGTGACCGAGCAGCCGTGGTCGTGCGAGTAGACGATCACCGGCCGCGCCTTCTGGCCAACCGTCGCGTAACGGTGGCTCGGGTCGTAGACGGCCACGCCCTCGTAGCGGCTCCAGCCGTAGTTCGCGAGCTTGTCGATGTTGCGCGCCGGCCGGAAGTCGACCTCCTCCCAGTGGTCCTGGCCCACGTCGCCGATCCAGAGGTTGTCGTTCGCAGGGTCGAACGAGTAGCGCCACGGGTTGCGAAGCCCGAGGCCGACGATCCGCCAGGAACGATTCGGCGTCTTCGTCCGCGAGCGCAGCAGCTTGCCGAGCAGCGTGTGCATGTTCTGGGCGTTCTGATTCGGATCGCCCCCGGAGCCGCCGTCGCCGAAGCCGAAGTAGAGGTAGCCGCGCTTGTCGAACTGGAGCAGACCGCCGTTGTGGTTCGAGAAGGGCTGGTGGACGGCGAGGATGATGTGCGCGCTCGAAGGCACCCCGCGGCCGCGCGAGGCCCGGTAGCGGGCCACGCGGGAGTTCCCGTGGACGTCGGTGTATGAGATATAGAAGAGGTGGTTCGACGCGTAGCCCGGGCTGAACGCCATCGAGAGCAGCCCCTGCTCGCCGCCGCTCACGATCAGCTTGTGCACGTCGAGGAACGTGCCGGCGATCTTGCCGTCCCGGACGATGCGGATTGCGCCGGTCTGCTCGACGACATAGAGCGTGTCGGGATCGCCCGGCGCGGAGGTCACGTAGGTGGGCGACGAGAACCCGCCGACGACCGGAACGAACGAGTACGGCGTCGAGACCTTCACTACCCTGAACGAAGCCATCGCGCGGCCTCCGAACACGGCGGGAAGCCCGAAGCCGAACGCCGCCAGCCAGGCCGCGCCGATACAGCCGACGATGAGCGCGGCTACCGACGCAGTAGAACGCGACGTAGCTCGTCCTCCTTGCCCGGCTCGAGGATCGCGAGCACCTGGTCGCCGGCCTCGAGCACGGTCGAGCCGACGGCGATCTCCGCCTGGCCGCCGCGCATCACGGAGATGAGCCGCGAGCCCTCCGGCAGCGAGAGCGCCTCGATGCTCTTTCCCGCCGAGGGCGAGTCGCCGTCGAGCTGCACCTCGACGATCTCGAGGTTCTCGCGGCGGAGCTCGAGCAGGTGGATGAGCTCGTGCTCCGGCACCTCGTGCTCGACGAGCGCCATCACGCTCGACGTCGCGCAGATGGTCGGAGAGATCCCGAGCAGGTCGAAGTGCGGCTGGTTGCGCGGGTCGTTCACGCGCGCGATCACCTTCGGGACGCCGTACTTCTCGCGCGCGATCTGGCCGATGATCATGTTGTCCTCGTCGTCGCCCGTGAGCGCGAGCACGACGTCGGGCGGGCGCGCGATACCCGCCCGCTCGAGGACGAAGAGCTCGGTCGCGTCGCCGCGCTGCACCTGGTGCTCGAACTCGTCCTCGAGCGTCTCGAAGCGGTCGCGGCGCTGCTCGATCAGCGTCACCTCGTTCCCGAGCCTGAGCAGCGATCGGGTGACGTTCGCGCCGATCTTGCCGCCGCCGGCGACGATGGCGTACATCAGCTCACGACCTCCTCCGGCTCGGTGCGCTGCGTGGGAATCGCGCACGTTCGGGCCGAGTTCATCAACGCATCGATGGCGACGCTCGTGGGATTCACGGTATCGAGGCCCCGCTCCTTGTAGAACTTCGCGCGGGCGGGGTCGAGGACGCGCACGACGACGCAGCGGACGTCGAAGCGCTTCTGCGCGACCTGGCCGATGATGATGTTCGTGTTGTCGCCGTCGGTGGCGACGACGACGGCGTCGGCGTCCTCGATGCCGGCCTCGCGGAGGAGGTCGGCGTCCATGCCGTGTCCCACGATGAACGTGCCGGGCCAGCTCTCGCCGAGCCGCGTGAGCGCATCCTCGTTCTCGTCCACGACGGTCACGTCCCAGCCCTCCTGGTGGAGCTGGAGCGCGACAGCCGAGCCGACACGCCCGCAGCCGACGACCAGCGCCTTCAGACCTAGCCCCTCCATTACAAGCGAACCGTAGCTCGCTAGACCTCTTCGAGCACGCCCTGAGGGAAGGCGACGACGAGCACTTCCGCGGGAGCCTTGCGCAGGACGTAGTCGACCGTCGGCGAGAAGAAGCGCGACTGCCTGCGCCATTTGGGCGACGAGCCGAGCACGATGAGGTCGGCGCCGGTCTCCTCCGTTGCCTGCACGATTGCCTCGCCGATCGAGCGCGCGCGGACTGCACGTCCCTCCACCCGCACGCCGAGTTCCGCTCCGAGCTCGGTGGCGTCGGCGAGCGACGCCGCCGCCCGCTCCTCCTCTTCGACGAGCTCCGCGTCGAGCGGCAGCTCGAGCGGCACGCGGATCACGTGCACCGCCACCACCTCCGCGCCGCGCTCCTGAGCGAGCTTGACCGCCGTGGCCACCATCTCCTCCCCGATATCACCGAGCTTCACCGGGACGAGGATCTTCGAGAACTCGGCCTGAGGCAGCTCGCCCTCGGCCGCGGGCTCGACGTGCTCGAGGAGGCCCGTGCCGCGGCTGCGACGGACGAGGAGATAGACGACCGCGCCGGCGGCGAGCCAGATCGGGCCGCCGTAGCGGGCGCCGATGTGGGTGACCATCGCGGCGACGAAGATCGCGGCGGTCGCGAGCGCGCCGACGACCGACGGGAGCGGCACGTCCGCGCCGCGGACACGGATCGAGAGCGGCACGCGGAAGGGACGCTCGAGGCCCGGCTTGGTGAACCGGAGTCGCACCACCGCGAGCTGCGCGGCCGTGAACGCGAGGAGGACGCCGAAGCTGAAGAGGCTCGCCAGGAAGCTGACGGAGTTGGTCGTGAAGTCCGTAGAGACGAGGAGGACGATCGAGATCGTGGCGGCTGAGATCACCGCCTCGGGGGAGTGGAGGCTGCGGCGGCTGAGCCGGCCGAAGCCGCGCGGCAGCTGCCCGTGCTGCGCGAGCGAATACGCGAGACGCCCGAAGCCGGAGTTCGAAGTCGCCGCCGCCGCGAGCAGGACGAACGCGCCGGTCAGCCCGACGTAGATGCGCAGCGCGTGCTCCACCCAGTACGCGATGTGCGGCCCGAGCGCGAAGACGATCCCCATCAGCGGTGCCCGCAGCCAGGTCGTGCCGAGCTCCGTCGTCCCGTTCGTCGCCGGATATGCAGAAAGGCCGACCAGCCCGATCAGCACCGTCACGACCACGACCAGCCCGATCCCCGCGAAGAGGCTACGCGGCAGGTCGCGTCCCGGCTGACGGGTCTCCTCCGCGAAGTTGGCGACCGTCTCGAGCCCCGTGTACGCGAGGAAGGCGAGCGGCAGCGCGAACGCGACCTGGTGCCACGAGGGCTGAGTCCCGAGCGACACGCCGCGGCTCAGAGCGCTCGGCGAGAAGAGGAAGGCAAAGCCGAGGACGACGAGCAGCAGCTGCGTCACGAGGTCGACGAGGGGAACGGTGAGGCTGAACGAGTACAGGCGAGTCCGGAAGATCAGGCGCACCGCGGCGATCCCCACGATCACGATGCAGCCGACGATCACGTCGCCCGGGCGCTCGGCGATCGAGTGCATCCCGATCGCCAGCCCGAGGTAGTGCGGCAGGAACAGCGCCGAGAGCGCGATCACGATCAGGTAGTCGAGGAAGAGCGCCCAGCCGGTGAGGAAGCCCGCGAAGTCGTTGAACGCGACGCGTGTGAAGGTCGCGGCACCGCCCGTCTCGCCGATCGCCGTCGTTCCCTCCGCGTACGACAGGGTCACGACGAGGAAGAGCAAGCCGACGACCGCCAGCACCGCAGGCGTGAGCCCGAGCGCATGCAGCGCCACGATCCCGAGCGCGAAGTAGAGCGAGGAGGCGACCTCGCCGTACGCAACGGAGGCGAGCGCCGGCGCATCGAGCACGCGTTGCAGACGCGGCAGTTTCCGGGCCATAGCGCCGCGAGCCTAACGCTGACGCAGGAGGTACAGGCGGCCGCAGCCGAGACCGACGAAGAGCACGCCGAGGACGTAGCCGATCGAGCCTCCGCCGATCGCCACGGTCTCGGCGAGGAGCGCGATCCCCAGACCGATCGCGATGACGCCGAAGACGACGATCGAGCGGCGGTGCCAGCTGCTCACGCGGCGCGCTCGCGCGGCGTCGCGACCATGACGCGGCACGGCGCGTGGCGGAGGACGAAGTCGACCGCGTCGCCGAAGATCTGGCGCCGTCCACGCTGCAGCCGCACGCGCCGCGGCCCCGCCATGACGATGATCTCCGACTGGCGCCGGATCGCCTCGTCCACGATCGCGCGGCCGATGTTGCGGGTGCGCGCGATCCTGCCGATCACCCGTACGCCGTACGACTCGCCGATCGCCCGCGCCTCGTCGAGCTGCTCGTTCGCCTCGTGCACCTCGTCCGGCAGCTCCGCGTCGAGCGGCAGGTCGAGCGGCACCTCGATCGCCGTGAACGCGACGATCGACGCGCGCCGCTCGGCGGCGAGCCGGCACGCGAAGTCCATCGCCTCGTCGGACGGATAGCCCGGCGCGATCGGGACGAGGATGCTGCGGAACTCGAGCGCGGCCGCCGGCCCGTACTCGACGGGCGCACGCACCGTCTCGGTCAGCGGCACGTGCAGCACCCGGCGCCGGTACACCATGTAGATCAGGAACCCGAGCGCGAGCCAGCCGAGGCCGGCGTAGCGGGTGCTCGGATACTGGATCACGACGTCGATCCACGAAAGGCCGGTCCCGAGGAGGCCGACCACGGCGAAGATCGGCCAGTCCACCCCGCGCCACCGGAAGTTGGGGCGGGCTTTCCACGGGATGTCCTGACCCGCGCGCATCCGCCGCAGCTGGATCACCGCCGCGTGCGCGATCGTGAACGAGAGCATCGCGCCGAACGAGTACATCGTGCCGAGGAAGTTCGTCTTGCCCGGCAGCAGGACGAGGATCGAGATGAAGCCGCCGAAGACGATCAGTGACAACCACGGCGTCTTGAACTTCGGGTGCAGCCGGCGGAAGGCGCTCGGCAGCTGCCGGTAACTGGCCATCGCGTAGGTGATCCGCGAGGCGCCGATCACGCCGGCGTTCGTCGCGATGAAGAGGATCGTCGCGGCGAGGATGCCTACGTAGATCTTGGTGGCCGACAGGAGCGTGCCGCTGAGACCGAGATTCGAGACGACGCCGAGCACCGGGTCGTTCGCGAAGCCGTGCGGCGGCGGCAGGCCGAGCACCGTCTGGTAGTGCCCGTTGACCAAATGGACGGGCATCGCCGAGAGCGCGATCAGCGGCAGCGTGAAGTAGATCGCGAAGACGGCGACCGCGACCATGAGGATCGACCGCGGGATGGTCCGAAGGGGGTCGCGCGCCTCCTCCGAGAGGTTGGAGACGGTCTCGATGCCCGTGTAGGCGATCATCGCGACCGGGATCGCGAGCAGGAAGTTGGCCCAGGTCGGGGCTACGCCGAGATGGACGTTCGAGACGAGGATGTGCGGGCTGAAGACGAGCGCGAAGCCGAGCAGGACGAGCAGAATCTGCGTGGCGAAGTCGACGGCGGCGAGGCCGATGTTGATCCGGGCCGACTCCTGGATCCCGATGATGTTGAGCGCGACCAGGATCACGATCACGACCGCTCCGCCGACGATGTCCCAGGGGTTCTGCTTCAGCGGCTCCCAGAAGATCGAGAGGTAGTGCGGCACGAAGAACGCCGAGATGGCGATCGTGATGATGTAGTTGAGCATCTGCGCCCAGGCCGCCGTGAACGACACGAGCTCGTTGAAGGCGTGCCGCGCGAAGCTCGAGGAGCCGCCGGCTTCGGGGAAGCTCACCGTCCCCTCGGCGTAGGTCGCGGCCGTCGCCGCGAAGAAGAGGCCGGCGACCACGAAGACGACGGGCGTCAGCCCGAGAGCGAAGAAGGCGGTTACGCCGAGCGCGTAGTAGATCGACGAGCCGACGTTGCCGTACGCGGTGGCGAAGAGAGCGTTCGCCCCGAGGACGCGCTCGAGCTCGTGCGCCTGCCGACGCCGTCGTGCCACGGCGGGACTGTAGTGCGCGCCACGGTCGCGCCCGCAACCGGACCGGTGGCGATCATCACGCGGCACGGCGCCTCGCGGAGGAGCAGGAGCACCTCGCGTGGGAAGGCGCGATGGAAGCCCCGACGGGAGTCGACCGGCGCGCCGACGACCACGAGCTCGGCTCTGCGCTCGGCCGCGACGCGGGCGACCTTGTCGCCGAGGCTCCCCGGACGCATCCGCGCGATCACGCGCCGCACGCCGACTCCGTACGAGCTCGCCACCTCGGCGGCGGACTCGAGCCGCTCCTTCAGCGCCGCGAGCTCGCCGTTGAAGTGGGCATTCAGCGGTAGCTCGCGATCGACGACGAGCGGCGCGACGAGCACGACCCGCGCGCCGCGGTCGGACGCGAGCCGGCAGGCGAGGTCGAGCGCGTGCTCCGTCTCCTCCCGCTCGAGCAGCGGAACGACGATGCTGCGGTAGGCGACCGCCTCGGCCCGCCGCGCGAGCCTGCGCAACCGGCGCCGCAGTGCCCGTATGTCCGGACGCCTCGACGTCATCGGAGCAGCTGGTACGGGACCGAGGCGAGAATCACGTTGGGCTCGACGAGCAGCAGGCGCTTCACGTAGAGAGCGCGCTGGTTGTGGAGGAGCCGCCTCCAGCCGCGGACGACGATCTCGGGGAGCACGACGAGGACGTCCTGGCCGCTGTCCGTCAGCTCGCGGAGGTAGGCGAGCAGGGGATCGCCGATGTCGCGATACGGCGCCGCCAGCACCTCCAGCGGCACCCGTGGATTCTGGGCCTTCCACTTGCGGCGAATCTCGGCCGCCTCGGTCTCGTCGAAGGCGAAGTTGACGGCGCGCGTGTCCGGGAGGCCGACGGCCTCGGCCCAGTTCAAGGCGCGCATCGAGGCCGCGTTGGCGCCGGAGACGAAGATGCGCACGGCGAGCGGCCGGCCGTCGGGGCTCTCGTCGACCGTCGGGACGTCCACAGTGACGACCCCGGGCTCGGTCAGGAGCCGCAGCTTGAGCGTGAACTCGAACGGGTGCCGGGCTTCCTCGGTGAGCGCGCGCCGCCGGAACTGCTCCGGGACGACGACCGTGACGAAGTCGGACTCGCCGCGCGGCAGCCTCCAGACCTGCTCGAGCACCGCGTCGACCGCTCCCCCCTGCGGGTCGAGCGTCTCCAGGCGCGGCTCGCCGCCCGCGAGATGGAACCAGCGGGGACCGATCCCCGGATCGGTGCCGTGGCGCGGTACGTGAATCGCGCGCAGCCCCTCCGGCGCGATCGTCCGCGCGAAGGCGAGCGCCCGCTCGGCCGCCGGGTCGAGGTCCTCCACGACGAGCAAGGTGCGGTTGCGGGCACCGGGAGCCGAGGCGACCGCCGCAGCGCCCGCGCTCAGCCGGCGGCCGACCCGGCGGTAATGCCGCCGCACGCCGAGCATCATGAAGACGAGCACCGGGATCGCGACCGTGACGAGCCAGGCACCCTCGGCGAACTTCGTCAGGACCACGATCACCGTGACGAGGCCGGTCGCCGAAGCACCGACGCCGTTGACGAGCGCCCGCCCACGCCAGCCCGGCGTCCGCGTGCGGAACCAGTAGCGCACCATCCCGACCTGCGAGATGGTGAACGCGGTGAAGACGCCGATCACGTAGAGGTGGATGAGGCTGTTGGTGTTCGCCTTGTAGATCACGAGCAGAGCGGCAGCGGCCGCAGCCAGGACGAGCATCCCGTTGGAGAAGACGAGCCGGTCGCCGAGGTTCGAGAACTGCCTCGGGGCGAAGCGGTCGCGCGCGAGCAGCGCCGAAAGCCGCGGGAAGCCCTGGAACGACGTGTTCGCCGCGAGGATCAGGATCAGCAGCGTCGTCGCCTGGACGACGTAGTACATGAAGCCGCCGAACGACCCCGGCTGGAAGACCGACCGGGCGATCTGGGAGACGACAGACGCGGTGGCGCTCGGCGCCGCGTGCACCTGTACGGCGAGGTACGACAGGCCGAGAAACATCGTGATCGTCATCAGCCCGAGGATTCCCAGCGTCTTGGCAGCGTTCTTCCCCTGCGGGTGGCGGAAGGCGTTGACACCGTTCGCGATCGCCTCCACGCCGGTGAGCGCGGTCGAGCCCGACGAGAAGGCGCGCAGGAGGATGAAGGTCGTGACGGCGCCGGTGCCTGCGGCGAGTGGGTTCGGCACCACCGCCCGGTGCAGGTTCCCGGACGCGAGCTCGACAAGGCCGACGGCGTCGACCGCGAGGATCGCGACGATGAAGGCGTAGGTCGGCAGGGCGAACAGAAGCCCCGACTCGCGTACGCCGCGGAGGTTCGCGAGCACGATCACGGCAAGGCAGCCGAGCGACAGCGCTACACGATGCGAGCCGAGCGCCGGTGCGAACGAGGTGATGGCGAAGATTCCCGCCGAGATCGAGACGGCGACGGTCAGCACGTAGTCCGTCAGCAAAGCCGCGCCGGCGACGAGGCTGGGAGCGGTGCCGAGGTTCTCGCGCGCGACGATGTACGCGCCTCCGCTCGTCTCGTACACGCGCACCGTCTGCCGGTACGAGAGGATCACGATCCCGAGCAGGGCCGCGATCGCGATCGCGAGCGGGAAAACGAGATGAGCCTGCGCGAGCCCCGCCGCCCCGACGATCACGACGAGAGCCTCCTCCGTTGCGTATGCGTTCGACGAGAGCGGGTCGGACGCGAAGATCGGCAGCGCCAGCCACTTCGGCAGCAGCGTCTCGTGCATCTGGCCGGTGTGCATCGGCCGGCCGACGAGCACGCGTCGCAGGCGCCTCGGCTCGAGCGACCCGTCCTCGGGCCGCGTCAACGTGCTCACGGCTCGAGCTCCACGAGCACGCGGGCGATCGCGCAGCTCAGATCGGCGCCGTGCTCGTCGTAGAGAGGGCTGCCGGGCTCCCGCAGCAGGCGTCGGAGAAGAATCACGCCGCGGGCCGTCACGGGGCGCCGGTCGAGCATCCGCTCCTCGAGCCGCAGGAGCAGCTGCCGGTGCCGACGCGCGACGCCGCGCCGCAAGGGGGAGGCAGACGGCAGCCGGGCGGTGTCGATCGTGCGCAGCGTCGCTTTCAGCTCGCGTGCAAGCTCCTGCCGCGAGGCAGGCGCGACGAGCTCGTGCGCTCGCCACTGCAGGACGTCGGATCCCTCGGCACCGAACGAGTCGACGAGGATCAGGCGGTCGGCGACGCGACGGACCGCGCGCAGCTCCGCTCTTGCGCGCTCGGCCTTGACGACAGCCGCGAGCGCGAAGCACGCGGCCGCCGCTACGCCGGCGAGCTGCAGTCGCGGCGCGGCCTCGAGCGCGAGCGCGATGACCGCGAGCGCGAGCAGCGGCAGCGCCGACCGGCCGGGCCGGGGCAAGTCGAGCGTGCCGAAGGAGGACGCATGGGTAGCCATACCTCGACGGTAGGCCCGCCCGACTCAATCGAGGCTCAGGGATTCGGCCGGCGTCTCAGGAAACGCTCAAGGCCGCTCGGCGAGCCGGTAGCCGGCTCCCGGCTCGGTGAGGATGTAGCGCGGCCGTGCCGGGTCGTCCTCGAGCTTGCGGCGCAGCTGCGACACGTAGACGTGCAGGTAGTGAGACTCGTCTCCGTAGCCCCTCCCCCACACCTCGCGCAGGAGGGCCGCGTGGGTGAGCAGCTTGCCCGGGCTCCGGGCCAGGACGCGCAGGAGCGCAAACTCGTGCGGCGTGAGCTGGACGGGCTCGCCCCGGACGAAGACGGCCCGCTTCTCGAGATCGATGCGGAGCCCGCCGATCTCGACCACCGGCTCGGTAGGCGCGTCCACCCGTCTCAGCGCCGCACGCAGACGCGCGAGCAACTCGTCGATCCCGAACGGCTTCGTCACGTAGTCGTCGGCGCCGGCGTCGAGCGCGGCGATCTTCTCCGTCTCGTCGCCGACCACGGAGAGGACGATCACGGGCGCGCTGCTCCAGGTGCGCAGCTCGCGCGTCACCTCGGTGCCGCTGCCGTCCGGCAGGACGAGGTCGAGCACGACGGCGTCCGGCGGGTTCGCCGCCAGCGCCGCGAGAGCCTGCTCGGCGGATTCGGCCGTCTCGACGTCGTAGCCGGCACCGCGCAGGCTCGTCCGCAGCGCCCGGAGGATCTGCGGCTCGTCGTCCACGACGAGAACACGCGTCACGCGCGGACCGCCGCCGGAACCTGGGCGAGCGGCAGTGCCAGGACGAGATGCCCACCCGCCGGATCGTCCTGCGCCCACAGCCGACCGCCGTTCGCCTCCGCGAAGCCACGCGCGATCGAGAGGCCCAGTCCGGAGCCGCGCCGGCCGTCGGTGCCGCGACGGAACGGCTGGAACAGCGCCTCGCGCTCCTCCGGCGGCAGTCCGCGCCCGCGGTCGATGACATGGAGGCGGAGCTCAGTCGCGCCCGGCTCGGCACGAACGAGGACGCCGGAGCCTGCCGGCGAGCAGTGGAGCGCGTTGTCGAGGAGGTTGGCGAGGACACGCTCGACCTGGGCGGCGTCGACCTCGACCGGCGGCGCCTCGGGCCCGATCTCGACGCGGACCCGGGTCGCGTCCGCGCCGAGCCCGCTCAGGGCCTGGCCCACGAGCTCGTCGACGCTCCACAGCTCACGATGCGGCTCGGCCGCGCCGGCCTCGAGCCGCGAGAGGTCGAGTAGCTGTTCGACCACCCGGTCGAGCCGAATCGTCTCGGCACGAATCGTCTCTGCGAGCGCAAGCCGCTCCTCCGGATCGAGCGTCAACCCCGGGCTCGCGAGCGCGTCGGCCGAGGCGAGGATCGCGGTCAGCGGCGACCGCAGGTCGTGCGAGACGGCACGCAGGAGCGCCGTCTTGAGCGCGTCGCTCCGGCGAAGCGCTTCGGCCTCGAGCGCCTCGGCCTCGAGCCTGCTGCGCTCGACCGCCACCGCGAGCAGCGCAGCAAGCGAGGGCAGGAACCGCCGCTGGACGGCTTCGTCGACGACCGCCTCCTCGTCGACGAACAGCGTCGCGACGCAGCGGAGGCTCGCCTCGACCGGCAGCGCGCGCTCCTCCCCGCGCGGCGGCTGCTTGCCGAGCTCGAGCCGCGCGCCGCCGACGCCGAGAACTTCCGCGGTGAGAGCGGCGAGCCGCCCCAGCTCCTCGTCGAGCGTTCGGCCGCGCAGAAGGTCGAGCGCAGCCTCGGCGAGCGCGTGCGCCTCCGCCCGGCGCTGCTCGGCGTCCTCCCGGCGCGCGCGTGCCCGCGCGGCGAGCGCGCTGACGGTGAACGCGATCACGAGATAGATGCCAAGCGCAAGCCAGTTCTGGCTCTCGCGCAGATGGAACGAGTGGTACGGCGGCAGGAAGAACCAGTTGAAGGCGAGCATGCTGGCAACGGAGACGACCGCCGCGAGCGCCGTACCCCAGAGGATCGCCACAGGCAGCACTGCGAGCACGTACAGCGCTCCGAGGCTGAGCACGGGGACGTGTGGCTTCAGCAGGGCGACGACAGCGCTCACGAGCACGACGGCGCCGGCGCTCGCAAGCACCCCGACGGCGAGCTCGGCCCGCGTTCTCACGCAGGCAACGGTACTCGCGGACTAGGGTTTCGGCCGGTGAAACGGGTGAGCATCGCAGAGCCGTCGTTCAAGTACGACGAGGCCGATCCGGCGGGATTCCGGAGCGGGAGCTTCCGCTTCGGCTCGCAGCTCGGAGCGGAAGAGCTCGGCACGACCGTGTACGAGCTTCCGCCCGGGCAGGCGATCTGTCCCTACCACTACGAATACGCCGAGGAGGAGTGGCTGATCGTGCTGGCGGGCGAGCCGACCCTCCGCCATCCGGAGGGAGAAGACCGGCTGGCTTCGTGGGACGTGGTCTGCTTCCAGACCGGGCCCGCGGGCGCACACGAGGTCCGCAACGACACCGACCAGGCGGTGCGGGTCCTGATGTACTCGACGGTCAAGCATCCGGCCGCAACCGTGTATCCCGACAGCGACAAGGTCGCGATCTGGACGGGGAACAGCGACGACGACGTCATCGTGCCCCGCTCGAGCGGCGTCGACTACTGGGCCGGCGAGCCGACCCGCTGACGCCTCGTCATGCCCTTCATCCTCAAAGCACTTCTCATCCTGGCCAAGAGCAGAAGGACACGGAAGCTTCTTCTCGCTGCCACGTTCGCGGCGGCCGAGCTGGCTCAGAGCCCGCGCGCTCGGAAGCTGTACTCAAAGGCGCGGACAAGGGTCACACGCAGATGAGCTATCCCCAGGGCAGACGAGACCAAGTCGGCGGGCGCTCTCGCCGGAACATCTCGGCGTTCGCGTAGGCCTGCCTCCAGTCGGAGGTCTCCTCGTTGACGCACGCGCCGTGGCGGGCCGCGGCCTCCGACACCGGGTAGCGCACTCCCGGGCCGGAGCGCGCCCCGACCATCAGGATCACGCAGGGAGAGTCGCCCGCGCCGACAAAGCCGTGCTCGGTCCAGGCCGGAGCGTGGAAGAAGTCCCACTGGCGGAGGCGTCGCTCTTCGCCCTCGACGATCAGCCGGCACTCCCCTGACAGGACGAGGAACGCCTCCTGGTTCTGCTCGGCGTGGTAGAGGCTGGTCTGGCCAGGCTCCAGGACGGTGACCCTGATTCCGAGCTGCTCGAACTCGACCGGCGACTGGCCGTACTCGTTCTCGAAGCCGCACATCCCGCCCCGGCTGTCGGCGAACCACCACTCGGCGGCGCTCACGTTCACGACGAACCAGCCCTCGGTGACGGGCGTCAGCCCCGAGCCGAGATCCTCGAGCCGAGCCTCGGCCACCGCGTCGCTACCCATGGATCGAGATGACGATCGGGATGATCAGGATCGCGACGATGTTGGCGATCTTGATCATCGGGTTGATCGCCGGGCCCGCCGTGTCCTTGTACGGATCGCCCACCGTGTCGCCCGTGACCGCGGCCGCGTGGGCCTCCGAGCCCTTGCCGCCATAGGCGCCGTCCTCGATCAGCTTCTTCGCGTTGTCCCAGGCACCGCCGCCCGCCGTCATCGCGATCGCGAGGAAGAGCCCTGTCACGATCGTCCCGATCAGGAGCCCGCCGAGCATCTTCGCGCTGATGAGGCCGACGACGATCGGAAAGAGGATCGGCACGAACGCCGGCAGGATCATCGCGCGGATCGCCGACCCCGTGACGATGTCGATCGCCGGGCCGTACTCCGGCCGCTCGGTGCCCTCCATGATCCCCGGGTGCTCGCGGAACTGGCGGCGCACCTCCTCCACCACCTCGCCGCCGACTCGTCCGACGGCCTGCATCGCGAGCGACGCGAACAGGAACGGCATCAGGCCGCCGATCAAGAGACC
>DASXJG010000099.1:0-4662 GCA_036497525.1 Gaiellaceae bacterium
TAGAGCACACCCCAGAGGATCGTGAGGCAGAGGGCGACGAGCAGCAGGTTGTTGTAGAGGAACGTCGCCTCACGCGAGACGAGCGACTCGAGCTTCGTCTTCGTGCGCAACAGCGGCAGGCGCCAGCGGATGAGTGCGATCGATCCGAACACCATCAGGCCGAGGAAGGCGAGGAACCAGCCGCCGATCGAGCTCTTCGAGAACGAGTGGATCGAGTCGATCACGCCCGAGCGCGTGAGGAACGTGCCGAAGAGCGACAGGTTGAAAGCGAGCGCGACGAGGATCATGTTCCAGACCTTCAGCATCCCGCGCTTTTCCTGGATCATCACCGAGTGGAGGAACGCCGTGGCCGCGAGCCACGGCATGAGCGCGGCGTTCTCGACCGGATCCCAGGCGTAGTAGCCGCCCCAGCCGATCTCGACGTATGCCCAGTGGGCGCCGATCAGCTGGCCGACGCCGAGGAACGTCCAGGCCGCGAGCGTCCAGCGGCGCGTCGCCACGATCCACCGCTCGTCGGTGCGGCCGGAGAGGAGCGCGCCCATCGCGAACGCGAACGGCACGGAGAGCCCGACGTAGCCGAGGTAGAGCAGTGGCGGGTGGGCGAGCATGTACGGGTTCTGCAGGCTCGGCACCATGCCGTTGCCGTCCGGCCGCGGGGGCTGGACGTTGAACGGGCTCGAGACGAAACAGAGCATGAAGGCGAAGAAGACGGCGATGAGGCCGAAGACGGGCACCGTCCACGCGATCAGCTCGCGCGAGCGGCGATTGAGCCAGACGGCGAGCCCCGCATAGCCCGTGAGCACGAGCAGCCAGAGCAGCAGCGAGCCCTCCTGGCCGCCCCAGAACGCGGAGAGCGCATAGCCGAGCGGCAACTTGTGGCTCGTGTGCTGCCAAACGTAGACGAAGCTCATGTCCCGGCGGCCGAGCGCGACGAGCAGGACGATCGCCGCGACAAGCGTCACCGGGAAGGCCGCGAGCAACGCGTTCTGCGCCGACAGCGCGAGCCGCCGCCGCCGCTTCCACGCGGCGTACGAGCCGGCGACCAGCGCGTAGGCGACGAGGCCGAAGGCGAGGAGAAGCGCCGCGCGCCCGAGCGGGGCCATGGGTTAGGTGTTCGAGGACTTGGACTTCGCCGGCGCGTAGTGATCCGGACACTTCGTCACGAGCGAGCCGCGCTTCGCGACGAAGACACCGTTGCGCAGCCTCCCCTGGACGGTGATGTCGCCGCCCGTCTTGAACAGGTCGGGGACGCTGCCGCGGTACACGACCGGGACGCGGGCAGCCGTCGCCTTGCCGATGTCCTTGATCCGGAAGCGCAGGCCGCCGTTCGTGTGGGCGTTGCCCTGAGGCGTCCCGACGACCTTGCCGACGAGCGCGACGGAACCGGTGTGTCCGGCGAGCGTGCTCGGCGTGACGTCGGCGATGCCGTTTCCGGCAAGGGCCGTGTAGACGACGAAAATGGCGAGCGCCGCCGCCACCGAGAGAGCGATCACGAGGCGCGCAGGACTGGATCCCACGGGCTGCATCGTAGCCCTCAAACCCGCGCGGAGCGGCAGTAGACGCTAGCCCGCAGTTCGAGCTAGCTCTGCGGCGACTTGGTCGGCTTGCGGGCCGGGATGCGGTACCCGTGCTCGTGACAGAGCGAGCCGGGGGCGTCCTCGGTGAGCGCGTCGCAGTAGCCCTTCCCGTACGCGGCCCGGAGAAAGGCGGCGACGACCTCGAGGTTCCACTCGGTCACGTCGAGCGTCTCGCGCCAAAGGTCGGCGAGGCGGAGATCGATATCGAGCTCGAGCAGGTCGATTCTGGACGGGCGCTTGGGCATGACGAAAAATTAGGAAAAGGATCGGACGGCATAGGCTCCCGCAATGGGAGAGATCCGCTACGGCCCGGGCGGGCTGCCGGAGGCGCCGACGTTCGAGGAGGCGTTCGCGGCGCTTGCGGCGGAGGGCTACCGCGCTTGCGAGATCGGATTCGTCGACGGTTTCTGGCTCGATTACGAGACGGCTCCGCTGTTCGCGGCCGCAGCGAACGCCGCGGACGTCGCGCTCTCGGTGCACGCGCCGCTCGCGGCTTTCATGGGCCACGCCGACCGTGGCAAGAAGTTCAAGATGGCGCTCGGGATGCTCGACCACACCGCGGGCCTCGCCAAGGCCTGCGGCGCGCGGCTCATCGTCTTCCACCCGGGCTTCCTCCTCGGCCGTGAACGGGAGCAGGCGATCGCCGACGTCGTCGACCAGCTCGGCGATCTCCGCGACCGGCTGGACGCGAAAGGGCGGCTCGTACCGTTCGGCGTCGAGGTGATGGGCCGCGTGCGCGACCTCGGCACGGTCGACGACGTCCTCGCGATCGCCGCGCAGGTCGACTTCGTCCGGCCGGTGCTCGACTTCGCCCACATGCACGCGACGAGCGACGGCGCCTTCCTCGAGGCCGCTGCATTTGCGGACGCCCTCGCCGCCGCGGACGCCGTGCTCGAGCCCGGCGCGCCGTTCCACATCCACTTCAGCGACATCCAGTACGCGAACCGCAACGAGACGAAGCACCTTCCCTACGGCGAAGGGACGCTGCGCGCCGAGCCGCTCCGCGAGGCTCTGGCGCGGTTCGAGCGGCCGGCGACGGTGATCAGCGAGGCGCCCGACGCCGCATCGACGCGCGCGATCGGCGACGTCCTGCTCGCCGCTCCCTAGGCGGGCTCGTGGCAGACGGCTTCGACGTTGATGCCATCGGGATCAAGGACGTAGCCGCCGTAATAGTCGTCGTGGTACCACCGAATACCGGGCGCGCCGTTGTCCGTTCCACCCGCCGCGAGTGCGGCCGCATGGAAGGCGTCGACGAGCTCGCGGCTCTCAGCAGCGAACGCGATGTGCAGCCGTCCCCGCGCGGGCTCCCCGTGCGCCTCGAGGAAGAACGACGGCCTGCCTCCGTCATCCTTGCCGAATCCGGCCGCTGCTCCCGAGAACTCCATCAGGAGGCCGTAGCCGAGCGGCGCGAGCGCCTGCTCGTAGAACTCCTTGCTGCGCTGGTAGTCGGCGACGCCGATGCCGACATGGTCGAGCATTCCCATCACTCTCTCCTCTCGGTAGCGGTCGCATAGCATCGCGCCAGTGCTCGATCCAAAGGTCTTCAAGGCGTACGACGTCCGCGGCATCTATCCCGACGAGCTCGACGAGGCCGGTGCGGAGGCGATCGGCCGCGCTTACGTCGAGCAATTCGAGCCGCGCCGGATGGCCGTCGGCCGCGACATGCGCCTCTCGTCGCCGGCAATGCAGGAAGCGTTGATGCGCGGCGCGGCTTCGGCCGGAGCCGACATCCTCGACCTCGGGCTCGTCGGCACCGAGATGGTCTACTTCGCGGTCGGGTCGCTTGGGCTCGAGGGCGGTGCAATGGTCACGGCGTCGCACAACCCGAAGCAGTACACCGGGATGAAGCTCGTCCGCCGCGGCGCCCTTCCGGTCGGCGGCGAGTCCGGCCTCCTCGACGTCCGCGACCGGGCCGTGGGCGAACCGGACACGGCCGGAACCAGGTTCCAGACGCGTCCGGAAGGGGCCGTGGCCGAGTACGACATCTGGCCGGCGTACGTCGATCGCGTGCTGTCGTTCGTGGAGGTCCCGGCGATCAAGCCGCTGAAGGTCGTGATCGACGCAGCGAACGGGATGGCCGGAACGATGCTGCCGCCGGTGCTCGAGCGGCTGCCCATCGACGCGATTCGGTGCTACTTCGAGCCGGACGGCTCGTTCCCGAACCACGAGCCGAACCCGCTCCTGCCCGAGAACCGCGAGTTCATCGTCCGCAAGACCCTGGAGGAGGGCGCCGACCTCGGGGTTGCCTTCGACGGCGACGCGGACCGCTGCTTCTTCGTCGACGACACGGGAGAGTTTGTGCCGGGCGACTTCGTGACTACTCTCTTCGCGGGAAGCCTGCTCGCCAAGGAGCCCGGCGCGAAGATCATCTACGACGTGCGCGCGAGCCGCGCGGTGCCGGACACGATCCAGTTGGACGGTGGCATTCCGCTCGTGAACCGCGTCGGCCATGCGTTCATCAAGGCGCGGATGCGCAAGGAGGACGCCGCCTTTGCCGGCGAGGTCTCGGGCCACTACTACTTCCGCGACTTCAGCCAGGCCGACTCGGGCGTCGTCCCGTTCCTGCTCATGCTCGAGCTGATCTCCAAGACGGGCCGGCGACTGTCGGAGATCCTCGCGCCGCTCCGCTCGCGCTACTTCATCACCGGCGAGATCAACACACCCGTTCCGGACGTCGCGCTGAAGCTGCAGGAGCTGAAGGAGCGGTTCGCCGACGGGCGCGTGTCGCACCTCGACGGGATCTCGGTCGACTACGACGACTGGCACTTCAACGTGCGCCCCTCCAACACCGAGCCGCTGCTGCGCCTCAATCTCGAGGCGACGTCGGAGGAGCTGATGGAGCAGAAGCGCGACGAGGTTCTCCGGGTGATCCGCTCGTGAATCCGCCGTTCAAGTTCAGTGCGCGGACGCGCGTGGGATTCTCGGACACCGATGCGCAGGGGATCGTCTACTACGGCCGCTACAACCCCTACTTCGACCTCGCGCGCGTCGAGTACCTCCGCTCGCTCGGGCTCCTGCAACGGCGCGGCGAGGTGGGCGACTTCGTGATGCGGGCGAACGACGTCGAGTACTTCGCGCCCGCCGT
>DASXJG010000100.1:0-21937 GCA_036497525.1 Gaiellaceae bacterium
CGTTCCTCGAGCTCAAACAGGCGTGGCCGCTCGCGTTCACTCGGGACGGCTCGGCGCTGTTGATCGCCTCGGACCGGCCGGGCGTCCGCCAGCTCTACCTCGTCCCGACCGAGGGCGGCGAGCCGGAGCAGCTGACCGACCTTCCAGAGCCGGTCGACGGGACCCTGCTGCCGGACGGCCGGGTGTTGCTCTCGGTCGACTCGGGCGGCAACGAGCGGACGCAGCTGTATCTGCTCGCGCGGGGCGGCGAGCCCGAGCCGCTCGTGGTCGACCCGCGCTTCAACCACTGGACGCCGGTCGTCTCGCGGGACGGAACGATGCTCGCCTACGCGACGAACCGCGGAAACGGGCGCGACTTCGAAGTCGTCGCGCGGATGCTCGGGAGCGGGGAGGAGCGCGTCTTCGACCTCCGCGGCTACCTCGCCGTCCATGGGTTCTCGCCGGACGGCCGGTGGATCGTGGCCGAGCGGCTCGGTGAGCTCGCCGGCGACTCCGACCTGTTCCTGCTCGAGGTCGAGACGGGCGACGTGAGGAACGTGACCGCGCACGAGGGCGCCGCCGAGTTCGGGACGCCGTGCTGGCTCGCCGACTCGTCCGGCCTGATTGCCGCCACGAATGTCTCCTCGGACGTGCGCGTGCTGTCCCGCTACGACCTGGCGACCGGGGAGTGGCGCGTCGTGCTCGACCACGGCTGGGACCTGGAGTGCGCGATCGACGACGCCGGCAGCTCGCTGCTGGTGATCGCGAACGAGGACGGGTGGTCGCGGCTGGAGCTGCGCGACCCCGACACGCTCGAGCTGCGCGGGGAGGTGCCGCTGCCATCGCGCGGCGTCGTCGCGCGGCCCGTGTTCTCCCGCGAAGGCTCGCGGCTGGCGTTCGGCTTCGCGAGCCCCCGCGAGCCGTTCCAGGCGTTCGTCCACGAGCTCGACTCGGGCGAGTTGCGCCGTCTCACCGGCGACGGCCCGATCGAGGGCGCCGACCCCGAGCTGCACCGCTTCGCGAGCTTCGACAACCAGGAAGTCCCGTTCTTCCTCTTCACGCCCGAAGGCGAGGGGCCGTTTCCCGTCGTCCTGACGGTGCACGGCGGGCCGGAGTCGCAGTGGCGGCCGTTCTTCTCCCAGAGCGCCGGGCCGATCACGCAGTACCTCCTCTCGCGCGGCTACGCGGTCGCGGCGCCGAACGTGCGCGGGTCGACCGGGTACGGGAAGCGGTACGAGCACCTCGACGACGTCGAGCTGCGACTCGACTCGGTGCGCGACCTGGCGGAGCTGCACGCCTGGCTGTCCGAACGGCCCGAGATCGACGGCTCGCGGGCGGTCGTCTTCGGAGGCTCGTACGGCGGCTACATGGTGCTGGCGGCGCTCGCGTTCCACCCGGAGCTGTGGGCGGCGGGCATCTCGTTCGTCGGCCTCTCGAACCTCGTCACGTTCCTCCAGAACACGTCGGAATACCGGCGCGCCGCGCGCGAGCGGGAGTACGGGTCGCTCACCACCGACCGGGAGCTGCTGGAGCGGATCTCCCCGGTCAGCCGGATCGACGAGATCCGCGCGCCGCTGTTCCTCGAGCACGGCCGCAACGACCCGCGGGTGCCGGTGACCGAGTCGGAGCACATCCACGCCGCCCTGACCGAGCGGGGCATCCGCTGCGAGCTCGTGGTCTACGAGGACGAAGGCCACTCGATCGAGAAGGTCGCCAACCGAATCGACGTGCTCGAGCGGGTCGCAGCCTTCCTCGACGAGGTGGTCGGGACGGCGTGAGCGGGTGCTACGAACCGGTCGTCAGCGCGGTGCGCTCCCGGCTTTTCGGGCTGCCGGCCTGGTAGTAGGGCGCCGCCCAGTTGGCGCTGCGACCGGCGAGCTGGAGCGGCTTGGCGTCGGTGGCGGTCTCCATCACGGCGCGGAAGCGGTAGTGGTCGACGAGCTTGATCGCCTCGATCGCGTACCTGGTCGCGATGTCGCGGTCGGCGAAGCAGACGAGGTTGTCGCCGTTTTGCTTCTCGCCTCCCCTGGCGAGGTTCGAGGAGCCGCCGAAGGCGAGCGGAGTCTCGCCGTTGAAGTCGATGACGACGAACTTGTGATGAATGACCTGTCCCGCCCCGCCGCTCCACTCCTCCTTGAACGGCGCCGGTACATTCTTCGAGAGGTACGAGAAGGGGATGAAGGTCCCGTCCGCCGGGTCCCCCGACTTCTCCACCTGCAGTGAGCCGTCGAGCCGCTGGGTCGTGCCGAAGGCGTACAACTCCGGCCGCGAGGGCAGCGCCTTGATCGCGTCGAGCAGCTGTCCGCTGCCGGAGCCGATCTCCATGATCGCGAACAGCACCGAGCTCTTGGCGTTCGTCACCGCGTCGGCCACCCGCTTCAGCGACACGTCGGGGTCGTGATGCGGGCTCAGGCAGACCGAGTAGCTCGGGAGGCCGTCGTGGCCGCCGGCGTCGTGCCAGCCGGCTGCGAGCGGGCTTGAGGCGAAGCCGTGCGGATCGTCCCAGGACTGCTGGAACGCCTGCTCGTAGAGGGCTGCGGTCGCGGGGTCGTCGAAGACGAAGATGTTGTTCGACTGGACGTAGAGCCCGCGGACGCTGAAGTTCGCCGAGCCGCTCAGCACCTTCAGAGCGGTGTCGCCGCGCTTCTGGATCAGGATCTTGTCGTGCGAGAAGCGCTGGAAGTGCCCGACCTTGACCTGCGCCCCCTGGTCGGTGAGCCAGGCGTGAGCTTTCGGCTCGAGGGCGGTTGCGCCTGCATGCGTGTCGGAGTCGTCGAGGTAGAGGCGCAGCCGCGATCCGAGCTGCCCGAGCTGCTTGATCACGTCGGGCTCGTCGAGGTCGTAGGCGAAGACGTCGAGTGAAAGTGTCGCGTCGGCGAGCGTCTCCGCGAGGAAGTCGAACACGAGCCTCCGGGCGTGGAAGCCGAGCCAGTGGTACTGCTTCTGGTAGTCCGTCGTGTCGAAGTCGAAGGGTGGCGGCGACGGCTCGATCGGAGCGTTTTGGAACTCCGTCGCGTACGCCTGGGAGGAGATGTAGCCGCGCGTGAAGCCGAGCAGGAACGGCGTCGGCCCCGGGTGCATCAGGTCGACCTCGACCTCTGCGGACGGGCCCGGCACGATCGCGGTCTCCGTGCCCGGCTGGAACAGCATCGCGGTGGCCTTGTACGTGAACGTGCCCGGCTTCACATCCGGCGGGAAGTGCACCCAGTGGAACTTCTGCAGCGGCGCCTCGCTCGTCGGCGTGAACTGACGCTGCTCGGGGGTCGTCGTGCTGGTGATCGCCTGGGCGAAGTTGAGCCGGTTCAGCACCGGGAACGTGTGGCCGTCCGGGTCGGTGTACTCGACTGCGAAGCCGGCGAGGTCGGCCTGCCGTGCCTCGTCCAGGTCGAAGGCGAGCAGAAGCGCGCCGTCGCCCCAGTAGGCCGAGAAGGTGAACCCGTCCGAGTGCGCGGTTGTCGCCATCTCAGGGTTGAGCCGGGGGAAGGCCCTTGCCGCGGAGCTCGCGGGCCGCGAGCGCGATTCCCACCTGAAGGTCGGTCAGGGGGTATGCGCCGCCGGTCGGTGTGCTCGTGAGCGCCGCTTTCACCTGCTTGGCCTTCCGCGTCGCGGCGTCCTCCACCAGCGCGTCCCGGCTCGGGGCCGGCCGCGGTGTCGTCTCCGTCAGCAGCTCGCCGAGATGGTTGGCCGTGGTGGTGCGCTTCCCCATGTAATGCGGATGGCCGGCGTCGAGCCACGCGAGGAAGCCGGGGAGGTGCGAGCCGCCGCGGTCCTCGACGTCCGCTTCGCCGCAGAAGCGCAGCAAGATCGTCTTGATGATCGAGGTGTGGTCGAAGACGGTGTGGGACACGGCCCCGCGGCCCACCCAGGGTGAGACGACGATCGCTGGAACGCGGATGCCGTAGAGGCCGAACTGCGCCGGGTCGTCGTCCTCGGCCGGAGGCGGTGGCACGTGGTCGTGGAAGCCGCCGTGCTCGTCGTAGGCGATGACGAGCAGCGTCTTCTCCCACAGCGGGCTCGATGCGATCGCGTGGTAGACGGACAGCACGAGCAGTTGCCCGTCGCGCACGTCGGACGGCGGGTGGTCGTCGTTCGAGTCGCCGCCGTAGAGGGTCGAGTCCTTGAAGTTCGGGTCGATCCAGGAGACCGCGGGCAGCTTGCCCGTCGCTGCGTCCTCGAGGAAGCTCGAGCTCGCCTCGTCGATGAACGGCAGCTCTTTCAGCTCGGTCTTCCACGACAGCTTCGTCTTGTCGACGTAGGCGAAACGGTCCCAATGTGAGAGCCAGTAGTGCTTGTCGACACAGCGGAGCGTGCCGGGGTCGTAGGAGTACCAACGCCAGGAAACGTCGTGGGCGTCGAGGTGACGGACGAAGGAGGGAAGGTCGTACAGCGGCGACTGCCCTGACGGCTTGTCGTCGCGGGTGCCGTCGGCGCGGCCCGCGATCGCGTAGAGCCGGTTCGGCCACGTTGCCCCCGGAACGGAGCAGAACCAGCGGTCACAGACGCAGAACTCGGCGGCCAGGTGGTCGTAGACGGGCAGGTCCGCGGCGTTGTAATAGCCCATGACGAGGCCGGGATCGCGGTCGGCTGCGCCGCGCTGCGCGAGCTTCGCGGCGAAGCTGTCCACGAAGCCGCTCATCGCTCCGCCGGCGATCTGCACGCTCGTCGCCTCGCCGGAGTGGTCGGGATCCTCGACCGGGAGGAAGGCGGTTCGGTCGAGGTGGTGGATGGGGTAGGAGCGCCCGCCGTAGTCGTTCGCCATCCCTGCCTTCAATCCGTCGACGTCGTCGCGGCCGCCTTCGAGGCTCAGGTAGCCGAGCATGTGGTCGAAGGAGCGGTTCTCCAGCATCAGGACCACGACGTGCTCGACCTTCGCGAGCGCGTCAGTCGCATCCGTGCCGCTCAACCCTTCACGCCTTTCGGCAGCACCGTCGCCTGGGCTTCGACGATGTCTCGGTAGAACGCCTCGCGCAGGTGGCCGGACAACGCCGCGGCCTGGGCCTTCGCTCGAGCGAGCAGCCCCGCGCCGGTGACGCCGAAGAACCCGACCACGGATGCGAAGACCGCGGTGCCGCGATTGGACGTGTCGGAGCCGAGGGCGTAGCCGGCACCCGCGAGGAGCGCGATCCCGACTCCGGCGAGGGTCGTCTCCAACGGCAACGTCTGCGCCACCCGCCGCGCCTGGCGCAGCGCGATCCGGAACCCGAAGCCCTTGGCGAACGAAATCGGGTCCCGGGAGCCGAGCAGGACTTCGCGCCAGTTCTGCAGCTGCGCGCGGAGTGCCACGAGCGCATCCTGTGACCGGCTTCGCACCTGGTCGCCGGCGACGAGCGTGCACCAGCTGCCGAGAGGCCCTCGGACAGCCGGTCCGCTCAGCGGCGCAAGCACGCCTTCGAGCAGCTTCAGGTAGGCGCAGAGCATCACGTGGCGGCGCGGCCCCAGGAGGAACTCCCAGCTGCCGGGATCGGGAGGTGACGCCGTCGAAGCCAGGCTCGGCTTGGTCGCGGGGGCGGGAGCGTCGGGGTTCAACGCCCAGAAGGCGTCGGAGAGGCCGCGCCCGAGCTGGTACGCGGCGAGGAGCTCCGCGGAGACCCCGAGGGCGTCCTGGATCTGCTCGTCCCAGTAGTAGATCGCCTCCGCCGTCTCCTCCCAGGCGCCCGCGACTGCGCTGCCCGGCGGATACGTGTCGGGCCGGACGGCCGCGGCGCCGTCCTTCTCCGCCGCGATAAGACCGTCCTCGAGCTCGATCGCCAGCGCTTTCATCGTGTCGGACGCGGAGGCTTCCTTCCGGTTCGGGAGTGGCCCGTCCACGCCGAAGCCCTGAGCCAGCTGGCCCACCGCCACGCGCGTCGCGATCTGCTGCTCGACCAGTGAGTGCTCGCCGCCGATCGGCAGCGCGTGGAACCGCTCTCGGGGGAACTGGTAGTCGACTGTTCCCGGCGGCTCGACGTGGCCGTAGCGGAGCCTGCCGCGGAGCTCCGCCATGGACCAGCCCAGGTTCAACGCCGCCCGGAGACGCTCGAGCTCGGGCGAGGTCGGCACTACGGGAGCGGCTGCGACGGCGGCCATGGTCTCGCTCCTTCGATCCGCTACGTGCTCGTGATCTGGCCGAGGTCGGACTGCAGCTGGCCGAGGTCGAAGCCGCTCGGCGTCCGGGCGCCGTCGCCGAGGAAGTCCGGGCTGATCGCGGCATAGGCCTCGTCGCAGTACTTGTCGAAGAACTCCCAGGTCATCGGCATCGTTCGACCCCAGGTCACGCATGTCGGCCCGTCGCTCGTGTAGTCGACGAGGTTGACGCAGTGGCCGCCCCAGGACCCCGGCTCCGCGTCGTGACCGCTCGTCACCGTCCACTTCTCTTTCTGCGTCTGGGCGCTCTTCGGCAGCTGCACCCCGATGTAGACGCCGCCGAACGCCCAGCACGTGAACTCGACGTGCCCCTGGTTGTCCTCGTCGACCTGCGCGAAGGCGGTGAGCTTGTCGCCGTTGGCGAATCCCGTGGACTGCCAGTAGTTGAGCACGTCCAGGCAGTAGCGCCCGGTGTCCTCCGAGCCCGTCGCCCAGTAGAGACCCTCGACCGCCTGCTCGGTCGGCAGCTTCTCGTGGCCCGCGTTGGCGGTCCAGGCCTCCGTCATGTGACCGACGGCCGCACAGGTGCAGTCGCCGAGCTTGTCATTCCCGTACATCGGCCAGCTCTTGACCTTCGCCGACCAGTCGATCGACTCCGGCACCTCCGGCAGTACGACGGCGTCGTCTATGTACCGCGCAAGCTTCAGGTTGCGCGCGTCGTGCTTGACCTCCAGCTTCCCGAGATGGACGACCGCCTCGACCGCGGTCGCGTGCGCCTCATTCGGCATTGGATGACTCCTTCTTCGAAGGTGGCTGTCCTGGGGCCGGCTTTTGCCCGGCGGCATGTGGCTGGGGGAGGGCCGTCGCGAGCGTGTCCTGCGCCCAGCGCTCGCTGAAGCCGGCGAGGAACCCGACGACGATGAGTGCCATGTGCTGGTCGCGGAGGTTCGCGCTCTTGGTCGGCAGGTGCAGGATGCCGCTGTCGAAGACGAACGTGATCGCGATCGCGAACGCGCCGCCGATCAGGGGTCGCAGCCCGCCGAGAAAGAAGGCGTACGGGCGGCCGATGTCGTAGTCGACCTGGAAGCTCTGATTGGTGATCCGCTGGATCACGCTGATCACGGCGCCGATGGCTCCGGCGACCAGGGCGACGATGGTGATCTGAAACGTCCCGTGGTGCAGGAGGAGCACGAGGCCCCCGAGCACCGAGATCAGCACCGCGGTCGCGACCATGCCGCCGACGTAGACGATCTGCGCCTGTCCGTTTGCGGCTTCCTTGTAGTACTCCTCCACGTCGTCGATCCGCCGACTCTCCTCGGCAAGCGATTTGTCCAGCGACGGCGGGTGCTCGGGCGCGGCTGCCTCGTCGGCGAGGCTCAGCAGGTGCGCGGCCGCCGCGGCGACCAGGTGCAGGCAGATCGCTTCGCGGACGCCGCTGAGGACGGCGCGCGCCCGAATCGCCAGCTCGTCGAGGCGGTGCAGCTCGGCTGCGATCTCCGGCGCCCGCTTGGTCGCCCAGTCGCTCTCGCGGTGGAAGACGAGCTGCGCCCGGCGCGGGAATCGGCGCTGCTTCTCGGTGAGCGCGACCCCGCTTTCGATGTGCGAGCACCAGTAGGACCTGACGACACCGCCGTGGGTCGACTCGAACCGGTGCAGGGTCTGCCGGTACTGCTGCTCGGCGGGTCCCTGCTGGATTTCGGCCGGGGAGGTACGCCAGCCGTGGTGGGCATAGACGAGCTCGGTGAAGGTGCACCGGCCGACGACGTCACCGCCGGCGCCGTTGTCGAGGCCGGCGGATCCGTTCCGGTGAATCTTGCTAGGGCTGCGGAGCTGCAAGCGATCCCCCTGAATCGACCTGCCGCAGCTCATGCTCCCGCCGTTTCTCGACGGAGAACGCACTTCTCACTATGGACCCTTGTTCCGGTCTTGACAAGACCGTGCGGCCGCTCAGTTCGTCGCCACTGCTGCGGGGACCGCCGGTCTGTCCGGAGGCAGCGGCCGGCTGTCGGTCAACAGCGTGCAGAGGTCGTCGAACTCGCTCTTGTTGTTGTCGATGATCAGCCGGGCCTGCTGCTTCAGCGCGGCGATGTGCTCGGAGCTGACGTCGTCCATCGAGCCCATCCCGGGCGGCAGCGCCGCCTGGAAGCGAAAGTACCGCTGCCCACCGTCTTTCGGCGTGAGGAGCCAGCTCAACTCGTGCTCGACGGTCGCGGCGACGCTGTCCATGAAGATGCCGATCAGCGGCCGCACCCAGCCGATCAGGCCCCAGGCGCGGGCCTTCGCGTAGGAGATCGGCGTCTTCACGCCGCCGGTGCCGAGCGAGACCAGCACGATGTCCTTCTGGCCGTGGAGCTTCACCGTCTCCACCCAGGCGCACATCGCCGGGTTGTTCGAGTGGACGCCACCGTCCACCAGCGCGGTGGGCGGGTCGACGGACAGCCGTTCGGGCCGGAAGTAGGTCGGCGCAGCCGAGGTGGCGCGGGCGACTTGCGCCATCGGGAAGTCGTTGGCGGCGCTGTCCTCGCGCGCCTTGTGCCGGGCGAGGAACCAGGAGTCGCGCTGCTCCAGGTCGTAGCTCGTGATCAGCACCTCGGCTACCGCGTCCTTCAGGCGGCTGTCGCCGAAGTACGTGCGGAGCGTCTCTTCGAGGCCGCGCACGGCGTACTTGCTCCCGAACAGCCCGAACAGGGTCAGCAGCCGGTGACCGAGCGAGTTGCCAAAGATGGCGCTCCCCTTCTCCTCGTACATCCCGACGAACTCCTCGGCCCTGTAGCGCGGCTTCGACGCGTCGTTCGGGTCGGGCGTCGTCAGCCCGAGCGCCAGGATGCCGCCCGTCGAGGTGCCGGCGATCAGGTCGAACGTCTCGGCGATCCGCTTTCCCGTCCTCTTCTCGATCTCGCCGAGCAGGGTCGCCGGAATGACCCCGCGAATGCCGCCGCCGTCAAGTGAGAGCACGCGCAGCGGGCGCGTGGCCCCCGCGGCGTCGGTGGTGGGCGGAATCTGAACTGCAGCGTCGTTCGGCATGGGTGCTCCCCTCTCGCTCGAGCCGCAGTCAGTTGTTGTTCGAGAGTAGGAGCCTGCGCGCCCTTTGTCCAGGGTCCGCCGCCTCCTTTGACTTACCCGGCGCCGAGTGCTTGAGTCTGCGCGACAAGGGGTGCGTCGTCCGCCGTCGCGGCAGGTCGCGACGGCGTGCCAGGAGCCACGAAGCCCGGGAGGGAACTGTGTCTCGCTGGCCTATCACGTGGTACGACGGCCTCGCGGAGAAGGTCGACCGGAAGTACGGCTGGGACAAGCTGCCGCTGCCGATCGCGATGCCCGTCCTGATCGGGCTGCGCAACATCCTGCGCGAGAAGAACCTCTACGACACAGGCCGTGGGCCGCTGGACGAGCCGAGCATCGACGACCACCCGCGCTACATGACGGCGCGCACGCTCGACGGCACCTTCAACAACCTCGAGGACCCGCTGATGGGGAGCCTTGGCAGCCGCTTCGGCCGCAACGTGCCGCTCGAGTACACGGTGAAGGAGAAGAGCCCGCTCGAGCCGAATCCGCGCACGGTCAGTCGCGAGCTGCTGACGCGCAAGGAGTTCATCCCGGCGACGACGCTCAACCTGCTCGCGGCCGCGTGGATCCAGTTCGAGGTGCACGACTGGTTCAGCCACGGCGAGAACGAGCAGGAGAACCCCTGGAAGATCGAGCTCGCCGCCGACGATCCGTGGCCCCGGCACCCGATGGAGATCCAGCGGACGCGCCGCGACCCGAGCGCCGACCCCGACGGGCCACCGACCTTCGTCACCGCCGACACCCACTGGTGGGACGGCTCGCAGGTCTACGGCAACGATCCGGCCTTCGCGCAGGCGCTGCGCACCGGCGAGAACGGCAAGCTGAAGCTCGACGACCGCGGACTGGTTCCGGAGGAGGTCGAGGCGCACGTCGACCTCGTCGGGGTCGCAGGCAACTTCTGGGTCGGGCTCGCGCTCCTGCATTCGCTCTTCATGCGCGAGCACAACGCGGTCTGCGACCACCTCCACGCGACGCATCCGGAGAAATCGGACGACGAGCTCTACGACAACGCGCGCCTCGTCGTCGCCGCGCTGATGGCGAAGATCCACACGGTCGACTGGACGCCGGCGATCATCGCGCACCCGACGACCGTGAAGGCGTTGAACGCGAACTGGTGGGGTCTCGAGGGCGAGACGCTCGACAAGCGGCTCGGCCGGATCACCGGGAACGAGGTGCTGCGCGGCATCCCGGGGACGAAGACCGCGCTGCACGGCGTCCCCTATCAGCTGACCGAGGAGTTTGTCGCTGTCTACCGGATGCATCCGCTGATCCCCGACGACTTCGACTTTCGCGCGCTCGAGGACGACAAGCCGCTGCAGCAGTACACGCTGCCCGACCTCGGAGTGCTCCAGGTTCGGCAGCGGCTCACGGAGATGTCGATGAGCGACGTCCTCTACTCGTTCGGGACCATGTATCCAGGCGCGCTGACGCTGCACAATTTCCCGCGCTACCTCCAGGACTTCCACCGCGCCGACGGCGAGCACGTCGATCTCGCGTCGATCGACGTCCTGCGCATCCGCGAGCGCGGGGTGCCGCGGTACAACGAGTTCCGCCGTCTGCTCCACCTCAACGCCTACGACACGTTCGAGGAGATGGCCGACACGCCGGAGCATGCGGAGGATCTGCGCCGGGTCTACAAGGACCCGGAGGAGGTCGACGCGATGATCGGGATGTACGCGGAGCGGAAGCCGAAGGGGTTCGGATTCAGCGACACCGCGTTCCGGATCTTCATCCTGATGGCGTCGCGGCGGCTCGAGTCGGACCGCTTCTTCTCGGACGATTTCCGGCCCGAGGTGTACACGCAGCAAGGGCTCGACTGGGTCGAGAACAACTCGATGCGGTCGGTGCTTCTGCGGCACTTCCCCGAGCTCGAGCCGGCGCTCGAGGGCGTCGCGAACCCGTTCGCGCCGTGGAAGCACACGACCGCGGCGACGTCATGACCGAGATCGCGCCAGGCATCCACAGCCTCGGCCACGGGAAGGGCGGACATGCCCACGCCTTCCTCATCGACCACGCGGGCGAGCTCTCGCTCGTGGACACGCTCTTCGAGAGCGACGCGAGGCTCGTGTTCGACGCGATCCGGAAGCTCGGCAGGAGCCCCGAGGACCTGAAGCGGGTCGCGATCACGCACGGGCACCGCTCGCACCTCGGTGGGATGGCGGCGCTCGTGCGCGCGAGCGGCGCGCGGCTCTACGCGCACGAATGGGAGGCCGACATCGTCTGCGGCGACCGCCGAGCGCAGGCGGTCAGCATCTGGCCGCGGCAGTCGCTGAGGCTGATCCCGTTCCAGCTCGGGCTCTGGCTCGCCCGGCCGAAGCACGTTCCCTGCCCGGTCGACGAGCTGCTGAAAGACGGCGACGCGTTTGGGCCGCTCGAGGTGCTGTACGCGCCCGGCCACTCGCCCGGCCACCTCGCGTTCTGGTGGCCCGAGCGCCGGTTCCTCATCGCCGGCGACGGCGTGGCGACGTGGCCGGAGCTCTGTCCCGGCTGGCACTCGTTCAACCTGAACCGGCCGCAGCATCACGCGACGTTGCAGCGCCTCGCCGCCCTCGACGCCTCCATCGTCGGCGTCGGCCACGGCGATCCGATCACCGAGGGTGCGCAGGACAAGGTGCACGAGCTGGCGAGCAAGCCGGTGCCGTGACCTCGGCTACTGCGAGAGTGCGCGGCCGAGCTTGAGCAGCCAGGAATCGGCAGGGATGAGGAGCCCGCGACTGGCGAAACCGACCATCCGGTCGAGCGTGAGCAGGTAGTCGTCGGCCAGCGGCGGGTTGTCGCGGAGCGCCCACAGCGCCTGCGCGTTCGTCCAGGCAGCGTCTCGGGCGCGGCCCACGTCCCACATCGCCACGACGTCGTCGATGCGCCGCAGCCGGTGGACGAGCCGGTCCGCCCAGGCCGTCCAGCCGGTCAGATACGAGCGCTTCACGCGCGCCTCGACCTGGCTCAGCAAAGCGTCGACTCGCTCGAAGTCCGTGTGCTCCCGAGACCCCTCACGGAGATCGAACCCGAGCTCGCGACACGTCGTGACAAGCGCGACCGGCAGGTCGCGATTGATGTGGGCGTTCATTCCGGCCAGCGCGAACTGAAGCGGCGCAACGCCGCGGTGCGAGCGCTGCGCGAACAACGGGGCCCACGCCGAAGGTGCGCCGGCGGGGTCTCGGCCGTAAGCGTCGAGGGCCGAGAAGAACAGGTCTGCGAAGTGGATGTCGAGCGTTTCGAGGAAGCGGCTGTCGGCGAACCCCCGCCGCGTCAACTCGGCGCCGACGCCCTCGGTCACTTCACGGTAGAGCCGGGCGAAGCAGACGACACCGTCCGAGCGTGGTGCCGAGGCCTCGATCGTCCTGAGGCGGCTGATCACGTCCGCGATGTGCGGCGCCGCCCCCGAGCCGGGCGCGCCGGGCGGTCTTTCCGTCACTGCCGCATCTTCACCGAACGGGATGCGTCCCAAGTAGGTAGAGGTGAACCGAGAGAAGCGGTCGCCGCGCTTACGCGGTGACCGCTTTGCTCGTCCAGTAGCGGTTGAGCGCGCCCTGGATCTTCACGGTCCACACGATGAAGCCGATGAGGGGCAGCAGGATCCACAGCCCCGTCCAGCCCGTCATGGGCGCGGAGCGCCCGTCGCGGCGGTACATCTTCCCGACCTCCGACGGCGCCACGAACCAGATGACGGGGTTGAAGACGATCGCGATGACGAGACCGAGCACGCCGCCGATGCCCTCGCCGGTGTGGCTCTTCATCTCCTCGAACGTCTTGTAGGTCCAGTAGAGGTGGTAGATGCCGAGCGTGACGATCGTGATCAGGATCACGAACGCGACGCCGCGCGGCCGGCCGAGCTCTCCTCCCGAGGTCGCACGGGCGGGGAGGGTCGGCGGCGTGGGCGGCTGAGTGACCGCGTCCGGCTGCGGAGCAGCAGGGTTGGTGGGATCCTCGGTGTCGCTCAACGGAGCTCCTTTCCGACTGCGTTCGGGACAGCCTCTCACGCCTCCCGTGATTCGCGCATCGCGATCTTCAGGTCGACGATCGGAGTTCCTTCAATCGCTTCCAGGGCTCCGACGCGCAGGTGGTGCGGCCTTCGAGCGCTGTTGACGGTGACTCGGCGGACGCCGACCGGCCGGTAAGAGCTACCTCCCGGCGGAGAGCGCGGCGGCCTCGGCTTCGGCCAGGCCGTCGAGGACGAAGCGCGCGTCGGTGTTCTCGGCGAGCGTGAGCAGCAGTCCGTGCAGGGTCGCGCGCTCCTCGGCATCGAGTGGGGCCAGGAACTCGTCCTCGACTCCCTTGATGATGGTGCGGAAGCGACCGAGCTGGCGCTTGCCGGCGGCGGTGAGGCTGACGACGTGGCGTCGGCGGTCGGTGGGATCGCGGCGGCGTTCGATCAGTTCCTTCTCCTCGAGAGTGTCGAGGATGCCGACGAGCATGCTGCGGTCGAGCTGCAGCGCGTCGGCGATGGTCGCCTGCGTCTCTCGCGACCCCTCGCCCAGGAGCGCGAGAACGCTGTAGTGGTACGGGCTGAACCCGATCTGCTCGAACTCCTTGAAGGCTCGCGCCTTGAGCCCGAAGCCGAGCCGGGCAAGGAGAAAGGCCGGGCTCGCCACGAGCTCGCGCGGGAAGCACGGATGGGGCGGGATGACGCTATCCACAGGTGTCTCCATTTCCGAACAATTGAAGGGTAGCGCAAACCATCGTGGGTGTGATAGACCATGGAAGGAGTCCACGATCTTAGGAGCAAACGTATGAGCAGTCAAAGTATCGCAGCAACGTCGGATCTTCAAGAACGCGGCGACCGTCGCTGGCTGGTCCTGTCCGTACTCGTGGTGGCGCAGTTCATGGTCGTGCTCGACGTGGCGATCGTGAACGTGGCACTGCCGACGATCAAGAACGATCTCCACTTCAGCGAAAACGGCCTGCAGTGGGTGATCACGGCCTACGCGATCCTCTTCGGCGGCGTGCTCCTGCTCGGCGGCCGGATGGCCGACCTGCTCGGCCGGCGCCGCGTGTTCATGGCCGGGCTCGTCGTGTTCACGATCTTCTCGCTCCTCGATGGCCTCGCCTGGTCGTCGGCCTCGCTGATCGCGTTCCGCGGGCTGCAAGGTCTCGGCGCCGCGCTGCTCGCGCCGGCTGCGCTCTCGATCCTGACCACGACGTTCCAGGAGGGGCGCGACCGTAACGTCGCGCTCGGCATCTGGGGCGCCGCGTCGGGGAGCGGGGGAGCGGCAGGCGTGCTCCTCGGCGGAGCCCTCACCAGCGCGCTCAGCTGGTCCTGGATCTTCTTCATCAACGTGCCCGTCGGCTTGCTCCTCCTGCTGGTGAGCCCGGTGCTCCTGAAGGAGAGCCGCGCGGAGCTCGACCACCGTCACTTCGACGCCGCGGGCGCAGCGTCGATCACCGGCGGCCTGATGCTGCTCGTCTACGCCCTCACCCGCGCGAGCCAGCACGGCTGGGCCACCGCCTCGACGATCGGCCTCCTCACGGCCTCGGCCGCGCTCGTCGTCGGCTTCGTCGTGATCGAGATGCGTTCCCCGGCGCCTCTGCTGCCGTTGCGGATCTTCCGCCTGCGCACGCTCACCGCGTCGAACATCACCGCCCTGCTGATGGGGGCGGCCGTCTTCTCGCAGTTCTTCCTCCTGACCCTGTACATGCAGCAAGTACTGCACTACTCGGCCCTGAAGACCGGCGTTGCCTACGTCGCGCTCACCCTCGCGATCGTCGGCTTCTCGGCGGTCTCCCAGGCGCTCGTCACCCGGGTCGGGATCAGGCTCGTCCTGCCGGTGGGGATGGCGCTGTCGGCCGCCGGGCTCGTCCTGTACGCCCAGCTGCCGGTGCACGGCCACTACTTCGCCAACCTGTTCCCGGCGTTCATCCTGAGCGGGATCGGGCTCGCGTTTGCCTTCGTGCCGATGTCGATCGGCGCCCTCACCGGCGTGAAGCCGGCGGACGCCGGCGTCGCTTCAGGGCTGCTGAACACGAATCAGCAGATCGGAGGCGCGATCGGCGTCGCCCTGGCCACGACGATCGCGACCACGTACACGAGCCACTATGTCATCGGACACCCCGGCGTCGCCCCGCTCGACGGCGCCGCCCTCAACCACGGCTTCCAGATCGCCTTCTACGTCCTCGCCGCTCTCGCTGCGATCGCCGCCGTGGTCAGCGCGATCATGATCGAGCCCGGTGCGGCCGCGGCGACTGTGCCGAACGAGAGC
Source organism: Gaiellaceae bacterium (assembly GCA_036497525.1). Taxonomy (GTDB): domain Bacteria; phylum Actinomycetota; class Thermoleophilia; order Gaiellales; family Gaiellaceae; genus Palsa-739. Next base: position 15,303 of record DASXJG010000100.1, read on the forward strand.
GTCGGAGAGCTGACGCCCGCGCTCGAAGAAGCCGCCTGAATCGGACGGCGTCCTCCCTCGTTCGAGGGAGGACGCCGTGGTCTTCCGTCGAGCCTGCTCTAGGGGAGGTAGTAGTTCGGGTTCGGCATCTTGAACGTCTTGTCCGCGAAGCCGCCCAGCAGGTCGCTGAACTGGTCGCCGAAATTGCCGACGATGTCGTAGCCCAGCGACTCGATGTAGGCGCGGGTGCCGGACTTGTACTGGATCGTCGGGCAGGAGGTGCCCGCCGTGATGTTCGGCCCGCAGAACTGCGGCTGGTTCAGGTACGCCGGGTACGAGCCGATCGGCGGCTTGGTGAACAGGCCGTCGGTGAACCCCCCGTGCCCGGTGTCGACCGGAGTGGGCGCCGGGTAGCCGGCGTCGACCTCCGGGATCGTCTTCCCGTTGAGGGTCACCGTGGCGATGTCCGCAAACCCCGCCGCGGTGTCGCTCTGGAGGTTCGCGACCGTCGCCATGTGCTGCGAGTCGCCCCGGCCGGTGAGGAAGAAGATCGCATACCCCTCACTCTTGGCCTGGTTGACGAGATCGAGCATTCCGGGCGTGGGCGGGAACATGTTGCCGGTGAACGTGGTGCCCGTGAGTCCGACGAAATTGGCATTTGTGGCGCCGTTGAAGTCCCAATTGCTGTAGAGCTCGTAATTCCAGGTCGTGAGTGTCGTGTCGTCGACGTCGAGCACGATCGCCCGCATCGGCGACGTCCTGTTGCTGTCGAGCCAGTGCGAGCCCTTCGCGGCGACGGAGCGTGCCTCGGCCGCGTAGTTGCTCGTCTGACTCAGCGGCACGTTCCAATTCCCGGCCGTGCCGGACGCGGCGCCCGGAGCGCCGTAGTAGTTCTTGGCCCAGGCGCGGGCCACGTCGATGTTCGTGAACTGCGTCGCGTGTTTCGGCGTGAACGTGAGGTCCGCCGGCTGACCCCCGCCTGCCACCGCGACGGCTGCCGCAGCCCCTGCGACTGCGAGCCCGACTACCAGCCACAGCGAGCGCCGCGGCCTGAGAAGACCCTTCATTTCCCCTCCCTACGTCGTTGACCCGTGTTACGAAGTGGTGACCCTACAACTGCAGCTGGCGTAACGCCCGGCCAAGCGATTGGCCGCCCTGGAGCACGGGCTCGAACAGGTCGCCGTGGCGCTGCAGCCGCTCGAGTGCCTCGCGCCTGCCGAAGTCGCGCGGGCGCACCTTCTCGCCGAGCTCCTCCCAGCGCAGCGGCATCGAGACCGGCGCCCCCGGCTTGGGCCGGACGGAGTAGGCGGAGGCGATCGTCTTCCCGTGCCCGTTCTGCCGGTGGTCGACGAGGACGCCCCGTCGCTTCTTCTTCAGCCATTCCGTGGTTACGAGACCCGGATGCTCGGCCTCGAGCCCGCGCGACACGCGCTCCGCGAGCTCGTACGTCTTCGGGTAGGTGGAGCGCCGTGTGATCGGCACCAGCACGTGGATGCCGTCCGCGCCGCTCGTCTTCGCATACGAGCGCAGCTCGAGCTTCTCGAGCGCCTCGCGGATCAGATGCGCGACGCGGATCGCATCCACGAAGCCGTTCCGCGTCTCGGGCGGATCGAGGTCGAAGACGACGTAGTCGGGCCGGTCGGGCTTGTCGACGCGCGAATACCACGCATTCATGTCGATGCAGTTCATCTGCACCATCCAGACGAGCGCGGCGGTCTCGTTGACGAGGGTGAAGTCGACGAGCCGCGACTCGCCCGCGCGCGGCCAGGTGCGGAACTGCCGCGTCGGGATCCAGGAAGGCTTGCCCTTCGGCGCCTGCTTGTGGAAGTACGCCTGCTCGCGAATGCCGTGGGGGTACCGCTTGAGCGTGAACGGCCGGTCGCGCAGGTGCGGGACGATCGCGTCGCCGACCTCGACGTAGTACTCGGCGAGGTCGCCCTTGGTCACGCCGTCGCCGGGAAACAGGACGCGGTCCGGATGCGTCAGCCGGACCGTGCGCCGCCCGACCCGGATCATCTCGTCGTCCGCCATCGGCACAGGATGCACGGCAACGTGCTGCGGGGCCCGACGAAGGGCCCCGCAGCAGTCCGGATCGAGTCGTCCTACGGAACGGGGACGCCGTCGAAGAACAGCTGGATCGCGCCAGCTGCCAATCCGCCCGTGCCCAGCGTGTCGATGCCTCCGAACGTCACGAAGGCGAGCTGGTCGGTGGCCTCTGCGTGCAGAAGCTCGACCGTTGGCGCCTGGCCGCTCACGCTCACGTCGCCGGCCGCGCCGGCGACGGTGAAGGCGTCGTTCCCGTCGGTGCCGTTGACGACCACGTGGTCGATCTGGCCGTCACCGGTCGTGCCACCGAGGGCGCCGGCGAGGTCGAGGTCGAGGCTCGTGACGTCGGTGCCGGCCAGGTCGTTGACCGTCACACTGTCGGCACCGCCGAGCGCGTTGAAGAGCACCCGCTCGACTCCGTGCGTGTCCATCGTGATGTTGGCCGGCTGGCGGGAGAACCGTAGCCGGTCGCCGTTCGCCGACAGGTCGACCGTCTCCGAGGCCGCGGCGCCGTTGAACACCAGCGTGTCCGTGCCGCCCTCGCCCTCGATCGTGTCGCTGCCGTCGCCCGGATCCCAGACGAACGTGTCGCCGCCCGCGCCGAGTGCCGCGCGGTCGCTGCCGCCGTTGCCGTCGATCGAGTCGTTTCCGTTGCCGCCGAGGAGCGTTTCCGCGCCGGGGCCGCCGGCGATCGTGTCGTTGCCGTCCCCGCCCTCGAGGAACTCGGTGATCGCCCCGGCGGCGAGACCGGTGGCGGAGATGGAGTCGTCGCCGCCGACCCCCAGGACGAAGAGTTGGTCGGCCGGATCCTGGTGCCGGATCGCAACCTGCGTCCGGAGGCCGGACACCGTGACGCCGGACGGATCGCCCGCGGCATTGAGCGCGTCGTTTTCGTTGGTGCCGACGACGACGACGCTGTCGTTCTGGCCGTCGTCCGTCGCGCCGCCGAGGGCGCCGGCGAGGTCGAGGTTGACGTTCTTGACGTCGGTGCGGGTGAGGTCGTTGACCGTGATGGCATCTGCGCCGCCGAGCGCGTTGAAGTCGACACGCTCGACGCCGTGGGTGTCCATGGTGATGTTCGCGGGCTGACGGGAGAACCGCAGCCGGTTCCCGTTCGCCGACAGGTCGACGGTCTCGGAGGCTGCGGCGCCGTTGAAGATCAGCGCGTCGGTTCCCGGTCCGCCTTCGATCGTGTCGCTGCCGTCGCCCGGGTCCCAGACGAACGCGTCGTCGCCGGGGCCGAGGTCAGAGGTGTCGCTGCCGGCGTTCCCGTCGATCCGGTCGTTGCCGGGACCGCCCCTCAGCGCCTCACTACCGGCGCCGCCCGCGATCGTGTCGTTGCCGGGCCCGCCGTCGATCCTCGTCGCGATGGTGGTGGTGAACGCACCGTTCGTGTCGTCGATGCGCAGGCTGTCGTCGCCTCCGCGTCCCTCGAGGCGGATCTTCTCGATTGCGGCCTTTGGGAAGCTGAAGTCCGCCGACCCGTTGTCGCCCAGATCGACCTGGACCACGTTGGAGTTGCCGGCTGCGAGCCGAAGCGCGATCGCATCGTTCGCTTCGGTGCCTTTCACGTGCAGAGTGTGATGCTCGAGCCTCACCTGCCCAGGCTCGACATGGTGAGAGGGCCGAGCCGCGGCCCCCTGCGCCAGCACGAGTGCGATCGCTGCGGCTGCGGCGGCCACCGCCATCGCAGGCAGGAGCCGCTCGGGCCGTACTGTGACCTTCTTGAGGCGAAGGTTCGTCATGCTCGTTCCTTTCCGAGTTGTTGACCCCTTCGCCGCCTAGAGACCCCGAAAGCGCGCGTCTATTCCCCGCGGAATATCGAGCGACGTTCGGTGTCTTCCTGAGGGGTGAGCACTCAGACGCATTCGCCGCCCGCGGTACCGTGGAGGCCGTCATGTGGCTGAGACGGGGTCGCGAGGAAGAGGCCGACGCCGGCGGGGTCGCCGAGCTCGCGTCGCTCGCGGACGGATCGCTTCCGGCCGAACGCCGCGCCGAGCTCGAGGCGGAAGTCGCCGCGTCTCCGTTGCTCGCCGACCGACTCGCCGAGCAGGAACGGGCGGTCGCTCTCCTGCGGGGCGCCGAAGACGAGGTCGACGCGCCGGCGGGCCTGCGGGCGCGCGTCGAAGCGCAACGACCCGCACGTACCGCCCGCGCTCCGCGACGGCTCGCTCTCGGCGGAGTCGCCGTGGCTGCCGTCGCGGCCGCCGCAATTGCTGTCGCGGTAGTCAGCTCCGGCTCCCACGGCGCGCGCTTCCAGGCTGCCCTCGGGCCGACCGCGCTCGCGCCTGAGGCCAAGGGCGACGCGACGCTGACGAAAACGTCCTCCGGGTGGCGAATCCACCTGGACGCCGTCGGGCTTCCGCGACTGGCGAACGGCCGCTTCTACGAGGCCTGGCTTCGGAGCTCGGCCGGCACGCTCGTCCCGATCGGGACGTTCAACGAGGGGCGGGACGTGACACTCTGGGCCGGGGTCTCGCCGGCGAACTTCACGGCGCTGACCGTCACGCGTGAGCGTGCGGACGGCAACCAGGCCTCGTCCGGCGAGAAGGTGCTCGCCGGCCCGGTCCGGACTGGTTAGCCTTCCACCTGCCGCACGACCTGCTGGCGCGCACGGTAGAGGCGGCTCATGACTGTCCCCTCGGGAATCCGCAAGGCCCGCGCGGTCTCCTTGTAGGAGAGCCCTGTGACGTCGACCGCGACGAGGACGTCGCGATAGTCGGCGGGTAGCGCGGCCACGGCCGCATAGACCTCGCCCGCCTCGACCGCAGCCGCCGGATCGGTTGCGTGCGGGTCGGCGACTACGTCGAGCTGCTCGTCGGCCAGCGGCGCGGTCCGGAGCCGGCGGCTCTGCGTGCGCTTCTGATTCAGGAACGTGTTGCGGAGGGTCCTGAGGAGATACCCGAGGTCGTCTTCGTTGCGGAGGAAGCGGGGCTTCGCCAGCACCCGGGCGTATGTCTCCTGCACGAGGTCCTCGGCGTCCTGTCGAGACCCGCACAACGCCCAGGCCGCCCGGAAGAGCCGGTCGATGTGGGCGCTCGCATGCTGCGGATCGAGGCGCACCCGCCCGGCGGAGGACGCAATCGGTCTGAGGGCGGCGTGTTCCATCTCTTCTCGACTACGCGAACCGGGTTCAGCCGGGTTGAGCCGCCGTGGCCGCCAGGGTTGACAGCAAGGTCAGCGCCGTTGCGCCCGGCGTGCCCGGCGCCGCGCTGTAGACCATCAGCACCTGACCGCTCGCGCCCGGAACGGTCAGCCGATCCCAGTCGAGCTCGATCTCGCCGACCTCCGGGTGGTTGAACGTCTTGCGGCCTTTCATCCGCTTCACGATGCCGTGCTCATTCCAGAGCCGCCGGAAGACGGGCGAGCGCTCGATGAGCTCGGAGATGAGCGCCTGGACGCGCTTGTCGGGCTCTCCCTGCGTGTAGCGGACACGGAGAGAGGCGACGAGGCCGGACCCGTCCCACCCGCCGGCGAAGAAGAGGTCCCGGATCTCGGGGTCGAGAAAGATCAGGCGCGCCATGTTCCGCTCCTCGGGCGGCCGCCGTTCGAAGCCGCAAAACAGAGCGGATGCGGTCGGGTTCCACGCGAGGAGGTCGAGCCAGGGTCCGACGATGAATGCGGGCAGTGGCTCGACCGCGGTGAGCAGGCGGAGCAGGCCTGGGCGAACGTCTTCGAACGGGTCGACGTCGTATGCCGAGGCGCGGCCGGCGAGGGCATAGAGGTGCTTCCGCTCGACACCGTCGAGCCTGAGGGCGCGGGCCAGAGAGTCGAGCACGGGCTCGGAGGGCGTGATCCTGCCTGCCTCGAGCCGCTTGACGTAGTCGACGCTGACGGAGGCCAGCGCGGCTACCTCTTCGCGCCTCAGTCCCTCGACACGCCGGCCACGACCCGCCCTGAATCCGACGTCCTCTGGCTGGATCTGGGCCCGCCGTGATCTGAGGAATTCACCAAGCTCGTTGCTCATGCAGCGATTGTCGCAGGCCGCCGCCCCGCTGATCCAGGGCGAATTTTTCCCCGTCTGGCGGGAATACGCAGCGGCCTGCCTGCAACGAGCACCTTCGATCGCTCACGCGTCGGCGACGTGGACGAGCTCGTCGAACGACACCGAGAGCTGCGCGAACGGGTGATAGAAGGCCTCGAGGGCACGCTCCGGCGGGACCGCGAAGACGATCGTCTCCTCGGACCCGGCGTCCCAGACCTCCACCGTCGTTCCGTTGTCGAGCGGGCTCCAGTAGAGCGCCACCTCGATGCCGCCGCTGGCGCGGCGTGCGAGCTCGCGGCGGGTCTGAACGAACAGCTCTGCGACTTTCTCTTTCATGATCGGTCCTTTCTCCCGCATGGGGATCGGTTGGGGCCGCCTCCGTTGAGGCGGCCCCGAGGGGTGGCCTAGTAGCCCGGATTGGGCGTGGAGGAGGCGCTCTTCACGATCTTGTTGCCGGCGGGCGAGAGCACCCACCACTTGCCGCCGGAGAGGTCGAGGCCCTGGCCGGTGGTCTGGCCCTTCCCGCCGTCGGCCGCGTACCTGTAGAGCGGGTGGTGGCGGTACGTCACCTGCAGACGGCCGTCGGCCCGGCGGGTCGTGCCGAGCAGCGACTGCTTCGCCCCGG
>DASXJG010000101.1:0-11152 GCA_036497525.1 Gaiellaceae bacterium
CTCGAAGCCGAGGCCACGCGTGCGCCGCGACAGGAGCCCGACCTGGTCGGCGTGAGCGGCCTTCTCCTGCTCGAGTCGGCCGATCTGGGTCAGCTTCGCCTGCGCCTGCTTCGCCTTGTCCTTCTTGGCCCGGAACCGCTCGACGAACCGCTCGAGGCGCACGATGTCGGCCTGGACGCGCGCGACCTCCTTCTGCGAGTGCAGCATCCGCGCCGCCTTCTCGCGCCGCCACGCATGCCAGGGGCCGGGGAAGAACGTGGAGCGGCCCGCTTCGAGCTCCATCGTCGCGGTCGTGACCGCCTCGAGGAACCAGCGGTCGTGGGCGACGAGGATCACCGCAGCGTCGAGCGAGGCGAGCTCGCGCTCGAGCCACTCGAGATTCGCCACGTCGAGATGGTTCGTCGGCTCGTCGAGGAGAAGCAGATCGGGATCGCCGCCGAGCGCGCGCGCCAGCGACGCGCGAGTCAGCTCGCCGCCGGAGAACGTCCGCAGCGGCCGGTCGAGGTCCTCCTCCGCGAAGCCGAGCCCGCGCACGACCGACGCCGCCCTGTCGCGCCACGAGTACCCGCCGGCATGCTCGAGCCGCGCCTGCGCCTCGGCGTAGCGGTTCAGCGTCGCCTGAGCGTGGTCTCCCTCCGCCATCGCCTGCTCGAGCCGCCGCAGCTCCTCCTCGAGCGCGACCAGGTCGCGCGCGCCGGCGAGCACGTACTCACGCAGCGTCAGCTCCTGCTCGAGCTGCGGCCGCTGGTCGTGCAGCGCCACGCGCGTCCCCTTCGCGAACGCGAGCTCGCCGCCGTGCTTCTCCGTCTCGCCGGCGAGAATCCGGAGCAGCGTGGTCTTGCCGGCGCCGTTCGGCCCGGAGAGCGCGACGCGGTCGCGCCGCTCGACGGAGAACGAGACGCCGTCGAAGAGGACGGAGCCCGCGAGCTCCTTGCGCAGGTTGGAGGCGATGACGACTGCCATGGCGAAGCCACTGTAGATTCGGCGGGTGGCGGTGGCTACGAGCTGGCAGATCCGCGGCAGCTACTTCGAGTCGTGCAATTGCGACGCGATCTGCCCGTGCCGCCGCGTCGGCGGCGTCGGGGGCGACCGTTCGACCCACGGCATCTGCGCCGGCGTCCTGTCGTGGCTGATTGAGGAAGGACACGCCGCCGGCACGGACCTGACAGGGCTGATGGTCGCCCTGGCGATCCGCTACGACGACGACGAGCCGGGATCCCCCTGGACGTGGATCCTCTACCTCGACGAGCGGGCCGGCGATGAGCAAGCGACGGCGCTCGAGGCGATCTTCGCGGGCCGGCTCGAAGGCGACGCGCTCACGCACTTTCCCTGGGCGTGGAAGGCGAGCAGACTTGCCGGGGTGCGCCGCGTTGCGATCGAGCTCGACCACAGCCGCCGCCGACAGTCGCTCCGTATCCGGGACCATGTCGCGGTCCGGATCCGCGACCACTATCCCGGCCCAGAAGCGGTCTCCTGCGTGATCCCCGGTCACGACCGGAGCGGCGAGGAGCTGGTCGCCGACGAGCTCCGCGTGGACGACGGACCGCTCGCCTTCGACTACAGCGGCACCTGCGGCTACGCGGCGACCTTCAGCTACTCCGGCTGATGACCACGCTCCGAGCGGAAAGCACCCTCGTGGCGCTGCTTCTTGCGCTCACGGGACTCGCCTGGTGGTCGTCTGTCGACCGGATGCACGGGATGGACGCGGGCCCGTGGACCGGGCTCAGCCCGCTCGGCTGGTTCCTCAGCGTGTGGGTGGTGATGATGGCCACGATGATGCTGCCCTCGGCGATTCCAACCGTCGCGGCCTACGGAAGCCTGACGAGGGACCGAACGGCACTCGCGCCGCTCCTCTTCGCCGCCGGCTACCTCGCGGTCTGGGCGGCCGCCGGGCTCCTCGCGTTCGCCCTCACCTTCGGAGGAGGTCGCATCGCCGGGGGAGCCCTCGCCTGGGACCGCGCCGGCCGCTGGGCGGCGGGAGCGACGCTGCTCCTCGCGGCGGTCTACCAGCTCACGCCGCTCAAGGACGCCTGCCTCGGCAGGTGCCGCGCGCCGCTCGCGTTCCTGCTCGGCTCGTGGCGACCGGGGCGCGGCGGCGGGCTGCGGATGGGCATGAGGCACGGGGCCTGGTGCGCCGGGTGCTGCTGGGCACTGATGGCATCCCTCTTCGCTCTCGGTGTCATGAGCATCGCGTGGACGGCGTTCGTCGCGGGGATCGTCGCGCTCGAGAAGATCTTGCCGTGGCGGCGCGTCGCGACGGGAGCGACGACGGCGCTCCTGGCCGCGCTCGGCCTCCTGCTCCTCACCGCACCCGGCTCGGTCCCGCTGCTCACCCTTCCGGGAAGTGGCCCCATGCCGATGGGCGGCTAGGTTCGGCCGATGCACAGCGCCAGGAGCGACCGGCTGCGGGCGCTCGCCCAGCGCGTCGCAGACGCGCTTCCGCCCGAGGCGATCGAGGTCGTGCTCACGGGCAGCGTCGCGCGCGGCGTGGCCGACGAGGTGTCGGACGTCGAGATTCTCGTCGTCACCGAGGAGCCGGTCTCGCTCGCCGAGGCGTTCGAGCTCGCGCGCTTCGCGGGTCTCGAGGAGCGGGACAGCTGGGGCGATCCGGCGACGCCGACGCGGCGCGTCTTCGGCTACCTCGACGGGCAGCCCTTCGAGACGATCTGGTGGTCTCGCGAGCTCGCGGAGGAGTCGTTCGCCGCCGGCGGCTCGGCAGAGGCGATCGCCAACGCCCTCCCGCTCCGAACGAGCGGGCTACTCGAGAGCTGGCAGGAGCGGCTCGCCGACTATCCCGACGAGCTGGCGGCGGAGCGGATCGAGCAGGCCGCGGAGCGCTGGGGCGGCTTCGCGCCCGCCGGCCTGCTCACGATCGTCCGCGAGGACACCGCGCTCGCCCGCATGGAGTGGCTCGTCGAGTCGGCCCAGCGAGTGCTCGCGATCGTCTACGCGCTCAACCGCGTCCACCAACCGACCGCGAAGCGTCTTGCCGCGAGGGTCGAGCCCCTCGCGGTCAAGCCCGAGCGGCTCGCCGAGCGGATCGAGGAGGCGCTCGCCGAGCATGACCCGCGCCGCGCGCTCCTGGCGATTACCGAGCTCCAGCTCGACACGGTCCGGCTCGCGCCGGACGGCCCGAACGTCGACCGCGCCCGCGTCTGGCTCGCGCAGGGACTCGAGGTGCTGCGCTGAGCCGTATCCTCGCGCTCGACGTCGGTAGCTCGTCCGTCCGGGCGCAGCACTTCGATCAGCACGGCGAGCCCGACGGAAAGCTCCGGCAGGAGGCGTACGAGAGCGCGGATCCGGACGACGTCTTTGCCGCGGTCCATCGCGTCCTGCACGGCCACGTCCCGGACGCAACCTCGTGCTTCGCGCACAGCCTCGTCGCCGTCGACCGGGAGTGGAACCCGCTCACGCCGATTCTCGGCTGGCGGGACATGCACAGCGCCGCGGCGGCGCAAGCCCTCGCGGGAAAGCTCGACGCCGATCGAGTGCACCGCCGCACGGGCGCCTTCATCCACCCGTCGTTCTGGCCGGCGAAGATCGCCTGGCTCGCCGCGGACGAGCCGGAGATCTTTCGCCGCGCCGAATGGTTCGTCTCGTTCGCCGACTATTTGCGCGGGGCACCCGAGACGAGCCTCTCCATCGCGTCGACGAGCGGCCTGCTCGATCTGACGACGTACGACTGGGACGAGGAGTTGCTCGCCGCGCTCGGGATCGAGCGCGACCGGCTGCCGCAGATCGCAGACGTGCCCGTCTGGGTCGACGCCGCCTGCTCGAACGTCGGCGCCGGGTGCACGACACGTCGCCGCGCAGCGCTCAACGTCGGCACCTCGGGCGCACTCCGCGTCCTGCACGAGCCCGAGCGGCCGCAGCCCAAGCCAGGGCTGTTCCTCTATCTCGCCGACGGGCGCCGAGTCGTCGAGGGCGGCGCGCTCTCGGACGGCGGCAACCTCTACGCCTGGCTCGAGCGGACGCTGGCCGACTCGGCCGGATCGCTCGCCGAGCGCGACCCCCGCGACCACGGGCTCGTCTTCCTCCCGTTCCTGGGCGGCGAGCGGTCGACCGGCTGGAACCCGGACGCGCGCGGCACCATCCACGGCCTCACCTTCGGGAGCACGCCGCTCGACATCCGCCAGGCCGCCTACGAGGGCGTCGCCTTCCGCTTCGCCGCCATCGCAGACCTGCTGCCCGACGTCCGCGAGATCGTCGCGACAGGCGGCGGCCTCCTCCGCGATCCCGACTGGATCCAGATCATGGCCGACGCGCTCGCGCGGCCCGTCACGGTCTCGGCCGTCGCCGAGGGGTCGCTACGCGGAGCCGCCGTGCTCGCGCTCGAGCGCCAGGGTCACAAGGTCGCAGAGGCGCCGACCACCGGCGTCGTCGAGCCGCGCGCCGATCGCGCCGAGGCGTACCGCGCGGCGCGCGAGGCGCACGAGAAGCTCTACGACGCGCTGACCTGATCCCGGACGAGCTTGCGCGCGGCGGCCGCGATGCCGTCGGCGTCGATCCCGGCCTCGGCGAGCAGCTCCGCGGGCTTCCCCGAGTGCGGCATCTCGTGCACGGCGAGGCGCACCACGGGCGGACGGTCATCCGCGTCCCCGAGGGCCGAGAGCACGGCCTCGCCGAGCCCGCCCTCCGGCCAGTGGTCCTCGGCCGTGACGATCGGGCACGAAAGCGAGCGCAGCGTCTCCTCGTCGAGCGGCTTGATCGAGTAGAGGTCGATCACCCGCGCCTCGATCCCCTCCTGCGCGAGCGCGTCGGCGGCCTTGAGCGCCTCGTGCACGGTGATCCCCGCGCCGACGAGCGCGACGTCGTCGCCCTCGCGCACCGTGCGCGAGCCGCCGATCTCGAAGTCCTCCTCAGGCCCGTAGAGCACAGGAGTCGCCGGGCGCAGCGTCCGCAGGTACGAGATCCCCTCCGTGTCGGCCATCTTCTCGACGAGCTTCGCGGTCTGGTTCGCGTCGCAGGGATGCAACACGGTGGAGCCGTGGACGGCCCGCAGCGCGGCGATGTCCTCGAGTGCCATCTGCGACGGCCCGTCCTCGCCAATCGAGATTCCGGCGTGCGAGCCGCAGAGGGAATAGCTGGCGCGGCTGATCGCCGACATGCGGATGAAGTCGTACGCCCGCGAGAGGAAGGCGGCGAAGGTCGAGGCGAACGGCCGCCAACCGAGCACCTGCATCCCGACGGCGGTCGCGACCATCTGCTGCTCGGCGATGTACATCTCGAAGTAGCGGTCGGGGATCGCGTCGCGGAACTCCTCGGCGAAGGTCGAGTTGGAGACCTCGCCGTCGAGCGCGACGACGTCGCCGCGAGCCTTGCCGAGCGCCGTGAGGGCGTCGCCGTACGCCTTCCGCGTCGCCACCTCCTTGCCGACCTCGTACTGCGGGAGCTCGAGCTTCGCGGTGGGGAACTCGTGCTTCGAGCCTCCCGTCTCCGGCTTCGCCACGTCGACCTTGATGTTGCGGACACCGCCGAGCGTGGCGATCACCTCGTCGGAGTGGTCGAGCGCCTTGCCGTGGAAGCCGTTCTTGTCCTCGACGTCGGGGTCGCCCTTGCCCTTGATCGTCTTCGCGACGATCACGACCGGCTGCCCGGCGACGTCGATCGCCTCGGCGTACGCGCGGTCGATCGCCTCGACGTCGTGGCCGTCGATCTCGATCGTGTGGCAGCCGAAGGCCTTCGCGCGGTTTGCGTAGGAGTCGAGATCCCAGCCGTGCATCGTCTCGCCGCGCTGGCCGAGCCGGTTCACGTCGATGATCGCCACGAGGTTGTCCAGCTCGAAGTGCGCCGCGTGCTCGAGCGCCTCCCACTGCGAGCCCTCGGCGATCTCGCTGTCCCCGCAGAGCGTCCAGACGCGGAACGGCAGCCGGTCGAGCCGCTTGCCCGCGAGCGCCATGCCCACCGCGTACGGAAGCCCCTGCCCGAGCGAACCGGTTGCGACGTCGACCCAGGGGATCCGCGGCGTCGGATGCCCCTCGAAGATGGAGTCGAACTGCCGGTAGGTCAGCAGCTCCTCTTCCGAGATCGCACCGGCGGCGCGGAACATCGCGTAGAGGAGCGTCGACGCATGGCCCTTCGAGAAGACGAGCCGGTCGTTGTGCGGGTCGTGCGGGTTGTCGAAGTCGTACCGCAGATACTTCGCGAGGAGGACGGCCATCAGGTCCGCCGCCGACATGCCGGACGTCGGATGGCCGGAGCCCGCCTTCGCCGCCGGGCGGATCGCATCGACCCGCAGCTGCTGCCCTAGCTCGCGCCAGAGCTCGACGTCATTCGTGGCCACGACCTCTCCCTTCGCCGGGTGCGCGGAAACCTGAAGCCGATTCTAGGTACGGTCCGCTCCGTGAAGGTCGCAGTGGCGTTCGACCACCGAGGCGTCCACCTCCGCGACGTCATCCTCGAGACCCTCGCCGAGGACGGCCATGACATCGTCGACCTCGGCACAGACACCGATGCCGTCCGCATCGACTACACCGACAAGGCGATCGAGATCGGCGCCGCCGTCAACGGCGGGCAGGCCGAGCGAGGCGTCCTCGTCTGTGGCTCGGGTGTCGGGGCGGCGGTCGCAGCGTCCAAGATCCGTGGGATCCGGGCGGCGATCTGCCACGACGTCTACTCCGCCCATCAGGGCGTCGAGCACGACGACATGAACGTCCTCTGCCTCGGCTCGGAGGTCGTGGGGCCGAGCCTCACCGCCGATCTCGTACGGACGTTTCTCGCGGCACGTTTCGACGGAGAAGAGCGTCACGCCGCCAGACTGGAGAAGATCCGACAGATTGAGGAAGGGATGCTGAATGGCTGAATCGAGACTTCACGAGCTGAGCGCGCGCGGGCAGTCGGTCTGGATCGACTTCCTCTCGCGCGACCTGGTCCAGAGCGGGGAGCTGAAGCGGCTGATGGACGAGGACGCCGTGGTCGGCGTGACCTCGAACCCGACCATCTTCCAGAAGGCGATCTCGCACGGAAACGCCTACGACGCGCAGCTGAAGGAGCTGCTCGAGACGGAGAGCGAGCCAAAGGAGATCTTCCTTCAGCTTGCGGTGCGCGACATCGAGTCGGCCCTCGAGGTGCTCGCGCCCGCGCACGCGAAGAACCCCGAGGACGGCTACGTGTCGATGGAGGTCGACCCCAACTTCGCCTACGACACGAAGGCGACCTACGACGAGGCGATCCGCTTCCACGAGTGGATCGACAAGCCGAACCTCTACGTGAAGATTCCGGGCACCGAGCCGGGGCTGCAGGCGATCGAGGACTGCATCGCCGGCTGCCACAGCATCAACGTCACGCTCGTCTTCTCGCTGCCGCGCTACCGGCAGGTCGTGGAGGCGTACCTCCACGGGCTCGAGCGGCTCGCCGAGGACGGCGGCGACCTGACGAAGGTGCGCTCGGTGGCGAGCTTCTTCGTCTCGCGCGTCGACACGGAGACCGACAAGCGGCTCGACGCGATCGGGACGGACGAGGCGCTCGCGCTGCGTGGGAAGCTCGCGATCGCGAACGCCAGGCTCGCGTACGAGCACTACCTCGAGGCGTTCTCCGGCGAGCGGTGGGAAGCGCTCGCGGCGAAGGGTGCGTTCACCCAGCGCTGCCTGTGGGCCTCGACCTCGACGAAGAACCCCGCGTACCGCGACGTCCTCTACGTCGAGGAGCTGATCGGCCCGCACACGGTGGACACGATGCCGGAGGAGACGATCAAGGACTTCCAGGATCACGGCGAGGTGCGCGGCGACACGGTGCTGGAGGGCGTCGACGAGGCGCACCGCCTGCTCGACCAGCTCGCGGCAGTCGGCATCGACTACGACGACGTGGTGGGCACGCTCGAGAAGGAGGGCGTGCAGAAGTTCTCCGACTCGTTCGCCGAGCTGCTGGACGGCGTAATGGCGAAGCGCGGAGCTCTCGTGGCTTCGTGAAGCGCGAGCGCTTGATCGAGGGGATCTGGGAGCGGGACTCCACCGTCTGGACCGGGAGCGACGAGGCGCAGTGGCTCGGCTGGCTCGACGAGCCGCTGCACGTCGAGGAGCAGCTCGACGAGATCAGCCGGTACGCGGAGTCGCAGCACGACGCGGTCGACGCCGTCGTCCTGATGGGGATGGGCGGCTCGTCGCTCGCGCCGGAAGTGTTGCGGCGGACGTTCGGCGTCGACTGGTTCCACGTCCTCGACACCACGCATCCAAAGGCGATCCGGGCGCTCGAGGAGAAGCTCGACCTCTCACGGACGCTCTTCGTCTCGTCCTCGAAGTCGGGGACCACGCTCGAGACGCGGTCGCACACCGACTACTTCTGGGAGAAGGCCGGCAAGCGCGGCGAGCTGTTCGCCACGGTCACCGATCCGGGCTCCGAGCTCGAGGCTCTCGCTCGCGAGCGCGGCTTCGGAGCGACGTTTCACGGCGAGCCGTCGATCGGCGGCCGCTACTCGGCCCTGTCGCCGTTCGGCATCGTCCCGGCCGTGCTCATGGGCGTCGACGCGCAACAGCTGCTCGACCGCGCGAAGGACATGCGCGAGGCGTGCCACTCGGGCGAAGGCAATCCCGGCTACGAGCTCGGAAGCGCGTTCGGCGAGGGCTGGCGCGAGGAACGCGACAAGATCTGCATCGCCGACACGCCGGGAGGCTTCGGTCTCTGGGCCGAGCAGCTGATCGCCGAGTCGACCGGCAAGCATGGGAAGGGACTCGTCCCCGCACCCGGCGAGTCGCCGGACGGGCCCGACCGCCAGGCGGCCGCTCCCGAGCTTCCCGATCCCGCTGCGCTCGGCGCCGAGTTCTTCCGCTGGGAGTTCGCAATCGCCGTGGCCGGCGCGTACCTCGAGATCAACCCCTTCGACCAGCCGGACGTGCAGGCGGCCAAGGACAAGACGAACGAGGTGCTGGCGACGGGTCAGGAGCCTGACCTCGATCGCGAGAGCTCGATCGAGGAGCTGCTCGCACAGGCGCAGGAAGGCGACTACGCCTGTATCCAGGCCTTCATCGAGCCGACTCCTACGAACGATCGCCACATCGCGGAGCTTGCTGACCGCCTGCGCTCGGAGAGCGGGCTGGTCGTCACGCACGGCTACGGACCGCGGTACCAGCACTCGACCGGGCAGCTTCACAAGGGCGGCCCCAACACGGGACTCTTCCTCCAGCTCGTGGACGACGAGGGCGACGAGCTCCCGATCCCGGGCAAGCCGTTCGGCTTCCGGCGGCTGATCCGGGCGCAGGCGGCGGGCGACCTCGAGACGCTCAAAGAGCGCGGCCGGCGCGTCGCGCGCGTGCGATTGGAGGACCTCTGATGCAACTCGGAATGGTCGGCCTCGGGCGGATGGGCGCGAACATGACGGAGCGCCTGAGCGCGGCCGGTCACGACCTCAAGACGTTCGATCCGAACGTCGAGGGAACGGCCTCGTCGCTCGAAGAGCTCGTGCAGCAGCTCGACGCGCCGCGCTCGGTGTGGCTGATGATCCCGGCCGGGATCGTCGACTCCGTCGTCGGCGACCTCGCGCCGCACCTCGAGCAGGGCGACACGATCATCGACGGCGGGAACTCGTACTACGTCGACGACCTCCGCCGCGCTCGCGAGCTGCACGACAAGGGCATCCACTACGTCGACGTCGGCGTCAGCGGCGGCGTCTGGGGACGCAAGCGCGGGTATTGCCTGATGGTCGGAGGCGACGACGAGGCTGTCGGCCGCCTCGTTCCCGTGCTCGAGACGCTCGCACCGGGAGTCGACACGGCCGTCCGCACTCCGGGTCGCGAGGGCGATCCGGCGCCCGAGGAGCAGGGCTGGCTCCACTGCGGACCGGGCGGCGCGGGTCACTTCGTGAAGATGGTGCACAACGGCATCGAATACGGCCTGATGCAGGCGTACGCCGAGGGCCTGAACGTGCTCAAGCACGCCAACATCGGGCTGCACGAGCAGGAGACGGACGCCGAGACGACCCCGTTGCGCGATCCCGACCACTACAAGTACGAGCTCGACATGCCGGCGATCACGGAGGTCTGGCGGCGAGGCTCCGTGATCTCCTCCTGGCTGCTCGACCTGACGGCGGAGGCGCTCTACCAGACGCCCGACCTGGACGAGTACGCCGGCCACGTGAGCGACTCCGGCGAGGGGCGTTGGACGATCCAGGCCGCCGTCGAGGAAGGGGTGCCCGCGCCGGTGCTCGCGGCCTCGCTGTTCAACCGCTTCGCCTCGCGCGGCGAGGCCGACTGGGGCAACCGCGTCCTCTCGGCGATGCGCAAGGGGTTCGGCGGCCACCTCGAGAAGAGTCCCGAGCAGTGACCGAGACCGTCGACCCCAAGCAGGCGGAGCAGCAGGAGAACCCGCTCGCGGAAGGGCTGGCCCTGAGGCGCACCTCCGACCCGTGCGCGCTCGTCATCTTCGGGGCCTCGGGCGACCTGACCCACAAGAAGATCATGCCCGCGCTGTACGCGCTATTCGTCCGCGAGCTCCTCCCCCCGCGCTTCGCGATCGTCGGCGTCGCTCGCACCGAAGGCGACGACGACTCGTTCCGCCGGGACATGGAGGGGGCGGTGAAGCAGCATGCGCGCGACCCCTTCCGGCAGGAGGTCTGGGACCGGCTCGCCGCGCAGCTCCACTACGTCGCCATGGATTTCGCCGACGGCGGCGGCGAGGACAAGCTGCACCAAGAGCTGGACCGCCTCGACGAGGAGCAGCAACTCGGCGGCAACAGCGTCTTCTATCTCGCAGTGCCGCCGCCGGCGTTTCCGGCGATCGTCGAGGCGCTCGGCAAGCGGCGCGACGAGCGAGGTTGGACGCGGCTCGTCGTGGAGAAGCCGTTCGGCCACGATCTCGAGTCGGCGAAGCAGCTGACGGCGACGCTGATGGAGTACTTCACCGAGGACGAGATCTTCCGGATCGACCACTACCTGGGCAAGGAAACGGTCCAGAACATGCTCGCCCTTCGCTTCGCGAACGGGATCTTCGAGCCGATCTGGAATCGCCAGTTCGTCGACCACGTCCAGATCACGGTCGCCGAGTCGATCGGGATCGAGGCCCGGGCGGGGTACTACGAGCACGCGGGCGCGATCCGCGACATCTTCCAGAACCACCTCCTGCAGCTGCTCGCAATCACGGCGATGGAGCCGCCGATCGACTTCAGATCCGACTCGGTGCACAACGAGAAGGTGAAGGTGCTGCGCGCGCTGCACACGCCTGG
>DASXJG010000102.1:0-12508 GCA_036497525.1 Gaiellaceae bacterium
TGCCCCAAGGTCGGCCGCGGCTGCCGGAAGCTCGATCAGGGCGAGCGGATTACCGGCCGCCTCCTCCAGAATCCGCCGCCTGAGCTCGACCGGCAGGGTCGTCGCGCCCGCGTCGAGCAGGGCGCTCGATGCCTCCTGGTCAAGCCCGGTGAGGGACAGCTCGGCCAGGTCGGCTTCGTCGAAGGGGCGCGGCAACCCCTCCCGGACTCCGAACAGCAGGACTGCCGGATCCGATTCGACCCGCCGCGCCACGAACGCGAGCACCTCGCAGGAGGGCTGGTCCAGCCACTGCGCGTCATCGAGCACGAAGAGGAGCGGGGTCTCCGTCGACCGTTCTGCAACGAGCCCGAGCGTTGCGAGGCCGACGAGGAACAGGTCGGGCGCGTCGCCTTCGGCAATTCCGAAGGCCGTCTCGAGCGCCTGCCGCTGCGGATCGGGAAGCAGATCCAGATGGCCCAATGACGGGAGCAGGAGCTGGTGAAGCCCCGCGAAGGCGAGTTGGGCTTCCGAAAGCGCTCCGACCGTGGACACGACCGCAACTCCTCGCTCCAGCGCCCGCTCCTGTGCTGCGGCGAGCAAGGCGGACTTGCCGATCCCTGCCTCGCCGCGAACGACGAGGGCCCCGCCGCGCTCCTCGATCCCGTCGACCAGTGCGAAGAGCTCGGCCAGGTCTCGATCGCGCCCGAGAAGCTCCAGTGGCGCGGTGGCAACTCTCTCGGTTCCGGCCTGCACGGTCATCCGTGCCGAAAGTCTGCCCGTCCCGGGCGCTATCCGGCCAGCCCGGCGATGCCGTTGCGGAGGAGGGACACCGCCAGCAGCAGGATGATCACGGACGCGATCAGGCGAAGGTGCGCCTCGAGCCAGACGCGCGCGGCGCCCAGGACTCGCTCGGCCCAGGTGGGCGAGACCAGCAGGAGCAGGATTGCGAGGCTCAGCGGAAGGAGCGAGACAACCGTGAACAGGAGCCAGTCCGCGGCGTAGCCGGCGGTCGTGGGGTCGATCTCCGAGATCGCCTTCAGTGCGAGCGGGATAAAGCCGCCGGGGTTCGCGAGTGTCGCACCGGCGGCGAAGACGGCGATCCAGCGCGAGGAGGCGACCGCGGTCATCTTCTCGACCATGCCTTGCGTCGTCTTCTCCCCGATGGGCTTCCGCCAGGTGCGGCTGACATAGACGAGGAGCAGTGCGCCGGCGACGAGATCGAAGATCGAGACCCACGTCTTCCGTTCGCCGTTCGAGGAAGGCGCCGCGACGTCGCCGAGGACGAAGGCGGCGGCCACGCCGATCGCCACGGTGACCGTGAAAGCGCCGAGATAGAACCAGACACCGGTGCGCAGGGGGCGCTTCGCGAGCACCAGCGAGAGCACCGAGAACGTCAGCGTCGTCGGCGACAGCATCGCCGCGAGCGAGATCAGCACCAGTTCGAGATCGACCCAGCCCACGGGGTCGTGAGCTTACGCTGCCGCCGCTCGCCTCCTCGCCGCGCGGGCCAGGTCGGTCAGCGCAGCGAGCGCCTGGGCGGCCTCGCCGGCGTCCCGGTCGCGCAGCGTCGCGTGGACGCCCTTGCCCGCGGTGTCCACGTGGACGCTGGCGAGCCGGAGCCGTCGCTGCACCGGGCCCTGCACGTGCCGGAGGCTCTGCGCCTTCTCGAGCGGCACCCAGCACGTGACGCGGCGCAGCCGGCCGCTCACCGTCGCCACGACGCTGTCGCTCCGTCCCCAGCGCAGCACCCGGTAGCGCAGAGGGCTCTTCCAGCGCACGCGCCGCGGCGGCGGCGACAGCTCCCGGGGCCGGTCCGGAACGAGCCGGTCGATGAGCTCGTATGCGAGCGCCCGCTGCCCGACCGGCAGCAAGGTCCGGAGCTGGCCTCGCTCCGCCTCTCCTTCTCCCTTGCGCCGCTGGCGTCCCGCGAGGTCGGCCTCGAGCCGGCACCAGCCGAGCGGCCGCCAGAGGAACGGCTCGACCAGGCGGACGGCCTGTACGCGGCCGGGCCGGATCACCTCCGCGGTCAGCGCGACCAGGCCGCCGCGGAGGTGCAAGCCCTCCGCGCCCTCCGCCACGGTCAGGTGGTACTGCTGGTTGAACCGGCGCCAGAGCACCGTGACGATGCTGATCGCCCAGACGAAGCCGCCTCCACCGATGACCGCGGCCGCCGTCTTCGGCGACACCACGAAGCCCGAGAGGAGTCCCGCCAGGATCAGGATCAGCCAGCCCCGCTCGAGCAGGATCGACGCGACGAGCGGGCCCGTGGCGACGACCGCGAGCACCCGCTCCGGCGGCTGCTCGACCTCGGCCTCGCCGGCCGGGATCCCGTCGTGGACGCGGGCCCCGCGCGCCAGCGCGAGGAGCCGGTCGCGCAACGGGTCTACCTCGCGCTCGCCGACATAGGCGAGACGCGCGGTCGCGCCGCTCGCGCCCGCCATCCGCAGCCGCAACTCGGCGACCCGGAACATCCGTGCGAGACCCGGGCGAACGACGTCGATCGCCTGCACCTGCGCGAGTGGGAACCGCAGCGATTGCCGGCGGAGCAGCCCCGTCTCGATCCGCAGGTCGTCGTCCTCGATACGCCAGCGCGTGACGAGCCAGGAGACGAAGCCGCCGAGAGCCAGCACCGCGATGATCGCGACCTGCGGAACCGCGTCGCTGATCCGCCCTCCGCTGAAGACGATCGGGAGCAGTAGGATGGCGATCGCGATCGTCCCGCGTCCGCCGCGCACCACGGGCGAGAGCGGATGCAGCCGGTGCCAGCCGTCGCTGCGCCCGGGGGTCACAGCCCCGCCGCCTGCGCCTCGCCGAGCTCGGCGAGGCGGTCTCGCAGGCGGCCCGCCTCCTCGCGCTCCAGTCCCGGAATCCGCGCATCCGTCGCCGCGGCCGCCGTGTGCAGGTGCACGGTCGCCAGCCCGAACGCGCGCTCGAGCGGCCCCGCCGCGACGTCGATGAACTGCATCCGCCCGTACGGCACGACCGACAGGCGGGCAAAGAGGACACCCCGGCGGACGAGCAGGTCGTCGTCCCGCTCCGCGTATCCCCACGATGCGTAACGCCGGCCGACGACCCCCCACACGATCGCCCCGGCGAGAAGCGGGACGAGCGCGAGGCCGAGCGCCCAGCCGGATCCGTTCCCGACGAGCGCCACCACGGCGGCTACCACCACGGCCGGCACCGCCACCTCCCAGCGGCGCAGCAGCAGCAAGCGCCGCGACGGCGTCCGCCAGTGTTCCGGCTCGACCGCCACCTCAGCTCAGCGGCCGAGCACCTCGGCGTAGACCTCCTCGAGCTGAGAGGTCGGGTCGCCGAAACGCGCGTGCACCTCGCGCAGGTTCCGCTCGCCGTAGCTGCGGCGCAGCCCGGCGTCGCGCGCGAGCCTGAGGATCGCCTGCGTCACCGCCTCGATGTCCCGCCGCTCGACGACCTCGCCGCCTTCGCCCTGCTGGATCCATTCCTCCATCGACGGCGCGCGCCCGACCACGAGCGGGACGCCGCTCGCCATCGTCTCGAGCAGCGAGGCGGGGGAGGAGTCGACGTCGGCGAGCGTCACCGCGAAGTCGGCGGAGGCCGTCACCGACGGCAGCTCCGCGGCGGGCACGTCCTGGACGGCGATGTACGGCGCCAGCCCGAGCTGCGCAACGAGCTCCTCGAACTCGCCGCGAGTCCAGCCGCCGCCGGCGCTCGAGAAGAGCCGCAGCTCCGGCACCTCTTGCCTGGCCTCTGAAAAAGCCCTCAAAAGCACATCGAGGTTCGTGTACGGCCTGAAGTTGCGGAGAGAGAGACAGACGACCGCGTCGTCGGGCCAGCCCAGCGCCTGCCAGCGGCTGCGGTCGGCCTTCTCCGGCGAGTAGTTGTCGATGCGGGCGTGCCAGAGGATCCGGTGGAACTTCGAGCGGTCGGCGCCCAGGTCGACCGATGCGTCCTCGAGCGCCTGCGAGTTGACGACGTAGGCGAGCGCCCTTTCCGGCGCGATCGCCACGCGCGCGCGCTCCTCGGCCTCCGGCGACTGCCACGCGTCGACGATCGCGTCCTTCCCCCACGGGCTGACGACGAGCGGCTCGAGCCCGGCGCGCGCCGTCCAGTAGCCGTAGGGCAGGAGGTAGTGCGAGTGGACGACGTCCGGCTGCACGTCGCGGGCGAGCTTCGTCAGCGCAGGCGCCATGCGGTACCGCCTCAGCACGGGAACGCGTAGGAGCGGGTCGAGCTCCTGGAAGCGATGCACCTCGATCCCCTCGAGCTCGCCCCGCGGGTTGACGCGCCCCGAGGCGACGTGCACCTCGTGGCCGCGTTCGGCCAGGCGGCGCGCCCAGCGCGCGAAGTGACGCGACTTCGCGTCGCCGATCCCGAGGATCCGGAGCTTCCCGTTCTCAGCCACCGTCCACCTCGCGCGTGAACATGACCATCTTCTGGTTGTCGGGGTGCTCCCAATCGCCGAGGTACGACATCACGAGGCCCGTGCCCTGGCAGGCGCAGCGAAGGGTGTCGAGGTCGTAGTGGTACTTATCGCGGTCGGGGTAGGAGACGACCCGCTCGGACTGCTGGATCTCGCCGAGGTACGTCTTCCCCTGCGGGTTCTCGTAGATCGTCGCGTAGAAGCGGCCGCCGGGAGCGAGCACCTTGGCCATCTCGACCAGGCAGCGCACGATCGTGTTCATCGGCAGGTGCGTGAAGACGGACTGGGCGATCGCGTAGTCGAACTCGCGGCCGAGCTTGCTGAACTCGAACGCGCCGTTCACGAACAGCAGCGGGTCCTTGTCCTCGACGCCGTAGCGCGGCAGCTCCACCTCGCGCGCCCGCTCGAGCGTGTCGGCGCGCTTGTCGACGCCCGCGTAGTGGCCGGGCTCGAGGTAGCCGATGAAGTGGACACCGGCGCGCAGCGGCCCGCACCCGACGTCGAGCACGTAATGCGACGGCCGGAGGCCCTGCCCGACGAGGTAGTCGAGCTGGAGCTTCCCGAGGTAGTCCCAGAAGGCGTCGGTTCCGCGCACCGTGCCGCGGTGCCAGTTCGGGTCCCAGAAGCGGCGGTAGCGGTCCGGGACCGCCTTCCGCACGCGCCGCTTCACCCCGATCGGGACGTACTGCTTGATCCGCCCGACGACGGCCTGCCTGTCAGTTGCCAAGGACACCTCCGGAGACGGTCGCTGCCGGCTTCAGCCGCCGGATTCCACGGTGGGCGAAGCGCCCGATCTGCACGAGCGCCGGCTTCGGGTCGTCTCGCGCGAAGACCGCATCGACATACGGCGGACGCTCGAGCGCGAGCGACGACCCGGCCATCAGCGTGATCGCCCAGCGCTTGCCGTCGCCGTGCATCCGGGCCGGGGGCAGGGGGTCGCCCACCAGGTCGCGATACGCGATGTAGGGAAGGTCGACGCCACACGCGCCCGCGAGGCTGTGCCATTGCCAGAGGCGCGGATTGATCTCCATCAGCTTGTAGCGGCCGTCGCGCGGGTCGCGCTTCGTCTCCACCTGCGAGATCCCGTGGTAGCCGAGCGCGCGCAGGAAGGCAAGCCCCTCCTCGACGACCTCGTCCACCCAGACGGCCTCCCCGATGCGGGCGCTGCCCATGTAGCCGCGCGTCTGACGGAGCTTGTGGCCGGAGAAGAGGCCGAGCGCCTCGCCGTCGGGGCTGACATAGCTGCCGAGCGTGTACAGCTCCTCGTCGCCGCCGGGGATGAGCTCCTGCACCATCGGCTCGAACGGCGCGGCGGCCTCGTAGGCGCGATCGAGGTCGGTTGCGCTTTCGCAGCGGAAGAGCTGGCGCCGGTGGCTGCGGCGAAAGCCCACGTTCGCCGACGGCTTCACGATGACGGGGAAGCCGAGCTCCTCGCCCGCTGCGAGGGCCTCGTCGCGCGACGTGGGGTGGAAGGTCCGCGGCACGGGCAGCCCCGCCGCCTCCGCGGTCTCGAGCTGGTGGCGCTTGCTCTGGATCCGCTCCAGCACCTCCCAGCCCGGGAAGGGGAAGCGGTAGCGCTCCGAGAGCGCGGCTGCATGCCGCGCTATGGCATTCACGTGTTCGTCGTGGGTGGGGAAGACCGGCAGCGGGCCGTCCGTCTCGTCTGCGATCTCCTGCAGCGCGGCGATGAAGCCCGCCTCGTCGTCGAGTGGATCAGGAGCGAGACGAGGTTCTGCATACCGGGAGCGAAACCCGAGCGCGTACGGCCGGTGGTCGAGCGCGAGCACGCGCAGGCCCCGCCGGCCGAGCGAGCGGATCGCCGAGAGGCCGTTCACCCATGCGACCTCGGCGACCACGGCCGTTCCCCTCTCCGACATCGGCGGCCAGTCTATGTCGCGGCTACCCGCGGCCTGTGCAGCAGGCTGCGGATGCGCGCGCGCTCGGCGGGCTGGTAGAAGCCGAGCACCGCGAGCGCGAGCGGGTAGACGAGCGTGAGGCCGATCGCGAGGGCCAACGAGCTCGGCAGCACCTTGCCGGCGAGGGTCAGGGCGCCGGCCGCGCCGAGCACGACCCCGACCCGCCGCCACTGGTACGGGACGGGATAGATGTGCTGCGCGTTCCACGTCCTGACGACCATGAGCACGGCGTAGGCGATGAGCGTCGCGTATGCGGCGCCGAGCATTCCGTAGGCCGGGATCAGCCAGAGGTTGAGGGTGAAGTTGACGACCGCTGCGATGGCGGCCGCGATCCAGTTGAACTGCGTGTTCTTCGTGCGTCCGGCCCCGACCGTGACGACGATGAAGCCGGCGTAGAAGACGCTCGAATAGGCGAGTGCCGGCACTGCGTCCGCCGCCGGCCAGAAGTGGTGGTTGCTCGGGGCGAGAATGCGGACGATCCAGGGCGCGAGCAGGCTGAGCGCGACACTGGCCCAGGAGGCGAGCAGCACGAGATACGTCAGAACGTACGCGTAGGCGCGCTTGGCCGCGCCCTCGTCCCGGATCCCGTAGGCGAACGCCGGCCACGCCGTCTGGAACGCCGTGAAGAGAAGGACCATCACCGAGCCGATGTTCACGGCGAGCGCGTACTGGCCGACCTGGGTGAGGTTCGAGGACGCCGGCGTGAGCTTGATCAGCATGAAGCGGTCGCCGAAGTTCGTGACCCACAGGGCGAGCGCCGATGGGACGAGCGGCAGGCCGAACCGGTTGACGGCTCGCAGGAGCCTGCGGTCGAACTGAAGCCCGAGCTGCTCGCGCCGGTAGGCGACGAGCACGACGTAGATGACCAGCGTGCCGCTGAAGTTGCCGACGAGCACGCCGAGCGGTCCGAGGTCGTAGTGGACGACGAAGAGGATCGTCAGCGGGACCGTGATCGCGATGTTCGCGAGCGTCGCGACCGAGAAGGCGACCGCCCGCTGCTCTGCGCGGAAGAGGTTCGTCAGCTGGGCGTAGTTGACGTTGACCCAGAGCAGAACGCCCGTCGCGATCACCAGGCTCGTGCCGCTGCTCGAGAGCTTGTGGCTGTCGAGGCTCAGCCAGCTCGCGATCTCGCTCGCGAAGACGACGCAGAAGAGAAGGCCCAGGGTGGCCATCAACATCTGGAACCAGAAGATCGTCCGGAGCAGGCGCTTCCGGTAGGCGGGATCGTCCGAGTCGAACCAGAAGCGAATGAAGCCGTAGCCGGCTCCGGCCCGCAACAGCACGGTCGCCACGGCCGAGCCGGCGATCAGCGTCGCGATGGCGCCGTAGTCGGCCGGCGAGAGGTAATGCGTGTACAGCGGCAGGAGCAGGACCGCGAGGAAGCGCGAGACGAGGCCACCGACGCCGTAGATGAACGAGTGGCGCGTCAGCTCACGCAGCTGCGAGACGAGCGAGTGGTGTCCGCCGCCCACGCGCTGCGGCTTGGCGTCCTGGCTCATCGAGGCTCGATGGTAGCCCGGAGGTCAGTCGCCTCCTCTGCCTACACTGCCGCCCCGTGGAGATCGCCGATCGCGTCGAGCGCCGCGCTCGCTGGGTTCTCGAATCGCTCGGAGCAGGGAATCTCCGTCTCGGCGACGACGTTCCGTACAGGCCCGAGGCCTGGGAGCAGGCCGAGCGCGGCGAGCTGCCGCAGGGCGACGAGCTCGCCGCCGCCTTCTTCCACCTCGCACGGCTCGAGGAGCGCGGGGCGGAGCGCGACCGGCACGGGCGGTTCTTCGCCTCCTCCTCGTGCTTGGACCCGCTCGACCCGCCGCTCGAGCGGCTCCGTCGCGAGCTCGGCGCGCCGGCGCCTCGGTACGGGGACGCCAAGTTCGCCGTCGCGCTCACGCACGATGTCGACGTGCCGTGGAAGTGGACGCCGATCGGCATGCGCGGCGCCGCGGCGCGCCTCAAGGGTCACGCGCTCGCGCGCCAGGCGGGGCCGGCGCTGCACGAGGCGCGCGGGCTGGCGCTGGTGCCGGTCCACAAGCTCCGCCGCACCGATCCGAACTGGCGTTTCGACGAGATCGTCGCGGAGGAGCGCGAGCACGACGCGCGCTCGACCTTCTTCGTCATGGCGGGGCACGGACACCGCGCCGACGGCGCCGCTCCCGAGTCGTACGACCGCCTCCGGCCGCGACTCGTCGAGACGCTCGTCGAGACGGGCGCGGAGATCGGCCTCCACGGCAGCTACCTCGCGGCCGAGGATCTCGACCGCCTTGCCCGCGAGCGCGCCCTGCTGGCGCAGCTGGACGGCCCCCTCGTCGGCCACCGCTACCACTACCTCCGCGTCGATCCGCACCGGAACCTCGCGCCGCTCGTGGACATCGGCTTCCGCTACGACACCTCGCTCGGCTTCCCCGACGCCCTCGGCTTCCGCGCCGGGATCGCGCATCCCTTCCGGCCGTGGGACGTCGAGCGCGACCGCCCGGCCGACCTCGTCGAGGTGCCGCTCGCGGTGATGGACGCGACGCTCGCCGAGGAGCGCTACGGGGGGCTGTCGGCGGAGGCTGCGAAGGGACGCATCTTCCCGCTGCTCGACTGGGCGGCCGAGAACGGCGGCGGCTTCTCAATCCTCTGGCACCCCGAGCGGTTCGACGCACCGAGCGCCCGCGGGTGGGACAGGCTGTACTTCGACGTGATCGACGCGGTGCGGGAGCGCGGCGGTGTGTGCGTGTCGGCCGGTGAGCTCGCGGGCACGGCCGCGGACGGCCTGGGCATCCCGACGGGCTAGGCGCGCCCGTACACTCCGGCCCGTGTCGGAGCTGGATGCGTCGGCCGCGGAGCCCGTCCTCGAGTGGGACACGCAGCTGTTCCGCATGGCGCTGACCCAGTTCGAGCAGGCGCTGCCGTACGCGGACGTCTCGGACCTGGTCGCCGAGCGGCTGAGATTCCCCGAGCGCGCCGTGATCGTCACCGTCCCGCTACGCCGAGACGACGGCTCGATCGAGATCTTCCCGGGCTACCGCGTCCAGCACTCGACCGTGCTCGGCCCGACGAAAGGCGGCATGCGCTACGACCCCGAGGTCTCGCTCGGCGAGTGCGCCGCGCTGGCGAGCTGGATGACGTGGAAGTGCGCGCTCCTGCAGCTCCCGTACGGCGGCGCCAAGGGCGGAATCCGCTGCGACCCCCACGCCCTCTCGCTGCGCGAGCTCGAGGGGCTCACGCGCCGCTTCACCTCGGAGCTGATCCGCGAGATCGGCCCGCAGACGGACATCCCGGCTCCGGACATGGCGACGAACGAGCAGACGATGGCCTGGATGATGGACACGTACTCGATGCAGAGCGGCTACGCCGTGCCGGAGGTCGTGACGGGCAAGCCCATCTCGATCGGTGGCTCGGTCTTCCGGCGAGAGGCGACCGGTGCGGGCGTCGTGATGGTCGCGGAGCACGCGAGCCGGCGGCTCGGCTTCGAGCTAGCCGGAAGCTCGTGCGTCGTGCAGGGCTTCGGCAACGTCGGCGGCGTCGCGGCCTCGGAGCTGCACGAGCGCGGCGCGTGGGTCGTCGCCGTCTCGGACGTCTCGGGCGGGGCCCACGACGAGCGAGGCCTCGACGTGCCGGCTCTCCACGCCTACGTAGCGGAGCACGGGTCGCTCGCAGGCTACGACCGCTGCGAGCGGATCACGAATGAGCAGCTGCTCGAGCTCGAGTGCGACGTCCTCGTGCTCGCCGCCCGCGAGGACCAGCTGACGAGCGCGAACGCCGATCGTGTGCACGCGTCGCTGATCGTGGAGGGCGCGAACGGCCCGACGACGATCGAGGCCGACGAGATCCTCGGCGAGCGCGGGATCCCGATCGTGCCGGACGTCCTGGCCAACGCCGGCGGCGTCACGGTCTCCTATTTCGAGTGGGTGCAGGACCTCGGCCGGCTGTTCTGGGACCGCGAGGAGATCCGCTACAAGCTGGCGGACAAGATGAGCGGCGCCTTCGACCGCGTCTACTCGATCTCAGGCGAGAAGGGGATCACGCTCCGCCAGGCGGCACTGGTGGCCGCGATCCGCGAGGTCGCTGCGGCCCTCGAAGCTCGCGGAATCTATCCCTAGAGACGACAATGTCCACGATGAGCCCCGAAACCGTTCGCGACGCGATGGTTCCCGAGCCTACGACGCTCGCCGCGGGCGCGAGCGCGCAGGACGCCGGCCGCTCCTTCGCCGACAGCAGCGACGTGCGGGCGATCTTCGTCACCGAGGACGGCGGGCGGCTACTCGGGGTCGTGACGCGAAAGACGCTCGTACGTGAGGTGGTCGCGGCCGGCCTCGACCCGGGCGCCGTGGCTCTCGGGGCGATCGCGGAGCCGCCGAACTTCACTCTCGCGGCAGGGCTCGGCCTCGACGACGCGTTCCACATCCTCGAGGAGCGGGATCTCGAGCGCGTGCCGGTCGTCGAGGAGGACGGACGGCTCGTCGGAGTGCTCTCGCGCGCGGTCGTGCAGCGGCGTCTCGCCGAGGACGAGCCGCCGGAGGAAGAGCAAGAGCAGACTGCCGACTCGCTCGTTCTCTAGCGCGGCGAAATCCGATCGGGAAGCATCGGCGTAAGATCTCTGTCGTGGCGAGATCCGTCTCTGCCCTTGTGGTGCTCGCGATCGCCGCTCTCGCCGCGGCGGGTTGCGGCGGGGGGATGACGGCGTCGTCCTCGCCTCACGACGCGTCGCTATCGGTCAGCTGCCCGGCGCGTTCCGATGCCTCCTCGAGCGCGAATCTCCTCTGGGTCGCGGGCAAGCAGCCGCTCGTCGTCTACGTCCACGGCCGGAAGGTGATCTCGTCCCTGGGCCGCGGCGCGGCCTTGCCGTCGGGCGCGATTCCCGTCGGCTTCCGCGCCTGCAGCACGCCCCTCTTCCTCTACACGCTCGGCCAGGAGCTGCGGGTTGCGGCGCTCGCGGGCGGTCGGCAGACACGGACGGTGGGGAACAACACCGCCGTGGCTCCCGACGGTCGCCTCCTCTCCTTCAGCGGGTCGAAGCTCGGCTACGTCGGCGGCTCCACCTTTGTCGCCCGCGGGCTGCCGCTGAACTGGAGGATCACGAGCCTCGCCGTCTCGCCACGGGATCCGCACGTCTTCCTCGCCGCTGCGCAGTCCCCCGAGGCCGGAATCGAGACGTGCGGCAAGGGGCTGGGCGGCATCTACCGGATCACCCCGAGCACTGCCAAGGCGGTCTTCGTCGACAACCCGTGTCGCGACCATCCGCAGGCGGCATTCAGCCCGAACGGCGCGACGATCGCGTACGTCGGCGGCCCGTCCGCCTCTGTCTACACCCTCGACTCGAGCGGCGCGAACGTTCGTCGTGTCACCACCGCCGGCGGCGTGACGCGCTACCTCTGGTCGCCGGACGGGACGAGGATCGCGTACGTCACGAAGAGCGGTGCCGTCGCCGTCCTGACGCTTGCGACTGGGGCAGTGCGGCAGCTCGGACGCGGGGCGCCGCTGGCGTGGTCGCCGGACGGGCGGGAGGTCGCGCTGGCGGCTGCGGGCAAGCCCGTCATCGAGGCTGTGTCGGCGAGCGGTGGCAGCCAGCGCGTGCTGCTGCGCCTGTCGAAGTCGTAGTACCTAGCTAGCAGCAGGTGTAGGCGCCGGGAGGAGCTGCGCCCTCCTCGGGCTTCGGCAGCTCTGCCGCCGCGAGCGCCGCGCCGTCGAGCAGGTCGCGCTCGCTGACACGGATCGACTCGAGGCCGTAGGCGTCCAGGATGGCGACGAGGATCGCGGCGCCGGCAACGATGACCGGCGCGCGCTCGGGGTCGAGCCCCGGAACGCGGCGGCGCTCCTCGAGCGTCAGGCCGGTGAGCCGCTCCAGCTGGGCGCGGGCGCCGTCGCGCGTGAGCACGTGTCCGTCCACTCGCGCGCGGTCGTATTCCGTGAGGCCGAGGTCGAGCGCGGCGATGCTCGTGATCGTCGCCGCCACGCCGACGGCGTCCTCCGGCTCCAGGTCCGGCAGGAGGGAGCGCGCAGCCTCGATGCTCGCCGCGGCGTCGTCGCCGTGCCGCTCGCTGAAGCGGACGGAGCCCATCGGCAGGCTCGTGTGGAACCCGTCGAGGACCAGCTCCGTCGAGCCGCCGCCGAGGTCGACGAGCAGAGTCTCGGCGCCGAGCTCCCCGACTCCGCGCTTCGTCAGCTCCGCCTCCTCGTCACCGGAGAGCAGCTGCGTCGCGAAGCCGTAGCTCCACTCGATCTCGCCGAGGAA
>DASXJG010000103.1:0-5325 GCA_036497525.1 Gaiellaceae bacterium
GCCTCGATCTCCGTCGTCATGTCGGCGAGCTGGAACTGGATCGCCTGGAAGCTCGCGATCGGCTTGCCGAACTGCTGCCGCTCCTGCGCGTACGCGGCGGCGAGGTCGTACGCGCCCTGCGCGAGCCCGACGCCCATCGCCGCGACCGAGATGCGACCGCCGTCGAGGATGTCCAGGAACTGCCGGAAGCCGCGGCCGCGCTCGCCGAGCAGGTTCCCCTCGGGGACGGCGCAGGAGCGGAAGGAGAGCTCGCGCGTGTCGGACGCGCGCCAGCCGAGCTTGTGCATCGGCGCCGAGATCTCGTAGCCGGCGGTGCCGTTCGGGACGATGAGGTTCGAGATCTCGTCCTCGCCGGTGCGCGCGGTGATCGTGACGCAGGCGCTGATGTCGGTGCCCGCGTTCGTGATGAAGATCTTCGAGCCGTCGATCACCCAATCGCCGTCGCGCAGCTCGGCCTTCGTCCGCGTCGCGCCCGCGTCCGAGCCCGCGTCGGGCTCCGTCAGCCCGAAGGCGGCGAGCCCCTGGCCCGAGGCGAGCCGCGGCAGCCACTCCTGCTTCTGCTCCTCGCTGCCGAAGAGGAGGATCGGCATCGTGCCGAGCGAGGTGTGCGCCGCGACGGTGATCGCCACCGACGAGTCGATGCGGGTCAGCTCCTCGATCGCGATCGCGTAGGAGATCGTGTCGCCGCCGGCGCCGCCGTACTCCTCCGGGATCGGCAGCCCCATGAGCCCGAGCTCGGCAAGCTCGGCCACGAGCTCGTACGGGAAGCGCGCCTCGCGGTCGAGCTCCCCGGCGACCGGCGCGACCTTCGTCTCCGCGAACTCGCGGACGGTGCGGCGGATCAGCTCTTGCTCGTCCGAGAGCTCGAAGTTCAAGCCAGCGTCCTGCCGAGCTCGGCGATGAGCCGCACGCCGTAGCCGGTGCCGCCGGGCACGCGCAGGTAGTCGCCGCGGCTTCGCTCGAGAAAGGCGGGGCCCGCCATGTCGACGTGGGCCCACGGGCCGTCGCCGGCGAACTCGTGCAGGAACTCGGCGGCCAGCGCGGGGGAGGCCTGGCGCAGAGTCGAGCCGTTCTTCATATCCGCGAAGGCGGAGTCGATGTAGCGGCGAAAACGGGGGTGGAGCGGGAAGGGCCAGACGAGGTCGCCGCTGCGGTTGCCGGCCTGGACGATCCGGTCCATCCACTCCTCGTCGTTCGCGAAGGCGCCGGCGTACAGGTCTCCGAGCGCGAGCTCCATCGCGCCCGTCAGCGTCGCCAGGTCCATCACGTGCGTCGCTCCCTCGCGACGGACGTACCAGAGGGCGTCGGCGAGCACGAGCCGCCCTTCGGCGTCGGTGTTGATGACCTCGATCGTCTTGCCGTTCGCGGCGGTGAGGATGTCGCCGGGCCGGAACGCGTCGCCGCCGGGCAGGTTCTCTGCCGCGGCGAGGACGGCGATCGCGCGCACGGGAGTGCCGAGCGCGGCGAGCGCGCCGATCCCGTGCAGCGTCCCCGCGCCGCCGGACATGTCCCCCTTCATGTCCTGCATCCCGCCGGACGGCTTGATCGAGATGCCGCCGGCGTCGAACGTGATCGACTTGCCGACGAGCCCGAGCAGGAGGTCGTCGCGCGCACCGGGCGGGTCGTAGCGGAGAACGATCAGGCGGGGCTCGTTGCGGCTGCCGCGGCCGACGGCGGTCAGCGCGCCCATGCCGAGTTCGTCGAGCTCCCGGGTCCCGAGTACCTCGGCGGTCAGGTGCTCGTGCTCGGCCGCAAGCTCCTTCGCCTTCTCGCCGAGGGTGTGTGGCGTGAGCTCGTTCGGCGGCGAGTTCGAGAGGTCGCGCGCCCGGTTCGCCCGGTCGGCAAGAATCGCCGCCCGCTCCACAGCTGCCTGCAGCTCCGCGTCGCCGGCATGGCCGATGACGACCCGCTCCGGCGCCCGCGCATCGTCCTTCGACTTCCAGTGGCCGGGCGAGTAGGAGCCGAGGATCGTGCCTTCGACGAGCGCGGCCGCCTGCTCGGGCAGCGGTACGGGAAGCGACTCGTCGAGCAGCCAGACGAGGGTGCCCCCAACCCGGGACAGGGCCTGTGCCGTTGCGGCGCCCGCCGTGCGTAGGGCATCGGCGTCGACCTCGTCGCGCTTGCCGACGCCGGCCGCGACGAGGCGCGGTGCCTCGAGCTCGCCGTCGAGGAAGAGGACGACGGTCTCGCCACGCTCGCCGCGCAGCTCGCCGCTCTCGCCGAGGCGCGCAAGCCGGCCCCCGAGCTTCTCGTCGACGGTCTTGGCGCCGTCTCCGCCGAGAGGTTGTGCAACGGGCAACGCAAGCGCGTCGGCGCCCGCCTGCCCCGGGAGCGCGATCTCGACCTTGGTCATCGGAGCGCGATGGTAGACGCTGCGGGCCCAGCGGCGATGCATAAACTCGCGCGAAGTCCCCTACAAGGAGCGATAGATGGCAGCCACCGTGCAGGAATTCTTCGAGGGCCTTCCCGCCCGCGCCGACACGTCGAAGACAGCCGGAATGAACAATTCATACGGCTTCGACATCGAGGGCGCGGGGCAGTGGACGGTCAAGGTCACGGACGGCGCCGTCAGCGTCACGGAAGGCACGGAGGACGCCGCAGACGTCACCATCAGCGCCTCCCAGGAAGTGTTCGAGAAGATCATCTCCGGCGAGCAGAACCCGACGAGCGCCTACATGACCGGCAAGCTCAAGCTCAAGGGCGACATGGGCGCCGCGATGAAGCTGCAAAAATTGTTCTAGCGCGACTCGAACACAATCTCCGCGGACTCCGCGGCGCGGACGTAGCCGATTCGCTCGTAGATCCCGTTCGAGGTCGGGTTCGCGAGGTCGGTGTAGAGGAAGCAGAAGCGGCGGCCGCCGTCGAAGAGATCCCCGTCGAGCAGGCGCTGCGAGAGCTCGGCCGTCAGCGCCGTCGCGTACCCGTGCCCGCGCAGATCAGGTGGCGTGTAGACGGGGCCGATGCGGATCCCGTTCGGCGTCGCGCCGCCCCAGCCGGCCAACGAGACTACGTCCCCGCCGTCCTCCCAGAGGAGGAATCCGCGCCCGGGGGCAGCGAGCCGCTGTTCGACCATCGCCTCGGCGTTCTCGCGGCCGGGGCCGCCCTCATGGAGCACCTCCTCGGCGAAGGCGATCCACCACTGCAGCACGAGGTCGCGGTCGTCGAGCGTCGCCACGCGCGGCGAGCCGGGCACGGCACGCAGCGGCTGCACCCTTTCCAGCGCGTAGACGCCCTGGCGCATGTTCGTGCGCGCGCGGGCGCCGGTGCGCCCGGCCCAGATCTCGGCGAACGCGTCCGCCTCCGGCACGCAGCCGTTGACGCCCGGCAGCTCCTCGGCGATCCCGTCGGCGAGCGCCTCGAGCGCGAGAGGCGACTCGGGCCGGGCGAGGATGAGGTTGTACGGCGGCGTCCGGATCGCAGCTGCGACAGGCCGGCCCTCCTTGCGGACGAGCCAGAGGCTCCGCAGCGGGTAGACGTCGGGCGAGTCGCGGATCGTCCCGGCTATCCCGAGAATCAGGTTGTGGCGGGCCTCGTCGGCGAGCAGCAGCGGCCCGGCCTCGGTGAGAAATTTCGCCGCGTCTTCCAGCCGCTCGGCGTGCATCACTCCTCCAGCTCCACGAGCACCGCGCCACCAGCAACGCGGTCGCCCTCGCCGACGTGGACGGCGCGGACGGTCGCCTCGTACGGGGAGACGAGAGGCGTCTCCATCTTCATCGCCTCGAGCACGACGAGCGGCTGGCGCGCCGCGACGGCGGCGCCCGGCTCGACGAGCACGCGGATCACCGTCCCGGGCATCGGCGCGACGACGTTCGATTGCTCCGGTCCGGAGACGGCGCGACCTGCGACTGCGCTGTCGACGTCGGGCGCGGGTTGGGGTGGAGGGGCGCGGAGGTTCAGGCGCCACGGCTCGCTCCAGACCGCCGCCGGCGCGCGCGGCGGTGGCTCCGACAGGGGCGGGTTCTCGGTCAGGAACGCAGTGGTGACCCGGCCGGCGCGGACGAGCGGGTGCGGGACGAGCCAGCGCAGGAAGGGGAGGTTCGTCGTGACGCCGCCGATCTCCGTCTCGCGCAGCGCCTCGGCCAGCCGGTCGAACGCCTCCGTCCGCGTGTCGCCCGCAGCGATCAGCTTCGCGATCATCGGGTCGTACGCGGTGCCGATCTCGTCCCCCTCGCGCACGCCGGAGTCGACGCGGATCCCCTCCGGCAGGCGCAGCCGCTCGAGCGTGCCGGCCTGCGGCAGGAACGAGCGCGGGTCCTCCGCATATAGCCGCACCTCCACCGCGTGCCCCCGCAAGTGACAGTCTGTTACTAAGTTGGACAGGGCCTCGCCGGACGCGATCCGGAGCTGCTCGCGCACGATGTCGACCCCGGTCACGAGCTCCGTCACAGGATGCTCGACCTGGATCCGGGCGTTGAGCTCGAGGAACCAGAAGTCGCGGCCGTCGAGCACGAACTCGGCAGTGCCGGCGCTCTCGTAGCCGATCGCGCGCGCCAAGGCGACGGCGGCATCGCTCATCCTCGTGCGCAGCTCCGGGTCGAGCGCGGGGGAGGGCGACTCCTCGAGCACTTTCTGGTGGCGGCGCTGGATGGAGCAGTCGCGCTCGCCGAGCGCCGCCACGGTGCCGTGCCGGTCGGCGAGGAGCTGGATCTCGACATGGCGCGGCCGCTCGAGGTAGCGCTCGCAGAAGACCGTGTCGTCGCCGAACGCCGCGGCTGCCTCTCGCCGCGCTGCCGCGAGAGCCTCGTCGAGCTCTCCCTCGGCGCGCACGACGCGCATGCCGCGCCCACCGCCGCCGGCCGCCGCCTTGACGAGGAGCGGAAAGCCGATCTCCTCCGGTGTCCCGCTGGGCAGGACGGGGACTCCGGCAGCGCGAGCGGTCTCCTTGGCGGCGAGCTTGTCGCCGCCCGCCCGCAGCGCCGCAGGCGGCGGGCCGACCCACGTGAGCCCGGCCTCGAGCACCGCCTCGGCGAACTCCGCGCTCTCGGAGAGGAAGCCGTAACCCGGGTGGACGGCGTCAGCTTCCGTCTCCCGTGCGGCGCGGACGTGCTCGGCGGGATCGAGATAGGAGGCGATCTCGACGACCGCGTCGGCGGACTCTGCATGGAGCGCTCCGCGGTCGTCCGGCGCGACGACCGCCACCGTCTCGACGTTCTCGGCCCGGCAGGCACGGAAGATGCGCAGCGCGATCTCCCCCCGGTTCGCCACGAGCAGCCTGCGCATCGGGTGAGTCTAGGCCGCTCCGGACCGACGTCTGGTCCGATTTGCCGCGTTCGCCTCTACTCTTCCCGTCTGACCGGCCTTGGACGTGGAACGGGAATCGGCGTG
>DASXJG010000104.1:0-4013 GCA_036497525.1 Gaiellaceae bacterium
CTCTACTCGCTCGGCGTCGTCCTCTACGAGCTGCTGACCGGGAAGACGCCGTTCGAGGGGGACACGCCGGTGGAGATCGCGATGAAGCATCTCTCGGCCACGCCGAAGCCGCCCTCGGAGCTGCGGAAGGACATCCCGCCCGAGCTCGACATGGTCGTGCTGCGGGCGCTCGCCAAAGATCCGAACGAGCGCTACCAGAGCGCCGACGAGATGGAGGGCGACCTCGACCGCGTCGCCCGCGGCCTGCCCGTCGCGGCTGCCACCGTCGATGCCGCGACCCAGGTCCTGCGCCGGACGCCGGCCACGCCGGTCGAGTCCACGGCTGCGACGATGATCGCGCCGGTTCCGGGAGCGGCACGCGACGTCCCACCGCCGATCGTCGAAGAGGAGGAGCACGTCGGGCACGAGCGGCCGTGGTGGGCGTGGCTTCTTGCGCTCTTGTTCGTCGTGGCGGCCGTCGTCGCGGGGATCTTCGTCTGGCAGGAGGTGTCCGGCTCCAAGCCCACGATCCCGGTCCAGCTCTACACGGGGCAGCCCGTGCAACAGGCCGAGCAGCAGATCCGCAACGCGAACCTGACTCCGTCCGTCCACCACGGGTCGAGCGAGCGGTTCAAGAAGGGGATCGTCTTCAAGCAGGATCCGGATCCCGGCACGAAGCTGCACAAGGGCGACACCGTCACGATCTTCGCCTCTACGGGACCGCCGAAGGTGACGATCCCGGACGTGAAGGGGAAGCAGTGGACGGACGCACAGCAGGAGCTGTCCGACGCGGGGTTCCAGCCGGTGGAGCACATCGTCCCCGGGAACACGAAGGGCCAGGTCACGGCGACCGACCCGCCCGCGGGCCAGTCGATCCCGAAGGGCTCGAAGGTTCGGGTCAACGTCGCGAGCGGCCCTCAGCAGGCGCACGTCCCG
The DNA here is from genome assembly GCA_036497525.1 of Gaiellaceae bacterium. Classification (GTDB taxonomy): domain Bacteria; phylum Actinomycetota; class Thermoleophilia; order Gaiellales; family Gaiellaceae; genus Palsa-739. The sequence continues at coordinate 916 of DASXJG010000104.1, forward strand.
AGCGTCGTCGGCCAGAGCCTCAACCAGGCGAGCAGCACGCTCCACTCCGCGGGATTCAACGTCAACCCGACGTACGTCGACAGCTCGGCGCCCCAGAACCAGGTGATCCATCAGAACCCCTCGCCGGGCACGGCGGTGCCGAAGGGCTCGACGGTCGACCTCGAGGTCTCGAACGGACCGCCGTCGGTGCAGGTGCCGGACGTCGTCGCCGACAGCTCGCAGCTCGCGGCCCAGACGCTCGCGAACGCCGGCTTCACGGTCACCCGGCAGTACCAGAGCGTCAGCGACCCGAGCCAGGACAACATCGTCCAGGAGCAGAGCCCGAGCGGCGGCACGCAGGCGACGAAGGGCTCGCCGGTGACGATCACGATCGGCCAGTACTCGCCGGGCCCCGCGACCACGACGTCGACGACGACGTCGGGGCCGCCGCCTCCACCGTGAGATCGGCTCGGCGCCGCGTGCGCGTGGCCGTTCTCGCCGGCGGCCGCTCGAGCGAGCACGAGGTCTCGCTGGCCTCGGCGCGCTCGGTCGTCGCGGCACTCGATCCCGACCGGTACGAGGTCGCCGAGATCGCGATCGGGCGCGACGGGCGCTGGGCGCTCGAAGCGGGCGGACCTGACCGTTCCGGCCACGTCCTGGTGCCAGGCACCGGGACTGGTCCAGAGGAGACGGGTCCCGCGGAGACGCTGCCCGTTCCGGCCGAGAACGGGACGCTGGCCGCGGTCGGGGCGGTCGACGTCGTCCTGCCGATCCTGCACGGCCCCTTCGGCGAGGACGGCACCGTGCAGGGGCTGCTCGAGCTCGCCGACGTCCCCTACGTCGGCTCCGGCGTTGCCGGCTCCGCCCTCGCGATGGACAAGGATCTGTTCAAGAAGGTGATGCGCGACAGCGGCATCCCCGTCGCGGCACACCACGCGATCCGGCTCGGCGACCGGGTCGAGAACCCGTTCGGCTATCCCGTCTTCGTCAAGCCGGCGAGTCTCGGCTCGTCCGTCGGCATCTCGAAGGTGCACGGCGAGGACGAGCTCGAGGCGGCCGTGGAGCTCGCCTTCCGGCACGACGAGAAGGTGCTCGTCGAGGAGTTCGTCGAGGGGACCGAGGTCGAGGTCGGCGTCCTGGGCAACCGCGTCCCTCCTCCGATCGCGTCGCTCCCGGGGCAGATCGACACGCTCGAGCACGAGTGGTACGACTACGCGTCGAAGTACGACGAAGGCGGGATGGAGCTGATCGTCCCGCCGCCGGGCCTGCCGCAGGAGACGATCGAGCTGCTGCAGCGGCGCGCGGTGGAGTCGTTCGTCGCCTCGGAGTGCGAGGGCCTCGCTCGCGTCGACTTCTTCGTCCGCGAGTCCGACGGCGAGGTCGTCCTCAACGAGCTGAACACGATGCCGGGCTTCACGGCCACGAGCGTCTGGGCGCGGCTGTTCGACGCCTCGGGGATCGGCTATGCCGAGGCGCTCGACCGGCTGATCGAGCTCGCGCTCGAGCGGCACGAGCGGCGCTCGAGGCTCGTCTACTAGCTCTTTGCCGTGACTTCCGAGATCTCCGCCCTGCCGTCGGGCGGGAGCTGAGTGATCCAGACGACGTAGTACCGAGCGGTGCTGCCGTCGAGGGTGAACGTCGCAGTCGTGCCCGATACGGTCTGCGACGAGGAGTCGGTCGCGAAGCCGCCAGTCGGCGAGTCACCGGCCTGGATCTCCGCCGTGAACCCCGGCGTCGGCGTCATCACCTTCAGGCTGGCGAGCTTCACCGCGCTGCCGGCGTCGAGGACGAGCCCGAGGCCGTCCTTCAGGCCGCCGAAGTCCTGACTGTTGTAGTGCTCTGTCATCCAGACGGTCGAGGTATTGCCGTCGGTCGCGCTCGCCGCGGTGTCGGAGTGCTCGCGGCCGGTCCCCTGCGGGTCGTAGTCGCCCACGCCCTGGAGCTGAACCGACGTTCCGGTGCCGCCGCCGGAGCCGCCCCCTCCTCCGCCCGAGCCCGTGTGGCCCTGCCTGGCGACGAGGAAGACCGCCACGAATGCCACGGCCGCGACCGCAAACGCGACGATCACCCACGGCGCGACGGGGCGGCGCCTGCGTCTCACATGCCGGGCGGGCGTCCGAGCACGGGCCGGTGCCGGACGCGAAACGGGCGGGGAGACGACCGTCAGCGCCAAGTCGTCCGCAGCAGCGGGCCCGGCGTCGAGCTCGGCGAGGCAGGCACGCAGCTCCGCCGCAAGCGCCGACATCGACGGGAAGCGGCGCGCCGGATCCTTCGCGAGCGCACGCTCCACGGCGGCGGCGAGCCTCGGTGACAGGTCCGGCCGCCGGTCGAGGAGCCTCGGGGGCGGCTCGTTCACGTGGCGCAGCGCGACCGCGACGAAGTTCTCGCCGGTGAACGGCACCTCCCCGGTCAGCAGCTCCCAGAGCACGACCCCGAGGGAGTACTCGTCGGTCGCGGGTGAGACGGGCTCGCCGCTCGCCTGCTCGGGCGCGAGGTACTCGCTCGTCCCGAGCACCGTCCCCGTCTGCGTGACGCCGTGCTCGACGTCGAGCGAGCGCGCGATCCCGAAGTCGGTCACCTTCACCTCGCCCTCGCTGCTGAGGAGGACGTTCTGCGGCTTGACGTCGCGGTGCACGAGGCCGTGCTCGTGCGCAAACGCGAGCCCGTCGGCGACCGGGATCACGAGCTCGAGCGCGCGGCGCGGCGACATCGGGCCGGTGCGCGTGACGAGCTCCTTGAGGTTCTCGCCCTCGACGTGCTCGAAGACGATGTACTGCCGGCCGCCGTCGTCGCCGCGGTCGATGACGGTGACGATGTTCGGGTGCGAGAGCTTCGCGACCGCCCGCGCCTCCCGGCGGAAGCGCTCGACGTACTCCGGGTCCTCGACATAGCGCTCGTGGAGGATCTTGATCGCGACGAGGCGGTCGAGCTGGAGGTCGCGCGCGCGAAAGACCGTCGACATCCCGCCGCTGCCCACAAGCTCCTCGAGCTCGTAGCGATCGGCGATCAGGTCGCCCGGCTGCGGAGGCCGAGACACGGCGCGACTGGTCGACCTGCTTCCCGGCACACGGCTTGAACGGGCGAGCGCGCGGCGCGGCTACGCAAGGACCGCTTCGAGC
>DASXJG010000105.1:0-2222 GCA_036497525.1 Gaiellaceae bacterium
GCGGGGGACGACGGCTTCGTCCGCGGGCCGCGCCTGCCGAAGATGGGCAGCCGCTGCTTCCCGGCCGCGGAGGTGGCTTTCGAGGACTGCTTCGTCCCGGAGGACCGCCGCCTCGGCGGGGAGGGCGAGGGGTTCCGCGGCCTGATGTGGGTGTTCGACATCGCCCGCGTCCAGCTCGCCGCGGGCTCGGTCGGGCTCGGGCGCGCGGCTCTGGAGCTCGCGGTCGACTACGCATCCGAGCGCGAGGCGTTCGGCCGCCCGATCCACGAGTACCAGGCCGTCTCGTTCCGGCTCGCCGACGCGAAGCTGAAGCTCGACCAGGCGCGCCTCATGACGCACCGCGCCGCCGAGCTCGCCGATGCTGGGCAGCCGTTCTCGACCGAGGCCGCCATGGCGAAGCTCGCCGCCTCCGAGGCGTCCGTCTTCGCGGCCTCCGCGGCCGTGATGACCCTCGGCGGCGCCGGCTACATCCGTGACTCGCTCGCCCAGAAGTGGTACCGCGACGCCAAGCTCGACGAGATCTGGGACGGCACGAGCGACATCATGCGCCTGCTTATCGCCCGGAGCCTGTTCGCATGAGCCGCGACCCCCGCTACGACGTCCTCTTCGAGCCCGTCCCGCTCGGGCCGGTGACCGCCCGCAACCGCTTCTTCCAGGTGCCGCACTGCAACGGCATGGGGCACCGCGACCCCACCGCCCACGCGGTCATGCGCGGTGTCAAGGCGGAGGGCGGCTGGGCTGTCGTCTGCACCGAGGAGGTCGAGATCCACCCCACCTCCGACACGGGCGGCTTCATCGAGGGACGGCTCTGGGACGACGCGGACATCCCCGCGCACGAGCGGCTCGTCGAGCAGGTGCACGCGCACGGCTCGCTCGCCGGGATCGAATTCGTGCACAACGGGATGGCGAGCGCGAACCTCTACGGGAGGATCCCGCCACTCGGGCCGTCGAACCTGCCGGTCCCCGGCAACGAGCCGATCCAGGCGCGGGCGATGAGCCGCGAGGACGTCGACGACCTCCGCCGCCGGCACCGGCAGGCGGTGCAGCGGTCGCTGCGGGCGGGCTACGACCTCGTCTACGTCTACGCGGCGCACGGGCTCTCCACGCTCCAGCACTTCCTCTCGCGCCGCTACAACCTCCGCGACGACGAGTACGGCGACACGCTCGAGAACCGCGCGCGCCTTCTGCGCGAGGTGCTCGAGGACACGCTCTCCGAGTGCGACGGCCGCGCCGCCGTCGCGTGCCGCGTGGTCGTCGACGAGCTGCTCGGCGAGGAGGGCATCGAGCGCCCCGAGATCGAGCAGCTCTTCGAGCTCGTCGGCGAGCTGCCCGACCTCTGGGACGTGATGGTCGGCTTCTGGCCCGACGACTCGCGCACCTCGCGGTTCGCGCACGAGGCGTGGACCGAGGAGCATTTCCGCGGCATCAAGCAGCTCACCTCGAAGCCGGTGGTCGGCATCGGCTGGCTCACCTCGCCGGACACGATGGTGCGGCTGATCCGCGACGGCGTGGTCGACCTGATCGGCGCCGCTCGTCCCTCGATCGCCGACCCGTTCCTGCCGCTCAAGATCGAGGAGGGCCGGCTCGAGGACATCCGCGAGTGCATCGGCTGCAACGTCTGCGTCACGGGCGACTGGACGATGACGCCGATCCGCTGTACGCAGAACCCGTCGATGGGCGAGGAGTGGCGGCGCGGCTGGCACCCGGAGCGCTTCCGGCCGGCCGGATCGGACTCGAAGGTGCTCGTCGTCGGCGGCGGGCCGGCGGGGCTCGAGGCCGCGATGGCCCTCGGCAAGCGCGGCTACGAGGTCGTGCTCGCGGAAGCGGGCCGCGAGCTCGGCGGGCGTGTGCTGCGGGAGGCCCGGCTGCCGGGCCTGGCCGCCTGGATCCGCGTGGTCGACTACCGCCGCGCCCAGCTCGCAAAGCTCCCGAACGTCGAGCTCGCGCTCGAGAGCGAGGTCACCGCGGACGAGGTGCGCGACTACGGCTTCGACTACGTTGCGGTAGCGACCGGTTCTCGCTGGCGCGGCGACGGCGTCGGCCGCTGGCACACGCGGCCGCCCGGCTTCGACTCCACCGTCGAGACGCTGACGCCCGACGACCTCATGGCCGGACGGCGCCCCGCCGGGGAGCGGATCGTCCTCTTCGACGACGACCACTACTACCTCGGCGGCGTCCTCGCCGAGCTGCTGGCCGGCGAGGGCAAGCGGGTCACGCTCGTC
>DASXJG010000106.1:0-11025 GCA_036497525.1 Gaiellaceae bacterium
CGCCGACGTGATCGGCGTCCTCCACTCGGCGCGGCGGGAGCAGCTCGGCGAGATCATCGCCGGCACCGAGGAGACGACGACCGGCGTGATCCGGCTCAAGGCGCTCGAGGCGGAGGGGAAGCTCGGCTTCCCGATCATCGCGGTTAACGAGGCACAGACGAAGCACATGTTCGACAACCGCTACGGCACGGGCCAGTCGACGATCGACGGGATCATCCGCGCGACGAACGTCCTCATCGCCGGCAAGCGCTTCGTCGTCTGCGGCTACGGCTGGGTCGGACGCGGCGTCGCCTCGCGGGCCCGCGGGATGGGTGCGCACGTGATCATCACCGAGGTCGATCCGCTCAAGGCGCTCGAGGCCTCCATGGACGGCTTCGAGGTGCTGCCGCTCGAGCGGGCGGCGGAGATCGGGGACATGTTCTGCACCGCGACCGGCGACAAGCACGTGATTGCGCGCCAGCACATGGAAGTGATGAAGGACGGCGCGATCCTCGCCAACACCGGCCACTTCAACGTCGAGATCGAGATCCCGGCGCTGCGCGAGATGGCGGTCGAGTCGAAGAAGGCCCGCGAGTTCGTGGAGGAGTTCACGCTCGCCGACGGGCGGCGCCTGTATCTCATCGCCGACGGCCGGCTCGTCAATCTCTCCGCCGCCGAGGGGCACCCGGCGCTCGTGATGGACATGTCCTTCGCGAATCAGGCGCTCTCGCTCGAGTACGCGTCCAGCCATGCGGGCGAGCTCGATCGCAAGGTCTATCCGGTGCCGCCGGCGATCGACCAGGAGATCGCGCGGCTCAAGCTCGAGACGATGGGCGTCGACATCGACACGCTCACGGAGGAGCAGGCCCGCTACCTCGCCTCCTGGGACGAGGGCACCTGATCCGTCGGGACAGGTCCGGGTAACTGATACCGAGACGGGTCCGATTGGGCGCAATTTGGCCGAGCCGAGCGCTTTGCGCTAGCGCCGTCGAGGAAGCCGTGTCCACTTCGGACCTGTCCTGGTATCTGATACCGAGACATGGCCTCTGTGGGCATGTCTGAGCTCGCGCCCGAGGAGATCGTTCGCCTCGAGGAGGACGGGCCCGCGGTCGTTCTCCTCGACCAGCGGCGGCTGCCGGACGAGGTCGTCGAGGTGCGCTGCGCGACCGCGGCCGAGGTGGCCGACGCGATCCGGGGAATGGTCGTGCGCGGCGCCCCGGCGATCGGCATCGCAGCCGCGTACGGGCTGGCGCTCGCGGCGCTGCGCGGCGACGACCTCGCCGAAGCGGAGCGGGTCCTCGCAGCGTCGCGGCCCACTGCGGTCAACCTCCCGTGGGCGCTTGCCCGGATGCGCGACGACCCCACCCCGGAGCGCGCCCGCGCGGTGCACGACGAGGAGGTGGACCGCTGCCGCCGGATGGCCGCGCATGCGGCGGAGCTGTTCCGGCCCGGCACGCGCGCGCTCACGCATTGCAACGCCGGCGGCCTGGCGACCGGCGGCTACGGCTCGGCCGTCGGCGCGCTCCGCGCCGCCGCCGAGCGCGGCCTGCTCGACCGCGTCCTCGTCGACGAGACGCGGCCGCTCCTCCAGGGCGCACGCCTCACCGCCTGGGAGCTCGAGCAGGCGGGCATCCCGCACGCCGTGATCGCCGACTCGGCCGCCGGGTCGATGATGGCCCGCAGGGAGGTCGACCTCGTGGTCACCGGCGCCGACCGGATCGCCGCGAACGGGGACACGGCGAACAAGATCGGGACATACTCGCTCGCGGTGCTCGCCGCCCACCACGGGATCCCGTTCTACGTCGTTGCCCCGAGCTCGACGCTCGACCCCGCGACGCCCGACGGCTCGGCGATCCCGATCGAGGAGCGCGATCCCGCGGAGCTGACCGACCGCTTCCCCGCCCGCAACCCCGCGTTCGACGTGACGCCCGCACAGCTGATCACGGCGATCGTGACCGAGAACGGCGTCCACCGCAGCCCGTACGAGGACTCGCTTCGATGAAGGCCGTCCTGCTCGCAGCGGGCTACGGCACGCGGCTTCGGCCGCTTACGGACGACCGGCCCAAGCATCTCCTTCCCGTCGGCGGCCGGCCGATGCTCGACTGGATCCTGGACTCCGTCCGCGAGGTCGAGGATGTCGATGCCGTCCACCTCGTCACGAACCACCGCTTCGCAGCCGACTTCGAGGAGTGGGGCGCTTCCCGCGATGTCGTCGTCCACGACGACGGAACGACCTCGAACGAGGACCGGCTCGGCGCGGTCGGCGATCTCCGGCTCGTGATCGAGACGGCCGGGCTCGGCGACCAGGAGCTCGTGGTGCTGGGCGACGACCTCCTGGAGCTGTCCTTACCCGGCTTCGTGGAGTGGTGGCGGAGGAAGCCGCAGCCGTCGGCCGCGGTCCCGCTCCACGACGTCGGAGACCTCGAGCTGGCGACGCACTACGGGATCGTCTCCACCGACGCCGACGACCGCGTCGTCCATTTCATCGAGAAGCCGAGCGACCCGCCCTCGACGCTCGCGGCGACCGTTGCGTATCTCCTCCCGCCCGAGCACGTCCGGCTCGTGGGTGCCTATCTCGAGGAGGGCCAGAGCCCCGACAACGCCGGCAGCTTCCTCGGCTGGCTCTCCCGTAACGAGGCCGTCTACGGCTACCGCTTCGACGGCTACTGGTACGACATCGGAAACCACGCGCAGCTGCTCGAAGCGGACAACCGGCTGCGGCGTATCGCCGGGCTGCCGGAGCGGGACGAGTACAGCCTCGACTGATTCGAGACGATCTCGGCACATCTCGCGCCGTAGCGTGGAGAGGTGCTCGACCTGCTCCTGCCGCAGCGATGCGTCGTGTGCGGCGGCGGCGGGAGGCAGCTCTGCCCCGTCTGCCGCGAGGAGCTGCCGATGCTCGAGCCGCCGCTCTGCGAACGCTGCGGCGCGCCGACAGCCTGGCCGGTCGAGCGGTGCCGCGAATGCGCGGGACGCCGGCTCGCGTTCGCGACGGCGCGCGCCGCGGTCGGCTACGACCAGGCAGCACGCAGGCTCGTCCACGCGTGGAAGGAGCGCGGCCTGCGGCGGCTCGCCGTCGAGACGGCCGAGCTCGTCGCCGAACGCCTACCGCCGCCCGAGGTGGACGCCCTCACCTTCGTCCCCGCCGACCGCACGCGGCGGCTGAAGCGGGGACACAATCCGGCGGAGCGGCTCGCACTCGAGCTCGCTGCCGCGTGGGAGCTCCCGTGCCTGCCACTGCTCGAGCGCACGCGCGGCGGTCGCCAGCGCGGTAGCTCCGCAGCCGAGCGGCGGACGGTACGCGGCGCCTTCCGTCCCACCGGAGCCGCGCCTCACCGGGTCGTCGTGATCGACGACGTCTACACGACCGGCGCCACTGCGGCCGCGGCCGCGACCGCGCTCCGGAAAGCAGGCGCCCGACGTGTCGAGGCGATCGCGTTCGCGCGTGCACTCCGTCGCGGATAGTGGAACACGCCCATGCGGTTAGCTCCGGCCGGAGTAGGGTTAGACACACCGCACAGCAGCGACCAGGGGAGGCGCGATGCAGCTTCACGTCAAGGGGAAAAACCTCGAGGTGAACGAGTCGATCCGGAGCTACGCCGAGCGGAAGCTCCAGAAGCTCGACCGCCGCGTCCACGAGTCGACGCGCGTCGAGATCGAGCTCGCGGTGGAGAAGAACCCCTCGATCGCCGAGTCGCAGGTGGCGGAGGCGACCGTCCACCTCAAGGGCCACACGCTACGCGCGCGAGAGACGGCCCGCGACATGAAGGGCGCGATCGACCAGATCGCCGACAAGCTCGTCCGCCAGGTCAAGGACATCCACGACAAGCGAGTCGGCCGGCGGAAGCAGGTCGAGGAGCCGGGGCTCGACAACCCGGTCGAGGCAGGGCTCACCGAGACCTAGGGGCGGAGGGTCCGACCGCTACCCTTGCCTCGTGGAGATCGGCAACCTCGAGAAGGTCCTTCGCGTCGGCGAGGGCCGCCGGCTCAAGCGGCTCCAGGAACAGGCCGCGTACGTCACGTCGCTCGAGCCCGAGTTCGAGCAGCTGTCCGCCGCCGACCTGCAGGGCAAGACCGCCGAGTTCCGGCAGCGGCTCGAGAACGGCGAGACCCTCGACGACCTCGTCTTCGAGGCGTTCGCCGCCGTCCGAGAAGCGCGTAAACGCGCATCGGACCAGCGCATGTTCGACGTGCAGCTGATGGGCGGGATCGTCCTCCACGAGGGCGATATCGCCGAGATGAAGACCGGCGAGGGAAAGACGTTCGTCGCGAGCCTCGCCCTCTACCTCAACGGCCTCGCGGGCCGCGGCGCGCATCTCGTCACCGTCAACGACTACCTCGCCCAGCGCGACGCCGAGTGGAACCGGCCCGTCTTCGAGTCGCTGGGGATGAACGTCGCCTACATCGAGACGATGATGCCGTTCCCGGAGCGGAAAGCAGCCTACGCGGCCGACGTCACCTACGGGACGAACTCCGAGTTCGGCTTCGACTACCTCCGCGACAACATGGCGGTCAACCTCGAGGGACTCGTTCAGCGAGGGCACCCCTACGCGATCGTCGACGAGGTCGACTCGATCCTCATCGACGAAGCGCGCACGCCGCTCATCATCTCGGGCGAGCCCGAGACGGCGGCTCAGATCTACAACGACTTCGCCCGCATCGTGAAGCAACTCATCCCGTTCCGCTCCTCGCCCGGCGATCCGAAGGGAGCGGCCGAGGCTGCGGGCGCAGACTACGAGTTCGACGAGAAGCACGAGACCGTCGGCGTGACCACGCAGGGCATCGAGAAGGTCGAGCGCGCGCTCCGCATCGACAGCCTGTACGCGCCCGAGAACACCCAGCTCGTCAACCACCTCTACCAGGCGCTCAAGGCCGAGTCCCTCTACCACCTCGACATCAAGTACGTGATCCAGGACGGCGAGGTGAAGATCGTCGACGAGTTCACCGGCCGGATCATGGAGGGGCGTCGCTGGAGCGAGGGCCTCCACCAGGCCGTCGAGGCGAAGGAGGGCGTGAAGATCCAGGAGGAGCACCAGACGCTCGCCACGATCACGCTCCAGAACTACTTCCGACTCTACGAGAAGCTCGCCGGCATGACCGGCACCGCGAAGACCGAGGAGAAGGAGTTCGTCGAGATCTACAACCTCGACGTGGTCGAGATCCCGACCAACGTGCGGGTCGCCCGCGCCGACGAGAACGACCTCGTCTTCAAGACGAAGGAGGGGAAGTTCGAGGCGGTCGTGCGCGACATCGAGGAGCGCACCCGAAAGGGGCAGCCCGTCCTCGTCGGCACGATCGCGGTCGAGACGTCCGAGTACCTCTTGCAGCTGCTGACCCGCAAGGGGATCAAGCACAACGTCCTCAACGCGAAGGAGCACGCGCGCGAGGCCGAGATCATCAAGGACGCCGGCCAGAGCCGCGCGGTGACGATCGCGACGAACATGGCGGGCCGTGGCGTCGACATCAAGCTCGGCGACGGCGTGCGCGACGTGGGCGGCCTCTACGTCCTCGGCACCGAGCGCCACGAGGCGCGCCGGATCGACAACCAGCTTCGCGGCCGCTCGGGCCGCCAGGGAGACGACGGCGAGACGCGCTTCTACCTCTCGGGCGAGGACGACCTGGTCCGCCTGTTCGCCGGCGACCGGATCAAGGGGATCATGGAGCGCTTCAACATCCCCGAGGACCAGCCGATGGAGGCGAAGATCCTCTCCCGGCAGATCGAGGGCGCGCAGAAGAAGGTCGAGGAGCAGAACTTCGTCATGCGGAAGAACGTCCTCAAGTACGACGACGTCCTCAATCGGCACCGCGGGCGGATCTACGAGCAGCGGCGGCAGGTGCTCGAGGGCGAGGACCTCTCCGAGCAGGTCCGGCAGTGGATCGACGAGGTCGTCGAGGACACCGTCAACGTCTTTACCGCCGAGGAGTACGCCGAGGACTGGGACCTCGAGGCGCTCACGCAGGCGATGGCGCAGCTGTACCAGACCGAGATCACGGCCACCGAGCTGCGCGAGGACCTCGGCCAGATCACGCGCGAGGGGCTGATCGAGGAGTTCCAGACCGACGCGCGCGACGAGTACGAGGCGAAGGAGGAGGAGTTCGGCGCCGAGCTGATGCGCGAGGTCGAGCGGTTCATCGTCCTGCAGGTCGTCGACGTGCGCTGGCGCGAGCACCTCGAGAACATGGAGGCGCTGCGCGAGGGCATCGGCCTTCGCCAGATGGCGCAGAAGGACCCGCTGGTCGAATACACCGGCGAGGGCGAGCAGATGTTCACCGAGCTCGGGCGGATCATCCGCGGCGAGGTCATCCTGCACCTCTTCCACGCCGAGCTCGCACCCGAGGAGGCGCAGCAGCAGTTCGCCCAGCAGTCGCCGGGCGGCAACGGCAACCTTCAGTACGAGCACGAGACGAGCGCCGGCGCCGACGTCATCGATGCGGCCCTGGCCGGCGGCGTGAGTACCTCGGCAGTCGGCGCTGGCGTCTCCGCGCCGCAGACTGTCCACGCGAGCCCGCACGAGAAGCTCGGCCGCAACGACGCGTGCTGGTGTGGCAGCGGCAAGAAGTTCAAGAAGTGCCACGGCGCGTAGCGCCCGGGCGTTCTTGACATATTCCGATATAGGAATATATATTGAAGCCGTGGCCCGCACCTCCACGACCGCGGACGTCTTCAACGCAGTCGCCGAGGCGCACCGTCGCGAGATCCTGGACACGCTGATCACGGGCGAGAAGGCGGTCGGGACGATCGTGAACGACCTCTCGCTTTCGCAGCCTCAGGTCTCGAAGCACCTCCGGGTGCTCAGCAAGGTCGGCCTGGTCAGCTCCCGGCCGGAAGGAAGGCGCCGGCTGTACCGCCTGGAGCCCGATCGGCTTCGGCCGTTCCACGAGTGGCTTGCGAAGTACGAGCAGGCCCGGAACGAGCGCCTGGATCGGATGGGCGACTACCTCAAGGAACTCCAACAGGAAGGAGAGCCCGGTGAGACCTAATCGGCACGGGTCGTCAGTGATCGAGTTCCCGAGCGAGCTCGAGATCGTCACCACGCGAGAGTTCGACGCTCCGCTCGAGCTCGTCTTCGACGTGCTGACGAAGCCGGAGCACGTGAGGAACTGGTTCGCTCCATTCGAGGATCAGGTGACGGAGTGCTCGATCGACCTGCGCGTCGGAGGGAGCTACCACATCGTCTCCGTGACCCCGGACGGAAGAGAGTGCTCGTTTCGGGGCACCTACATGGAGATCGAGCCGCCGACGCGGACCGTCGCGACGTGGCTGTTCGAAGGATGGCCGGACGCGGACGCCGTCGAGACCACGGAGCTGCACGAAGCCGACGGAGTCACGAAGCTCACGACGACACTCCTGTTCCGCGACCAGGCCGGCCGTGCCCACATGACGAGGTTCGACGGCCAGGAGGGCAGCTTCGACAAGCTCGAGGACTACCTGAGGTCGCTGCTCGACTAACTACGGCTTGCGCCAGGTCGGTGGTGCTCCCCGGGCCGGGCGCCAGTACCATGGCGCGCGCCATGGCTGAAGAGCGCGAGCTTTCGCTGCAAGAGCAGCTCGAGGGGATCGGGACCCAGCTCGACTGGGTCCGTGGTTACCTTTGACCCCCCTGCCCTGAGGTCCCGCCTCGACGAGCTCGAGCAAGAGCTCGCGCAACCCGACTTCTGGAACGACCAACAGCGGGCCGCGCGGCTCTCGGCCGAGCACCAGCGCACGCAACGGAAGCTCCGCCGCTACGACGAGCTCGTCTCGAACGTCGAGTTCCTGCTCGAGGGCGCCGGCACCTTCCCCGACGAGGAGCTCGAGCCGGTCCTGCACGAGGTCAAAGTCGAGCTCGCACGGCTCCAGGAGGACGCGCTCTTCTCCGGCGAGTACGACGCAGGGGACGCCGTCGTCACGATCCAGTCCGACGCGGGCGGCACCGACGCGCAGGACTGGGCGGAGATCCTGCTGCGCATGTACCTCCGCTGGGCCGAGCAGCGGGGCCTCAAGACCGAGGTGATCGAGTCGAGCCCAGGGGAGGAGTACGGGATCAAGTCGGCGACGTTCACGGTCCGCGGGGAGAACGCCTACGGGATCCTCAAGGCCGAGCGCGGCAAGCACCGGCTCGTCCGCCTCAGCCCGTTCGACGCCGCGCATCGCCGCCACACGAGCTTTGCGCAGGTGATCGTCGCCCCGCTGCTCGACGAGGCCGGTGACATCGAGATCGACGACGACGACATCCGCATCGACACGTACCGCTCGTCGGGTGCCGGCGGCCAGCATGTGAACAAGACCGATTCCGCGGTGCGGATCACGCACATGCCGAGCGGCATCGTCGTCGCCGTCCAGAACGAGCGGAGCCAGTCCGCGAACAAGGACACCGCGATGAAGATCCTCCGCTCACGGCTGGCCGAGAAGGCCGAGGAGGAGCGGGAGGCGGAGCTCGCACGCGAGCGCGGCGGCGTGAACATGGGCTTTGGCGGCGACACGATCCGCAGCTACGTCCTCCACCCGTATCAGCAGGTCAAGGACGCGCGGACGGGCTACGAGGTCGGCAACGCTCAGGGTGTGCTCGACGGTGACCTGGACGGGTTCATTCGTGCCTATCTGCTCCAAACTGCAGCAGAGGCTTCATAGTCCGCCGGAAGCTGCGCTAGAGTGAGGCCCGCTCCGCCCGCACTCACCGGCGCCCGGGCAGTAACGCCCGCCCCCACTGAGAACCGGTAGACGTGACAGACCTCCAGATAGAGAAGCCCATCGTCGTTGCCACACATCTAGAAGAGCAGCAGCCGGAGCCGCAGGAGCAGGCAAAGCCGGCCGCCGGCTCGATGATCCTCTTCGAGGGCGTCACGAAGGTCTACGAACCGGACGTCACCGCGCTCGACTCGGTCAGCTTCGCGATCGACAAGGGCGAGTTCGTGTTCGTCGTCGGCGCCTCCGGCTCCGGCAAGACGACGCTCGTGCGGCTCCTCCTGAAGGAGCTCGACCCGTCGGACGGGCGGATCATCCTCAGCGGCCGCGACGTCAGCCGGCTGCGGCACTCGCACGTCCCGCGCCTGCGCCGCAACATCGGCTGCGTCTTTCAGGACTTCAAGCTCCTGCCGACGCGGTCGGCTGCCGACAACGTCGCCTACGCGCTCAAGGTACAGGGCGAGAGCCGCGCGGTGATCCGGCGCAAGGTGCCCGAGGTGATGACGATGGTCGGGCTCGCGAACAAGATGAACTCGTTGCCCGACGAGCTCTCCGGCGGCGAGCAGCAGCGCGTTTCGATCGCGCGCGCCGTCGTCAACCACCCGCCTCTGCTCGTCTGCGACGAGCCGACCGGGAATCTCGACCCCGACACGAGCGTCGGGATCATGCAGCTCCTCTACCGCATCAACCGCGCCGGCACGACGATCCTCATGGTCACCCACGACCGCGAGATGGTCGACAAGATGCGCAAGCGCGTGATCGCGCTCGAGGACGGGCGGCTCGCCCGCGACGAGCGGCGCGGAGGCTACACCTCAGAATGAGTCGCGTCCGGCTGCTGTTCTCCGAGGCGTGGTCCTCGATCCGGATGAACCTGTCGACGACCATCGCGGCGACGATGACCGTGCTGATCGGGATGTGCCTGCTCGGGCTGTTCATCGCGCTCGGCACGTGGGTGCTCTCGTGGAGCGGTCACATCCAGAAAGAGCTACAGGTTCACGTCTACTTCGCCAGCGACACGACAAAGCAGCAGGAGCACGCCGTCTTCACGAAGCTCAGCAACGACAAGCGTGCGAAGCAGGTCATCTTCGTCTCGAAGGCCGACGCGCTGAAGAAGATGCAGCACGACTTCCCCACGCTCTTCAAGGGCGGTCTGCCCAGCAACCCCCTGCCCGACTCCTACACGGTCATTCCCGTCAAGGCATCGCAGACGCCGCTCATCGGCAAGGAGGTGAGGGAGTCGGGCTGGACCGGGGTGGACAAGGTCAGTTGGGGGAGCGCGACTGCGAAGCGCGTCCTCACGATCGCGAAGGTCATCTCGCTCGTGTTCCTCGTGGCCGTGATCCTGCTCATCGTCGCGTCGACGCTCCTGATCGCGAACACGATCCGGCTCTCGATCTTCGCGCGACGACGTGAGATCGAGGTGATGAAGCTCGTCGGCGCGACGAACTGGTTCATCCGTGGCCCGTTCATGCTCGAGGGCCTCGTCTGCGGGTTCTTCGGCTCGTTGCTGGCGGTGATCTTGCTCGTGCTCGGGAAGTCGATCGCACTGCCGTCGATCCTCCCGCACATCGGCGGAGGAAGCTCCTCCGACGTGCACGCGCTTTCGTTCACGGCCAACGCGATCCTGCTGCTCGCCGCGGGGCTCCTCCTCGGCGCCGTCGGCTCCGGCGTGACGCTTCGCAGGTTCCTGCAGGTCTAGCCCCAGCGGCTACCGTCGCCTCGTGGCCCGAGGCAGACACCAACGGCAGAAGCGACCCAGTCGCAGCGAGCGCTTCCAGAGGCGGAACCAGCCGGCGCGCAAGCCTGTCGCCGAGCTGACCGTCCGCCTGCCCGAGCGGCGGGTCGAGCCCGAGACGGTGATCGCGCATCTCGGCCCGACGAACTCGGGCAAGACGCACGACGCGCTCCGCTTCCTCGTGGAGAGCGGCGAGGGCGTCTACGCGGCGCCGCTGCGGATGCTCGCGCAGGAGGCGCACCGGCGGCTCGCCGCGGAGCTGGGGGAGGAGCGGGTCGGCCTCGTGACCGGCGAGGAGCGGGTCAACCCGGCTGCGCCGATCGTGTGCTGCACCGCCGAGATGGCGCCGTCGCACGGCCGGACGCTCGTGCTCGACGAGGTGCAGTGGGCGGAGGACGAGGAGCGCGGATCGGCCTGGACGCGGCTCATGCTCGGCGGCGAGTACCGCCACATCCTCCTGCTCGGCGCGGTCGAGGCGCTGCCGCTCGTTCGGCACGCGTTCCCCCAGGTCGAGATCCGTTTCTTCGAGCGCAAGGCGCCGCTCGACTGGGTGGGCCGCCGCGGCATCGCCGGCCTCGGTCCTGGCACGGTCGTCGTCGCCTTCAGCCGCCGCGCGGTGATCGGGCTCGCCGGCGAGCTGAACCAG
>DASXJG010000107.1:0-2503 GCA_036497525.1 Gaiellaceae bacterium
ACCGGTACGCCTCGCGGTCCAGCTTCCCGGACGGGAGCGAGGTCGGATGGAGGAGGATGCCGGCCGAACGGGAGAGCTCCACGTTTTGATCCTTCCTCATCAGTGAGACTTGGGGGCGTGTCCATCCCGAAGACGACTCCGTCGCGGATCCAGATCCAGGAGGTGTCGCCGCAGGTCGACTGCGGCCGCTATCCCGTCAAGCGCACCGTCGGCGACGAGGTCGAGGTGAGCGCGCGGATCTTCCGCGACGGGCACGAGACCCTAGGTGCAGCGGTTCGCCATAAGTGCCCGGGCGCGACACGCTGGTCCGAGACGCCGCTCGAGCCGCTCGGGAACGACGTCTGGGCGGGCTCCTTCGTGGTCGACCGGCCTGGTCTCTGGAGCTTCCGCATCGAGGCGTGGGTCGACCGCGTCGGCTCCTTCCAGGAGGAGCTGCGGCGCAAGGTCGCCGCCGGCCAGGCCGACCTCACCAGCGAGCTGTCGGAGGGCGCGGTCCTGCTCGGCGACGAGGAGCTCACGGTCGAGATGGCACTCGCCGCGCCGGCAGGCACGCGCTCCGAGAAGGCGTGGTCGGCGACGTACTCGGTGGACGCCGACCGCGTGCTCGGCCGCTTCGGCTCGTGGTACGAGCTCTTCCCGCGCTCGTGGGGCGGCTTCGCCGGCGTCCGCAAGCTGCTGCCGCAGTTCGCCGAGCTCGGCTTCGACGTCCTCTACCTCCCGCCGATCCATCCGATCGGGCACACGAACCGCAAGGGCCGGAACAACGCTGAGACCGCCGCGAAGGGCGACGTCGGCAGCCCGTGGGCGATCGGCTCGGAGGAGGGCGGGCACGACGCGATCGACCCGTCGTTGGGTACCGAGAAGGAGCTCCGTGCGCTGGCTGCCGGCGCGAAAGAGCTCGGGATCGAGATCGCGCTCGACTTCGCGATCCAGTGCTCGCCGGACCATCCCTGGCTGAAGGAGCATCCCGAGTGGTTCCATCGCCGGCCCGACGGGACGCTGAAGTACGCCGAGAACCCGCCGAAGCGCTATCAGGACATCTACAACGTCGACTTCGGGAGCGAGGACTGGCGCGGCCTCTGGCAGGCGCTGCTCGACGTCGTCCTCCACTGGGTCGACTGCGGCATCACCGTCTTCCGCGTCGACAACCCGCACACGAAGCCGCTGCCGTTCTGGGAGTGGCTGATCGGCGAGGTGCGGCGCGAGCACCCGGAGGTGATCTTCCTCTCGGAGGCCTTCACGCGGCCCGCGCCGATGACGGCGCTTGCCAAGAGCGGGTTCGCGCAGAGCTACACCTACTTCACGTGGAAGAACACCCGCTGGGAGCTGCTCGAGTTCCTCGGCCAGTTGCTCGAGTGGCGCGACTTCTACCGGCCGAACTGCTTCGTGAACACGCCGGACATCCTGCACGAGTACCTCCAGGCGGGCGGGCGCCCGGCCTTCGAGGCGCGGCTCGTCCTGGCGGCGACCCTCTCCCCTTCGTACGGCATCTATTCCGGGTTCGAGCACTGCGAGAACGTGCCGGTGCGGCCCGGGTCCGAGGAATACCTCGACTCGGAGAAGTACGAGCTGAAGCAGCGGAAGCTCGACGGGCCGCTGCTGCCGCTGGCGGCCAAGCTGAACACGGCGCGGCGGGAAAATCCGGCGCTGCAATGGCTCGATCCGCTCACGATCCTCGAGACCGAGAACGAGCAGCTCTTCGCCTTCCTCAAGCGCCGGGGTGACAACACCGTCGTGACCGTCGTCAACCTCGACTCGAAGGCAACGCGGGTCGGCACCTGCGTCGTGCCCGTCTCGACCGGGCTCCCGCCGGCCTACCCGGTGCGCGACCTGCTGACGGGCGAGACTTGGACGTGGCGGATCGGCCGCAACTACGTCAAGCTCGCCCCCGGGAAGAGCCACCTGCTAAGGATCGGGCCCTGATGTCCGAGCAATGGTTCGAGCGGGATCCGCTGTGGTTCAAGCGGGCGGTGTTCTACGAGATCCACATCCGTGGATTCTTCGACGGGAACGACGACGGCTCGGGCGACTTCCGCGGCCTGATCGACAAGCTCGACTACCTCGAGTGGCTCGGCGTCGACTGCCTCTGGCTGCTGCCGATGTACGAGTCGCCGCTGCGCGACGGCGGGTACGACATCTCGAACTTCTTCGCCCTCCACCCCGACTACGGGTCGGTGGACGACTTCCGCGAGTTCGTCGAGCAGGCGCACCAACGCGGCATGCGCGTGATCGCGGACCTCGTCATGAACCACACCTCCGCCGACCATCCCTGGTTCCAGGAGTCGCGGGCGGATCCGGCCGGCGCGAAGGGCGACTGGTACGTGTGGTCGGAGTCGGACGAGGGCTATCCCGAAGCGCGCGTCATCTTCATCGACAGCGAGCCGTCCAACTGGACGCTCGACCAGCTGCGCGGCGAGTACTACTGGCACCGCTTCTTCCACCACCAGCCCGACCTCAACTACGACAACCCCGAGGTGCAGGAGGCGATGCTCGAGGTGCTGCG
>DASXJG010000108.1:0-11867 GCA_036497525.1 Gaiellaceae bacterium
CGAGGAGGCTGCCGAGGAGCTGGCACGGCGCCTCGCGGAGTACCGGCGCGCCAAGGAGGCGGCCGCGTGGCTGCGCGAGCGCCTCGCCGCGGAGGGCGACCGCTTCTTCCGCCTCGGCCCGGCGCCGCTCGCGCCGAAGGCTGAGACGCCGCTCGCGCCGCAACAGCCCGAGATGCTCGCGGGCGCGCTCCGGCTGCTCGCCCAGGATCCACCGCAGGTCTCGCTCGCGCACATGGCGCTGCGCTTTCCGCCCGTCTCGCAGTTCCTCGAGCGCTTCCGGTCGCTGCTCCGCCGACGTTCGCGCTTCGACTTCGACACCGAGGTGGCGGAGCTCACGCGGCTCGAGCAGGCGTCGGCCTTTCTGGCGGTGCTCGAGCTCCGCAGGGCGGGCGAGCTGTCGATAGAGCAGGCCGCACCGTTCGCGCCGATCCGTGTCGCCAAGAGCACGAAGGAGAACACGCTTCCGAAGGAAAGGACCGCAGAATGGACCGTCCGCTCCGCCTGATCCCGACAGATCCGCTCGACCGCCTCGCGCGGACGCTCGAGGCTCTGCTGGTCGTCGCCTCGGCGCCGCTGCCGGTCGAGGAGCTCGCGGAGGCGGCGAACGACGAGCCGGAGCGGATCGAGAAGGCGCTGCGCCTCGTCGCCGACCGTTTCGCCGAGGGCCGGAGCGGGATCGTGCTGGAGCACGTCGCCGGCGGCTGGGCCTTCCGCGCAGCGCGCGAGGAAGCCGCCGCATGCGCGCGACTGTTCGAGCGGCCCGCTCAGCGGAACATCTCCCAGGCGGCGCTCGAGACGCTTGCGATCGTGGCGTACCTCGGCCCGTGCTCGCGGCCGGACATCGCCCGCATCCGCGGCGTGGCCGCCGACTCGGCCGTCGCGAATCTCCTCGAGCGCGGGCTGATCGCCGAAGCCGGCCGCGACGGCGCCGCAGGCGCGGTTCGCTACCGCACGACGACGCTCTTCGAGCGCGTCTTCGGCCTCGATAGCCTCTCGGAGCTACCGCGCCTCGACGACGTCGGCGCGGACACGGCCGAGATCCGCGACCGCCTGCACGCCGTCGCCGAGAAGCGCAGCGCCTAGTCCGTGCGGGACGCGTCCCGGTAACTGATACCGAGGCGGGTCCAAAGAGACAGGTCCGACAGCGGGAATCCATGTGGCCGACTGCGTTGCGTCCAATTCGGACATGGCTTGGTATCGGATACCGGGACATGGCCGAAAGGGTCCGCGTCAGAGCTTCCGGATGATCTGCTCCGCCTCGTCGCGGGTGAACGCCCGCAGCGTCTCGGTCTGCTCGGCGCCGTGGTGGCTGAGCTTCGTGACGATCTCGAGCGCCGTGTCGTCGTCCGGAGCCTCGAACACCTCGACGACGTCGTAGCGCCCCAGCGTCACCCAGACCCCGACGAGCTTCCCGCCCGCCTCTTCGATCTCCCGCTCGCCGTCCTCGACCCGGTCGCGCCACGCGGGAAGGCCCATCCGTCCCTGCGACGTCCAACGGATGAGCGAGATGTAGTGCGGCACGGCCGTATCTTCTCAGGATGCGATTGAACGCGTACCTCGCCCGGGCAGGAGTCGCGTCGCGCAGGCGCGCCGACGAGCTCATCAAGGCCGGGCGCGTCACGGTCAACGGCGAGCCCGGGCAGCTGAACAGCGTCGTCGGCGCCCACGACCGCGTCGAGCTGGACGGGGAGGAGGTGGCGCGGCAGCGGCTCGCATACGTCCTCCTACACAAGCCGGCGGGCGTCGTCACGACCGCACGCGACCCGCAGGGGCGTCCGACGGTCGTCGGCCTCGTGCCCTCCCAGCCGCGGGTCGTGCCGGTGGGACGGCTCGACGCCGACACCACGGGCGCGCTCCTGCTCACGAACGACGGGCAGCTCGCGCACCGGCTCGCGCATCCGCGCTACGGCGTCGAGAAGACGTACGTCGCGGACGTCGAGGGCGACCCCGGCGAGGACGCACTACGACGGCTGGGCGACGGGATCGAGCTCGAGGACGGCTCCACGGCTCCCGCGCGCGCAAGGCGACTCGGTACCGGGCGGGTCGAGCTCGTCCTCCACGAGGGGCGCAAGCACCAGGTGAAGCGGATGCTCGCCGCGGTCGGCCACCCGGTGACGCGTCTGCACCGCAGCGCCTACGCGGGCTTGACCGTTGACGGCCTGGATCCCGGTGCGTGGCGCGAGCTGACACCCGCCGAGGTGGAACGGCTCAGGGAAGGTTGATCGCGAAGACGCGGCCGTGGCCGTGCGCGTCGTCGGCCCAGGCCACGCGCCTGCCCACGACCGAGAGCCCGATCGGAAGCCCCGGCGAGACGGCGAGCACCTGCCGGGAGCCGGTCGTCGCATCCATGGCTTCGATCTGATTGCGGACGGCGTAGACGAGCGTGTTGCCGCTGGAGACGAGCGCGTCACCGGCCGCGACGGCTGTCGAGCCGATCAGGGCCCCAGTAGCCGTGTTGTAGCGCTCGATCGTCCTCGTCCCGTCGGCCGCCTCGTCCACAACTGCACCAAGCGTGCCCGAGAGAGCCAGCGCGCGCACCGTCCCCGGAGGTGTGAATTGGCCGAGTCGCGTCGCGGTGACCGTGTCGAAGACCTCGACGGTCAGGCCCGGCTCGGCCAATGGGGGCGCGGCGATCTCCGGGAACTGCGTGATCTGGTCGGCCGGCGGCAGGACCGCGACCCGGCGTCCGGAGACCGCGAGCTCCGACGCCGTGGGCACGGCCGGCAGGCGATCGCTTCCCGAGCCGGTCACGCGGTACGTCCCGGGGACGAACGAATTCAACGCGAGCTTCGAGCAGCCGCCCCCGGCATCGAAGACGCACTGATAGTCGACGAACGAGTACACGGCTGTCGAGCCGGCCCCCACCAGCGCTCCGAAGAAGCCGCCGCCTTCTTGATTGTCGCCCGCCTCGGCTTCCAGCAGTCGGGGCCGATGCCGGTCACCCGCCTTCCGGGCGTAGATATCGGTCTCGAGCTCGTTGCCGCCGCCGCTGCGCGTCCAGAGGACCTTCGAGCCCGCGAGTGCCAGGTGTGGGGGGAGAACCTTGGGCGCGAGACCGCTGAACGGCTTCGCGCTTCCCACCGGCAAGGTCCTGGGCTTCCGCTTGCCGCCCAGCGCCCGGACGTCGACATCCCACGTGCCGCTCACCCACGCGATGCGGCCCGCGTCCTGCGCGAATGCCCGGATCGGCTTGATCGTCGTGAGGAGCGTCTGCGGGCCGCCCTTGTTCTCGCGGGCGCCGGCCCCCTGGACGGCGAAGGTGGTTCCCAGCGCGACCGCGAAAGCGGCTGCAACGAGGCGATTGCGCGAGAACACGGCCCGGAAGGTACCGGACATGCCGAGGGGCTCGAGCCCGGCGATTGCCGGAACTCGAGCCCCTCGATGTAGAGCCGTTCGCTAGTGCGGTAGAGCCTGCGCCTGCGAGATCAGCGAGTTCGCCTGGTTGATCCAGCTCTGCGCCTGAGACTGCGGGATCGTCGTCCCGTTGAACGTCGCGTCGTTCAGCGCCGACCGGATCTGGGCGACGAGCGCGTCACGCTGGCCCGTGAGGCTCGTGATCGAGTCCTCGATGTTGTTGTACTCGTTGTCGTCCGTGCTCTTGATCGCCCTCGTCGACGCCGCCAGCGTCGCGTCGGCGAACTGCCCGAAGGGCGCGTTCACTTGCTCCTGGGCGGCCTCGAGATCGGCGATCGTCTGGCCCTTCATCGCCTGTGGCGTCACGCCCACGTCGAGTGCCTGGACGAGGACGTGCCCGTCGTCGGTGTAGTCGTCGTGCAGGCCCACGAGCGACAGGACCGTCGGGCGGAGGTTCGTGTGATCGGTCCAGGTGGTCGAGTTGACCCCGTTGTTCGCGACTCCCGGCCCGACCATGCCCACCCAGGTGTTGCCGATCTCCGGCTGGACGTCGCCGTGGTTCCAGGCAAAGCCCGGGGTGACGCACAGCGGCGTGCCCGAGCAGGGGTTCGACGTCGAGAAGAAGTAGTCGGGATTGCCGAACATCGTGAACGTCGGCGTCCGGCTCGGGTCGGCGTTGACCATGTGGAGCGTCTTCTCTTCGACCGGGTCGGCCATGGACACGGTCAGCGGCACCGTCTGCGGTTGGTTGGCGCCGTTCCGGACGTAGGGATCCGGCGCGGTGAGGCCGCCGACGTCACGCTCCAGCCGTCGCACCGTGGTGTCCGTCCTCGCGGGCTGGCCGTTGACGTAGAACGTCGGAGCGTCGTCGGGGTGGATGTCGTAGCTCGTCGTCGCGCCGGAGTCCGCCGCGGTGACGAGGCCCTTGATGTTCGCCCCGACCTCGCCGATCTGGCTCGACGGACAGTTCGGGAAGGTGGGCGTCGTGCACGTCGTGTGGTTGTAGGTCAGCCAGTCGCCGCCGGGCTGCGGGGCGCCGACGCCGCCGGCGAAGTGGTCGCCCTCGTCCACCGTGATCACGAACAGCGTGTTCTTCCGCGTGATTCCATGCTGCTTGAGGTTCAGGAAGAAATTCTCGAACGCGGTGTCGTAGTCCTTGAGCTGCTGCTCGTGCGCGAGCTCCCCCGGGCCGGTCGCCGAGCTCGAGTACGAGTCGCTCGACAGCACCGGCACGTGCAGGTCGTGGGCGTCGGAGATGTAGCCGTAGGTGACCGGGACGCCGTTCTCCTGCATCTGCGCCACGTAGCCGAGGGTGTTCTTGGCGAGCATCCCGTCGAAGCCGGGGAAGCCGCAGAACCCGCGCGGATCGGTGATCGGCTGCCCGGAGGTGTCGTTCACGCAAGGGTTGCCGTTCGTGATCGCGGGGTCGACGTACTTCGAGCCGTAGAGGGCGCTGAAGCCCGTGTAGCTGTTGGGCTCGTCGGGGAGCTGGTCCGCCTTGGCGTTCGAGTTCCCGTTGCAGACGCTGTTGGCGTTCTGCGAGCAATGGATTGCGATCCCGACGAAATCGGTCAGTCCCTGCTGCGGGTCGGCGACCGTCTCGTTCCACTCGCTCGATCCGTTACCGAAGACCTGCGTGATGTCGCCGGTGGCGTTGGTCCCGTTGTTCTCGAGCTCGATGTTCGCCGTGCCGACACCGCCGACGTCGCAGCCGGCGCGGGTGAACGGCACCCACGGCGCGGGCGTCGTCTTCTGCCCGTCCGTGATCATGTTCGGCAGCGTGTTGTTCACCGGGTCGACCGGGTTCGTCCAGTACTTGAACGAGCTCGTGAAGGCCGGGGTCTTCGACGCCGGGAAGTAGTCGTAGCTGTTCGACACGGTCTGCCCGTTTCGGTCGGGGTAGAGACCGGTCAGCGAGGTCAGGATCCCGCCCGCGGTGTGCGAGATGAGGATCGTATGGTCGTTCGTGAAGAGCGTGCCGTTCCCCTCGAGGAAGCTGAGGAGGTGCGGCATCTGCTCCAGGTCGGACGCGACGTTGGGGTTGTCGCGGTTGTAGTGCGTGTTGTCGAACTGCAGGTAGATCACGTGCTGGATGTTGGCCGCCTTGTTCAGGCCGCCGAGCTGGCACCCGGCGACGTCGGAGCTGCTGGAGCCTGTCGCGCCGGCGATCTGGACAGCGGCGAGCGCGGCGAGTGTCGCGGCTGCGATGGCCGCTACTGCAATGCGTCTCTTCATTGACCTCCCCCTCGATTTGCGGATTGACCTTGCCGCAGTTGGCGGGGACGAGCCTCACGGTCGCGTACCGGCTCATGGGCGTCGCCGTGGTTACGCGGTCGAAACGAAGCTGTGACCCCGACCTGCCGGAGACTTACAAACCGCGCGGCCGTGCTGCGCCGAACAACCGACCCGCCTCGGCCTTGACGAAGCCCATGCGGTCGTACATCGCCTCGAGCGTCGGCTCGCTGGCCCGACGCGCCTTCTCCGCACCGACGCCGAGCAGGCGCTGCAGCTCGCGCTCGTCCGAGCGCAGCTCGTAGTAACGCTCCTGGATCGGCACTAGCAGTGTCACGACGGCCTCGCCCACGTCCTCCTTGAACTGCCCGTAGCCGACGCCGTCGTAGCGGCGCTCCAGATCCGCGACCGGCTCGCCCGTCGCGACCGACATGATCTCGAGCAGGTTCGCGATGCCCGGCTTCGTGGTCGGGTCGTGGAGGATCTCCGCCCCGGAGTCCGTGACCGCGGACTTGAACTTCTTCCGGATCACGTCCGGCTCGTCGACCATGCGGACGACCCCCTGCGGCGCGCCACGCGTCGTGGACATCAGGCGCTCCGGCTCCTGGAGGTTCCGGATCCTTGCGCCCTCCTCGGGAAAGACGCCGTGCGGGATCGTGAACGTCTCGCCGAAGCGATGGTTGAAGCGTTCCGCGACGTCCCGGGTCAGCTCGACGTGCTGGCGCTGGTCGTCGCCGATCGGGACGATCTCGGTCTGGTAGAGGAGGATGTCGCCCGCCATCAGCACCGGGTAGGTGAAGAGGCCGGCCGAGACGAAGTCCTGACCCTCCGACTTCTCCTTGAACTGCGTCATCCGCCGCAGCTCGCCGAAGCTCGTGACTGCGCTCAGCAGCCAGGCAGCTTCGGCGTGTGCCGTGACGTGGCTCTGCGCGAAGACCGTCGAGCGGTTGGGGTCCAGGCCGGTCGCGAAGAGCATCGCGGCGCCGGCCAGGGTGTACTCCCGCAGCTCCTCCGGCTTGAAGTCCGTCGTGATCGAGTGAAGGTCGACGATGCAGAAGAACGCGTCGCCCTCCGCCTGTGTCGCGACGTACTGGCGGTAGCCGCCCGAGTAGTTCCCGAGCGTCTTGTCGCCGGATGCGCGGATGCCTGAGAAGACGCGCGGCTTCGCCGGCTCGGTTGCGGGCTGCGGATCGGCCATGGGAGAGGGATTCTGCCTAAGCTGTTCCGATGGCGATCACCGGCGCACCGGAGCTGCTGATCGTGATGGGCGCGAGCGCCACCCAGGACCAGGTCGACGAGGTCGTCGCCCGCCTCGACGAGGCCGGCTGCTCGGCGCTCGTCACGCCCGGGCGGGAAGCGACAGTGATCGGCGCGATCGGCGAGCGCGAGCTCCTCGCGACCCTGCCTCTCGAGGGCTTCGCCGGAGTCGAGCAGGTGCTGCCGATCCTCAAGCCGTACAAGCTCGTCTCGCGCGAGCTGTCTCCCGATCCGACCGTGATCGAGGTGCGCGGTCGCCGCATCGGCGACGGCTACTTCGGATTCATCGCCGGCCCCTGCACCGTCGAGACGCGGGAGCAGACACTCGAGACTGCGCGCGCGGTCGCGGCCGAGGGCGTGACGATGCTCCGCGGCGGCGCCTTCAAGCCGCGCACGTCGCCGTACGCGTTCCAGGGGCTCGGCGACGAGGCGCTCGTGATCCTCAAGGAGGCCCGCGAGGAGACGGGCCTGCCGCTGGTGACGGAGCTCATGGACCCGCGCCACGTCGAGTCCGTCGTCGAGGCGGCCGACGTGATCCAGATCGGCGCGCGCAACATGTCGAACTTCTCGCTGCTCTCCGAGGTCGGGCGGGCGCCGAAGCCGGTCCTGCTCAAGCGCGGCCTCTCCTCGACGGTCGAAGACCTGCTCATGGCCGCGGAGTACATCGTCAAGGAGGGGAACTCGGAGGTCATCCTCTGCGAACGCGGGATCAAGACGTTCGAGACGGCGACTCGCTTCACGTTGGACATCGGTGCGATCCCCGTGCTGAAGCAGGAGACGCACCTCCCCGTGATCGTCGACCCGTCCCACCCGGCGGGCCGGCGCGACCTCGTGCTGCCGCTCGCGCGGGCGGCCGTCGCGGCCGGGGCCGACGGGATCATCGTCGAGGTGCACCCGCGGCCGGAAGAGGCGCTGTGCGACGCCGCGCAGCAGATCCCGACCTCCGAGTTCGGCGACTTCGCGGACGAGATCCGCGCGCTCACGTCCCTCATGGGCCGCACCATCGGTTGAACCTGAGGATCGAGCCGGCTGCCTCGCTCGTCGGGCATCTCGTCGTGCCCGGGGACAAGTCGATCTCGCACCGCGCCGTTCTGATCGGCGCACTCGGCGAGGGGGAGACGCACGTCGACGGCTTCGGTCGTTCCGGCGACACGCAGGCCACGGTCGACGCCGTACGGTCCCTCGGCGTCGAGGTCGAAGACGTCGCGGACGACGAGCTCGTCGTGCACGGCGTCGGCCTGCGCGGCCTGCGGGCCGGCAGCGTCGACTGTGCGAACGCGGGCACCCTCATGCGCCTGCTCACCGGTGTCGTGGCGGGCCAGGAGGGCCAGTTCGTCCTCACCGGAGACGAGTCCCTGACTCCGCGTCCGATGGAGCGGGTGGCCCTGCCGCTGCGTCGGATGGGGGCGGAGGTCGAGACCACCGACGGTCACGCGCCCCTCACGGTGCGCGGCTCGGGCGGCCTGCGCGGGATCGAGGTCGAGCCGGAGGTTGCGAGCGCGCAGGTCAAGTCCGCGATCCTCCTCGCGGCACTGAACGCGGACGGGCCGACGACGGTTGTCGAGCGCATCCCGACCCGCGACCACACGGAGCTGATGCTCGAGGCGGCCGGGGCCCGGGTCCGGCGCAGCCCGACCTCGGTGACGATCGAGCCCGCCGGAGCTCTCCGGCTCGGCGAGGTGGCCGTTCCCGGCGACTTCTCGTCCGCTGCGCCGCTCCTCGTCGCCGCCGCCCTCGTCCCGGGAAGCGATCTCACCATCCACGACCTCGGCGTCAACCCGCGCCGTACAGGGCTGCTCACCGTGCTCGAGCGGATGGGAGCCCGCGTCTCGGTGTTCGACCGGAGGCGAGAAGCCGGAGAGCCGGTCGGGTCGGTGCAGATTCAGCCCGGCGAGCTCGTCGCGACCGAGATCGGTGCCGGTGAGGTGCCGAGCCTCGTGGACGAGCTGCCACTTATCGCGCTCCTCGCCTCCCACGCACGCGGCGAGACCCGCGTCACCGGCGCCGGCGAGCTGCGGGTGAAGGAGACCGACCGCATCGAGGCGGTCACCGACGGGCTGCGCGCGCTCGGGGCGCGGATCCACTCGCGGGACGACGGGTGGACGGTCAGGGGCGTCCCCGCCCGGTTGCGCGGCGGCCGGGTCGACGCGCGGGGGGACCACCGGATCGCCATGCTCGGCGCGGTCGCGGGGCTTGCGTCACGAGAGGGTGTCGCCGTCGAGGGCGCCGACACGGCAGCTATAAGCTTCCCCGGCTTTTACGAGCTTCTCGAGTCGGTGACGAGGCGGTGAGGCGACAGTGATCGTGGCGATCGACGGGCCCGCGGGAGCGGGGAAGAGCACGGTGGCGCGCGCGCTCGCGGAGCGTCTCGGCTTCCGCTACCTCGACACGGGCGCGATGTACCGCGCGCTGACGTGGCTCGCCATGCAGCGCAGCCTCGACCTCGGCGACGCGGACGGTCTCGCGCAGCTGGCGCGGGAGAACCCGGTCCTCTTCTCGCAGGACGACCGTGTGTCGATCGCCGGCACGGACGTCACCTCCTCGATCCGCGAGACCCGGGTCGACCGGATGGTTCCGGTCGTGGCGCGCCATTCCGCCGTGCGCGAGGTGATGCGAGAGCGGCAGCGCCAGCTGGGCCGCGACGGGGACGTCGTGATCGAGGGCCGCGACATCGGCACGGTAGTCGTGCCCGATGCCGAGGTGAAGATCTTCCTCGTCGCCGACCGCGACGAGCGCGCGAAGCGGCGCGTCGCCGAGCGGCCGGGCATCGGCGCCGACGCGCTCGCCACAGATCTGCGACTCCGTGACGAAAGCGATGCGGCGCGGATGCGGCCGGCGGCGGACGCGACCGAGATCGACACGACCAGTCTCGAGGTCGAGGACGTCGTCGACCGGATCGAGACGCTCGTGCACGAACGCTCGGCCACAGCGTGAAGTCCGAAGACGTCGTCTGGGCATTCGGGCGCCCGATCCTCGGCGGCGCCGGCGCGCTCGCGACGCGGCTCCGCTCCTACGGAGCCGAGCGGATCCCGCGGAGCGGCGGTCTCGTGATCGCGCTCAACCACTTCCACTGGATCGACATCCCGTGCGTCGGCTTCGCCTGCAAGCGGAATGTCTACTTCCTCGCCAAGGTCGAGGCGCACCGGGCCCCCGGCCTCGGCCAGTTCATCCGCGGCTTCGGCACCATTTCGGTGCGGCGCGGCGAGTCCGACCGGGAGGCGGTGCGGCGGATGCGCGAGGTCGTACAAAACGGCGACGCGCTCGGCGTCTTCGTCGAGGGAACGCGGCAGCGGAGCGGCGTCCCCGGGCACGTGCAGCCGGGGGCGGCGATGGCGGCGATTCAAGGGGACGTCCCTGTGGTCTGCGCCGCGATCCACGGCTCGCAGGACTGGCGGCCGATCAACTTCGCGCCCGTCTCGATCGCGTGGAGCGAACCGATGACCTTCGAGGGCCTGCCGCGCGGCGCCAAGGGATACCGCGAGGCGTCGCAGATGATCGAGGACGAGCTGAACCGGCTCTGGCGGTGGCTCCGCGACCTGCACGAGGCGGGCCGGCCGCGTTACGCGGTACCGCCGACGCGGGAGGACGCTGCCCCGGTCACGCTCCCGCAGTGAGCGACGAGACCGAGCTGACCGAGCTGCTCGACGCTGCACCGCCGCCTCCGCTGATCGGCGCCGTGGCGATCGTCGGCTTTCCGAATGTGGGCAAGTCGACCCTCGTCAACCGCCTTACCGAAACTCGTGCGGCGGTCGTGCACGAGATGCCCGGCGTGACGCGCGACCGGAAGGAACTCGTCTGCGAGTGGACCGGAAAGCGCTTCGTCCTCGTCGACACGGGCGGCGTGGACATCGCCGATCCGGCCCCGCTCACGCGCGCGATCGCCCAGCAGGCGCGCGAGGCCGTCGACGAGGCGGATCTCGTCCTCTTCGTCGTGGACGCCCGCGCCGGGGTGACCCCGGGCGACGAAGAGGTGGCGCAGATCCTGCGCGAGGCGCACAAGCCCGTGCTGGTTCTCGCGAACAAGATCGACGATCCGGCTCAGGAGCCGCTGGTTCTCGAGCTGCACCGGCTCGGCCTCGGCGATCCGATCCCGATCTCGGGCCTCCACGGGACGGGCAGCGGCGACCTACTAGACCGCATCGTCGCGGAGCTCGAGCGGATCGCACCCGCCGGACGGCCCTCGCTGAGCGACGACGCGATCCGCGTCGCGATCATCGGCCGCCCGAATGTCGGCAAGTCGAGCCTCGTCAACGCGCTCCTAGGCCGCGAACGCCTGATCGTGAGTGAGATCCCGGGCACGACCCGGGACGCCGTCGACACGGTGCTCGAGCGTGGCGAGCGGACGTTCGTCCTGATCGACACCGCCGGCCTGCGGCGCAAGCGGCGGCACCGGAAGGGAGTCGAGTACTACTCGGAGCTGCGCTCGCTCGAGGCGGCCGAGCGCGCCGACGTCGCCCTCGTCCTCGTCGACTCCTCGGAGGGAATCGTGGAGCAGGACATCTCGGTGGCCGACGTCGCCCGGCACGCCGACTGTTCGACGCTCGTCGTGCTCTCGAAGTGGGACGAGACGACGATCGGTGTGGACGACGTGCGCGAGGAGTTGCGCCGCCGGCTGCGGCAGAGGCCGCCCTTCGTCGCAGTCTCGTCCCACACCGGCCGCGGCCTAGAGCGGCTGCTCGACGGCATCGCGGAGCTCTTCGACCGGCATATGACGCGGATCCCGACTCCGGAGCTGAACCGAGCGCTCGCGGAGCTGCGAGCAGCGCGCCAGCCGCCGAGCGGGCCGCGCGGCCGCCGGCTCAACCTCCTCTACGGCGCGCAGATCCGGGTACGGCCGCCGCGGTTCCGTTTCTTCGTGAACGACCCCGGCCTCGTCACGCGCGACTACGGCTACTGGGTCGAGAACCGCCTTCGCGAGCGCTTCGACCTCAACGGCGTCCCGGTCTCGATCGACTTCGTGAAACGATCCTGACCATGCGGTTCCTGGTCGTCGGCGCGGGCTCGTGGGGGACGGCGTTCACCCG
>DASXJG010000109.1:0-27503 GCA_036497525.1 Gaiellaceae bacterium
TCCCGCTACGGGACGGAGCCTCCGAAGCAGGTCGCGCTGCTCCCCAAGGTGCTTGCGGCGTTGCGCGAGAGCTCCGTCGACGGGATCGTCGTCGTGAGCGGGGCGCACACAGTGCCGGTGGAGAGCGTCCGCTGCCCCGACTGGGAGCGCGGGCCCGGCGCCTCGCTCCGCTGCGGGCTCGCCGCGCTGCCGCACGACGTCGAGGCTGCGGTCGTCGTCCTCGCCGACGGCCCCGACCTGGACCGGCGCGCCGTCGACCGCCTGATCGACGACTGGCGGGCCAACGCCGGCGACGCCGTGGCCGCGACATACGGCGGCGTTCGCCTCCACCCCGTCCTGCTCGCCCGCTCGCTGTGGGACGTCATCCCGGACGGCGGCGCGAAGTCACTCCCCGCGAGGCTCGTCGCCTGCGACGACCTGAGCCCGCCGGGGGATGTCGACGTCGCTACTCCAGCGGAATCCTGAGAGCCGCCAGCTTCTGCCGCAGCTCCACCGTCATCTGCTCGTCCGCAGCCTTCCGCACGTAGATGCGCAGGCTCTCCTCGAACCGGTAGCGCCGCCTACAGAGCTCGCAGTCCGCGAGGTGCGCCTCCGCCGCCGCCATCTCCTCGTCGGTGAGGACATGGTCGAGATACGGCTGCATCATCTCCTCGCAGTGCGCGCAGGGGTCCTTCATGTCTCCTCCTCCGTTGCCGCCTCGGCGAGCTCGCGCTTCAGGACGCGGCGACCTCGATGCAGCCTCGACATCACAGTCCCGACCGGGATGTCGAGAATCTGGGCCGCATCCGCGTAACTGAAGTCGCCGAGATCGACGAGCACGACCACGTCACGGAAGTCGTGCGGCACTGCCGAGAGCGCCGACACGATGTCGTCCTGCGACAGCCGCTCCACGACGCGCTGCTCGTCGGTGACCCCGTCCCCGTTCTCCGCGAGCCGGTCGTAGAGGAAATAGTCGTTCGCCTCGAGCGGCGTCGTCTGCGGTGCACGTTGCTGCCGCCGCCCGCGGTCGATGTTGAGGTTGGTCAGGATCCGCAGCAGCCAGGCACGGAGGTTCGTCCCAGGCGTGAACTGACGCCAGCTGCGAAACGCCCGCGCATACGTCTCCTGGACGAGCTCCTCGGCGTCCTCCCGCGAGTTCGCCAGATGCCGCGCGACGCGATAGACCTGGTCGGAGAGTGCGAGCGCGTCCTCCTCGAACCGGACGCGGTCCCGCGCCTCCGTTGCCAGCCGCTGCGCCTCCTCCTCCGGCTCGGCGTCCACGCGGTCCACGGTACCACTGAGCGCGAGCGCCATTCTCTCCGGAACGCCGCCGACGACGTTGCTATTCCGGGCTAGACCGCGGCGAGCTCGGGGAAGCCGGACTTCGCGAGCCGCTCGACGATCGCGTCGCGACTCGTCTGCTCGTCGTCCCACGCCAACGTGACCTGTCCCATCAGATTCGCGTTCGCTGCCTCGAGGCCCTCGTGGCCCTCGAGCGCATGAGCGAGCCGCATGACGCAGCGCTCACAGCGGACACCGCTTACCTGGATCGTGTCGGAGACGGTCGGCACGACCTCAGCCTAACGTCAGCGCGGCGATCTCCCGGACGGCTCCCTCGGGGCCGAGCTCGAGCTGGCGCTCCGCCTCCGGTCCGCCGCCCTCGCGTGCCGCCTGCTCGCGCTGCGCCGCGTATTCGTCGCGGTCGAGCGGCTCGCCGGAGAACTCCGCCGCCTCCCGCACGAGCTGCTGCACCTGGGCCGTGATCTCGGCCGTACGCCGGAGCGACGTCGGCTGGTCCATGACGCGCACCTCGAGCGTCCCGTATACGGGGCGCGGCCAGGCGTCCCAGTGCCGCCGCGTGCTGTCGTGGCGGCTCGCCACCTCCCAGTCGTCCCAGCTGCGCAGCACCGGAGGCGTGCCGCCCGTCGGCATCTCGAGCAGGATCTGGGAGCGGATCGAGCGCCAGCCGCTGTCCTCGCCGTCCCAGAAAGGAGAGTTCGCGTAGTCGGCGAGCAAGCCCGGCAGCCGCGGCACGACGCCCTCGAACGCGCGCAGGCACGTATCCGCGTCGGGCACCGAGACGTGGACGTGGAGGCCGCAGACGCGCTGCCGGTAGAGCGCCGGCCCGAGCTGCGCCTTCAGCTTCCGGTAGCGCTCGACGGGGACGATCGGGACGGTGCCCCGCGCCGTGGGATGCGAGCCCGTCGCGAGCAGGGCCAGGCCGTGCTCGCCGGCGCGCTGGGCCACCTCGTGCCGCAGCGCTCGCAGCTCGGCCTCCGCCTCCTCGGGCGTCTCGACGACTCCGGTCGTGATCTCGACGAACGACTCGAACAGCTCGGGCTTAATCCGCTCGGTCGCCTCGCCGAAAACGCGGAAGAAGCCGTCACGCGCGGGCTCGAGCGTCTCCGCGTCGACGAGCATCAGCTCCTCCTCGACGCCGAGCGACCACGCCGGGGCCGCACCGAAGCGGCTCAAATCCATCTGCGCCTACTTGCCGCGAACGCCGTGCACGGGCCGGCCGGCAGCCTCCCACGCGTAATAAGAGGCGCTGGGACCGAAGTCGGCCTCGTACGAGACGATCCGCGGGTTGCGGCCGACCTCCTTCGCGCGCTGCGCGTGGCGTAGAAGGTTCGGGTCGTCCCGCTCCTCCCACACGAGGACGAGATGCGCGGCGGTCATGAACGTGGCCACGAAGACGCAGCCGGGCGCCGGGCACGGGAACGGGTCGGTGCTGACGCAGAACCAGCCGAGGTGGTGGGTGCCGTCCTCCGTCCACAGATCGTGGGCCTCACTCGGGACGGCATGCTCGACGGTTCCGGCTCTGCCGGGCTGGATCTCCTCCCGCCTCACCCGGGCAAAGGTAGCGACACCCTGCCGCCCGTCGCAGCGGCGGAAAACGTTCTGCTTGAATCGGGGCATGGAGCAGCTTCGGGTCGGCGACGAGAGCTACGGCTATTACAAGCTCGACGAGCGCGCGGCCCGGCTCCCCTACACGCTGCGGATCCTGCTCGAAAACGTCCTGCGTAACGGCGGCGAGGCGGACGCGGTCGCCGACTGGGTCGCGGATGCGGAGCCCTCGAAGGAGATCGCATTCAACCCGGCGCGCGTCCTGCTGCAGGACTTCACCGGTGTCCCCGCCGTCGTCGACCTCGCCGCGATGCGCGACGCGATGCGCGACCAGGGCGGCGAGCCGGACGCGATCAACCCCCAGATTCCGGTCGAGCTCGTGATCGATCACTCGGTCCAGGTTGACGAGTTCGCGTCGCGGCTCGCGATCGAGCGGAACGTCGAGCTCGAGTTCGAGCGCAACCACGAGCGCTACGCGTTCCTGCGCTGGGGGCAGGGCGCGTTCGACAACTTCCGCGTCGTGCCGCCGAACACCGGCATCGTCCATCAGGTCAACCTCGAGTACCTCGCGCGCGTCATCGAGGTGCGGGATGGAGTCGCCTTCCCCGACACGCTCGTCGGCACCGACTCGCACACGACCATGGTCAACGGGCTCGGCGTCCTGGGCTGGGGTGTCGGAGGTATCGAGGCGGAGGCCGCGATGCTCGGGGAGGCACTCTCGATGCTCGTGCCGCAGGTCGTCGGCTTTCGGCTCACGGGCGCGCTGCGCGAGGGCGCGACGGCGACCGACCTCGTCCTGACCGTCACCCAGATCCTGCGCAAGACGGGCGTGGTCGGGAAGTTCGTCGAGTACTTCGGTCCTGGGGTCGCTTCCCTGGCCCTCGCCGACCGCGCGACGCTCGGGAACATGAGCCCCGAGTACGGCGCGACGTGCGGCTTCTTCCCCGTCGACGACGTCACGGTCGGGTATCTGCGCCTGACCGGCCGCAGCGACGAGCGGATCGCGCTCGTCGAGGCGTATTGCAAGGAGAACCTCCTCTGGCACGAGCCCGAGGAGCATCCGGAGTACTCGCAGGTCGTCGAGCTCGACCTCGGCGACGTCGAGCCGTCTCTTGCGGGCCCGCGCCGGCCGCAGGACCGCGTTCCGCTCGCGAACGCCAAGGATGCGTTCATCGAGTCGCTCGGCACCTTCGGCGTCGACTACACGAACGGAACGTACGACAAGGAGATCGCAGACTCGTTCCCCGCCAGCGACCCGCCGACCAGCGACGGGGTCGGCGACGGCAGGGATGAAGCCGCGCCGGCACAGACCGCGACGCTCGAGAAGAAGCGAGTCGAGGTCGAGGGCGAGGACTATGCGCTCGAGCACGGCTCCGTGGTCATCGCCGCGATCACTTCCTGCACGAACACGTCGAACCCGTCGGTGATGATCGCCGCCGGACTGCTGGCACAGAAGGCGGTGGAGCGCGGCCTCGAGCGGCGCCCCTGGGTCAAGTCCTCCCTCGCGCCCGGCTCGAAGGTCGTGAGCGAGTACTACCGCGCGTCCGGCCTCGACCGCTACCTCGACGAGCTCGGCTTCAACACCGTCGGGTACGGCTGCACGACCTGCATCGGAAACTCCGGGCCGCTGCCCGAGTCGATCAGCGCGGCCGTCGCGGAGGGCGACCTCGTGGTCTGTGCCGTACTCTCCGGAAACCGCAACTTCGAGGCGCGGATCCACGGCGAGGTGAAGGCCAATTACCTCGCCTCGCCGCCACTCGTCGTCGCCTACGCGCTCGCAGGCCGGATGGACCTCGACCTCGTGAACGAGCCGCTCGGCCAGGGCTCGGACGGCGAGGACGTCTTCCTCCGCGACCTCTGGCCGAGCGGGGACGAAATCGACCAGGTGATCGGCACGTCGGTCAAAGGGGAGATGTTCTCCTCGACGTACGCCGACGTCTTCACCGGCGACGAGCGATGGCGCGGGCTCGAGACGCCGGAGGGCGAGCTCTACGCGTGGGATCCGCAGTCGACCTACGTTCAGCTGCCGCCGTACTTCGACGGGATGCCGCGCGAGCCCGAGCCGGTGGCGGACGTCGCAGACGCACGCTGCCTCGCCATGCTCGGCGACTCGGTCACGACCGACCACATCTCGCCGGCAGGCGCGATCCGGCCGGACTCGCCGGCCGGCAAGTACCTCATCGAGCACGGCGTCGAGCGGCGCGAGTTCAACTCGTACGGGGCGCGGCGCGGCAACCACGAGGTGATGGTGCGCGGCACGTTCGCGAACGTCCGGCTCAAGAACCTCCTCGTGCCCGGCAACGAGGGGACGTGGACCGTCCACCTGCCCGACGGCGAGGAGGGAACGATCTACGAGGTCGCCGAGCGCTACCGCTCGGAGGGCGTTCCGACGATCGTCATCGCGGGCAAGGAGTACGGGTCGGGCTCGTCGCGCGACTGGGCGGCGAAGGGACCGAACCTCCTCGGAGTGCGCGCCGCGATCGCTGACTCCTACGAGCGGATCCACCGCTCGAACCTCCTGATGATGGGGATCGCGCCGCTGCAGTTCATGCCGGGCGAGAACGCCGAGTCGCTCGGGCTGACCGGCCGGGAGGAGTTCTCGATCTCCGGGCTCGAGGGCGGCGAGGCCGACGAGGTGACGGTGCGTGCCGACGAGAAGGAGTTCCAGGCCCGCCTCCGCCTCGACACGCCGCGCGAGCGGGAGTACTTCCGCCACGGCGGGATCCTCCAGTACGTGCTGCGACGGCTACTCGGCGAGAGCTAGTCCCACCAGTCGCGCCGCCCCTCGACGTCGTCGCGCGGATCGTCGCCGAGATTGGGCGCGCCGATGACGAGGATTTCGAGGCCTTCCGGCCCCGCCTCGTACCCGCGCCACACACCGGGCGGGACGCGCACCGCGTCCCACTCCTCGAGCTTGACGACCTCGTCGTCGACTTTCATCCGCCCGCTCCCGCGCAGGACCACGTACACCTCCTCTTGCTTCGTGTGCGTGTGGCCGTACGGAAAGCGATAGCCGGGCGGGATGCGCTGGTAGCTCAGGGCGGATTTCTCGAGCTCGAGCGCCTTGGTCGCAGCCCGGAACTCCAGATCCGCCGGGCCGTCGAACACGGAACCGATGTCCTCCAGATCGCGCTTGATGTTCCTGAGCGTGAACGGCACGACGCGATCCTATGGTGGCATTCCGGTGTTAGATGGGGCCATGACGCAGCCGCAGCCGGGCTCGGAGCACTCCGACGCAGGCGACGCGCCTCCCGTTCCGACGCAGCCGTCCGACCTCGATCAGGAGCGGCGCACGTCGATGGCTGCGGAGCGCACCTGGCTCGCATGGTGGCGAACCGCGCTCGGCGCCACCGCCGGGGCGCTCGCAGTGGGCCGGTTCGCCCCGAAGCTGCTCGACGTCGCCCCCTGGCCCTACATCCTGCTCGGCTGCGGCTACGCGTCTCTCGCGGTAGCGCTCTCGATCGTCGGCGCACGACGCCAGCACGAGTTGGAGCATGCGCTGCGAACCGGAGGTCACGCGCCGCTGAGCGCCCGCACCGTCGGGCTGTTCACCGTCGGCGGAGTCGCACTCAGCCTGCTGACCGTCGTGCTCGTGATCGCGCAGACCTGACGCCGGTCTCAGGCCGCCGTGCCCACTCCCAGGGACCAACCTCTCCTCGTAGTCGTCACCGGGCCGCCGGCGGCGGGGAAGACGACGATCGCGCGTGAGATCGCCGCGAGCCTCCGTCTGCCGCTGATCGCGAAGGACACGATCAAGGAGGCGCTCTTCGACACGCTCGGCACCGGCGGCCTCGCCTGGTCGCAGCGACTGGGCGTCGCGACGTATCTCGCGATTGTCGCGCTGCTCGAGGAGTCCATAGCCGCCGGAGCGAGCGTCGTCGTCGAAGCGAACTTCGTCCGCGAAAGCGAGGTCGAGACACGACTTGCAGCGCTCCCGGCCCGCTTCGTGCAGATGTACTGCGGCGCGCCGCTGGAGGTTCTGCTCGAGCGCTACGCGAAGCGCGAGCGCCACCCGGGCCATGTCGACGCGGAGCGGATCGACGCGCTGCAGGAGGCCGTCGAGTCCAGCCGGCACCACCCCCTGGAGCTGCCGGGCGAGACGATCCGGCTCGACACGTCGAAGCCGGTCGCGATCGGCGACGTCCTCGCCCGAGTCGGGCTCAGCCCGAGGTCTTGATGAAGCTGATCTCGCCGCTGGTCTCGAGCACGGCCCAGCGGACGTCGGCGAGGTGGGCGATCTGCTGCTTCCGCGCAGCTTCGGTGACCTCCTGGACTGTGAGACGCTCGCGCTCGAGATTGCGCTCGATCACCTTGCCGTCCTGGACGATGACGACGGGCTCGCCTTCGAGCACCGGCCTCGCTCGTGGGAACCGGTAGCTGAGCCAGGAGACGAATACCTGGAGAACGGCGATCGTCCCGACGACGAGGACCGCGCCGGTGAGCGAGTAGTCGTCCTGTGTCAGGCCCTGCTGGAGCGCGTCGCCGAGCACGATCAGCAGGATCAGGTCGAAGGGCTGGAGGGAGCTGAGCTCGCGCTTGCCGATGATCCGGGTCAGCAGGAGCATGAAGGCGAAGATGAAGATGGCGCGGAGAACGAGGTCCATGGCTAGGGGAAGACCGTGATCGTGCGGTGGATCCGCGCAATCACCTGATTGCCGTCGACGAGCTCGACGTTCTGAGGGCGATGCCAGGCGACGTTCGTCGGGTTGACCTGGAACTGCAGGAAGAGGATGAACGAGTGCCCAGCGGCGATGCGGCCGAGGCTGAACGAAAGGCGGCCGTTGTCGCTCGTTTCGTCGACCGGCGATGGTTCGACCGTGTTCATGCTCATGCCCTCAGCCCAGCCCGGGTCGAGCTCGAGGATCGCGTTCTTCAGCTCGCGCTTGGCGGTGATGTGGAAGCGCGCCTCCCACAACAGGCCGCCTCGCACCGCCGTCGGGGCGTAGAGCGAGATCGTCGCGGCGGAGACGTCGGCGCGCACGGTCGACGGACGCTGGCCGAACACGTTCGCCAGCCCGAGGGCAGCACAGACGCCGATCAGCGCGATCGCGGCCCGCCGCACCCAGATCCCGCTGCGATACATGCCTTCCAGGTCGCGATGACGCTTCAGGACCAGTCCGTCCGGGACGTCCGACATACCCGCCTGTTCTCTCCTTTGCCAGGTCGGCAAACGCTTCGCACCCCGACGAAGACTCAACCCTTTGCCGCACCTGCCGATAGAAGCTCCGTGGAAACCAGCGTTGACGAACTCCACGTGGAGCTTGCGAAGTTGGAGGCCGCCGGGGCGCGGCTGTCCGCCGAGCGGAACCGCCTGCAGGACCAGATCGACTTCGGGTTCGGGACGGACACGACGCGCGAGCGCGAGCGTGAGGTCTCGGACGAGCGGCAGCAAGTGCACCAGCGCATCGACGCGCTCCGCGAGCAGCTCCGCAAGCAGCAGCTGGCGTAGCTCGCGCGCAGCGGGCCGCGTATGCTCGCCCCGTGGGAGAGAGGCTGCGCACGCTCGAGACGCCTGACGGGCGGACGCTCGCGTATGCGATCTGGGGTGACCCGGGCGGCTTCCCCGTCCTGACGCTGCACGGCACGCCGGGCTGCCGGTTCAACCGGTGGCCGAAAGAGGAGGTCTACGCCGAGCTGGGCGTCTGCTGGGTGACGCACGACCGCGCAGGCTACGGGCGATCGGATCGCCACCACGGCCGCAACGTGGCCGACGAGGCAGCCGACGTCGCGGCGCTCGCCGACGAGCTCGAGTTCGACCGCTTCGGCGTGACCGGGGGCTCGGGCGGCGGGCCGCACGTGCTCGCCTGCGCCGCGCTCATCCCCGACCGCGTCGTGCGTGCGATCTGCGCGGTCGGCGTCGCGCCCTGGGGCGCCGCCGGTCTCGAACGCAACGAGTGGCTGGCCGGGATGGATCCGGAGAACGTCAAGGAGATCGAGTGGGCGGAAGCGGGTGAGGAGGTGCTGACTCCCGCGCTCGAGGCCGAGCAGAAGCGGGGCGAGGAGCGCGTCGCGGTCGATCCGTCCACCATCCTCGACGACTTCGAGCTGAGCGAGTCGGACCGTGAGCAGCTGGCACGGCCGGAGTCGATGCAGGTCATCCGCGAGGCGACTCTCGAGCAGGCGGTCAACGGGGTCGGCGGCTGGGTCGACGACGACCTCGCCTTCCTGCAGCCCTGGGGATTCGACGTCGACGCGGTTTCGGTGCCGGTGCTGATCAAGTACGGCCTGACGGACGTGCTCGTCCCGCCCGCGCACGGCGAGTGGCTCGCGGCGAACGTTCCCGGCTGCATCGTCCACACCGACGACACCGCGGGCCATCTGGGCACGAATCCCGAGGAGCAGATCGCCGAGGACGTCCGCTGGCTCAGCGAGGGGATCGCTCCCGAGGGGAGCTATACGCCCTCGCCCGCCGCCGCCTGACTCGTACCGGCCTCGCCGAAAGGCTGGCGCCCATCACCCGGCCGCGTCTTGGCCCGTCGAGTACGCCCGCCTAGGTTTCTGCCATGCGTGCGCTGCTGCCCGCTTTTGCCGCCGCGTCCCTCCTCGCCGCTTCAGGCGCTGCCCCGGCCGCGGTGACCGGGTCTCCTCCGGTCACCGTCCTGCAAGCGCTGCCGGGAAGGACGCCGAGCCCGGCGACGGGACAGGAGGCGGTCGCGGTCGCCCGCGCCAACGAGAACGTTTCCAGCGCCCTCGCCCGTCCCTACAAGGCGGAGCTGGGTTGGACGGCGCAATGGCAAGGCGGAGAATGGTGGCTGGTCGGCGTGTTCGAGTCTGACTGGGGGACGCGGTTCGTCGTTCGCGCCGCGGTCGCGGGCAGGTATGTGAAGTTCGGGGAGGGGCCTACGAGGCAGTGGATCCTCGACAACGCCCAGCCGCGGGTCACAACCCTGTACACGCGCTTCGATCCCTCATCCGCGGTGTCCCAGATGCAGGCGGAGCTGCTCGCCGTGCCACCGCCGCCTCCGAACTCATTCCCAGACTTCGATCCCGCGAACTACAAGCTGCTCGACGGAGCCGCCGAGCTCGTGCGGGACGCTCCTGCAACCAATAGCGAGGTCGGTCCTTTCAGCACAGGCCCCGGCTGGTACTTCGTCTACTACGCGCGGGACCTGAGGTCCGGCCGGAATGTCGTCCTTCCGGTGGCGGGCCTGAACTACAGCCCAGTCTCCGAAGGGGCGATCGAGACCGCTCCCGGCGTAGCCGCATATGGCCTATTGGGCAGTGTCTGGGACAACGTCCCGCCCTGGGAGCCAGGCTTGCAAGGGTGGATCAACAGCGTGGTGGCCGCACGGGACTGGAAGCCCACGAACTGGCCTTCGACCGGACACGACCCGAGCTTCACCGTGCCGCCGATCTTCCATCGGCGCCTGCCTGTCACGGTCGCAAAGCCCTTCCCGGGGACGAAGCCGAACCCCGCACGAGGACGGGCGGCGGTTGCCGTCGCCCGGGCCGACTTCGACGTCGTCGATGCTCTGGCGGAGCCGCTCGTAGGCGAGCTCGGCTGGACGGCGCAGTGGAAGGGCAAGGAATGGTGGCTGGTCGGCGCGTTCAGCTCGCAATGGGGCAAGCGATTCGTGGTTCGTGCCACAGTCGTGGGCCGACACGTGCGGTTCGGGGAGGGCCCGACGAGGCGGTGGATTGCGAAGCACGTCCGTCCGCGCTGGTCGAAGGCGTTCTACACGCGACTCAAGCCGGTGTCGGCGACCGGTCTCATGCAGGCTGAGATGCTCGCGCTGCCGCCCCCGACCGCGGACTCGGTGTCGCAGTTCGACCCGGCGAATTACTCGATTCTGGCCGGAGCGGCCGAGCTCGTACGGGATGCTCCCCCAACGGTCGACTCCGGGCCACGCTGGTATTTCGTCTTCTACGCGAAGGATCTCGCTTCCGGCCGGAACGTCGTGCTTCCGGTGACGTCTCCATCACTGCGCCCGCTCGTGGAAAGGACGTACGAGACTTCCACGCCCGGCTCCACCGCCTACGGGTTCGAGGGCTTCGACGTCCTGCTGAAGGTTCCGTCCCATCCACACGCTCTGAAGACCTGGATCCGCAGCGTCGTGGCCAAGCGAGGCTGGCACCCGACCAACCTCCGCTGACGGCCCGTACACTCGAGGTACCGGGGTGCCGCCCGCCGCGCGGCTGAGATCACACCCGTCGAACCTGATCCGGGTCATGCCGGCGAAGGGAGGAGCGATCAAGGACAGAGCACCGAGTTGGGGCATCAGCCCGGTTCCCGAGCGGCTGCGGACGCTCGGTGGACTCGAGAACGGGATGCTCTGGAGCAGCCTCGGGTTCAGCCTCCTCGTCCTCGTTGCGGGCGCGTTCCTCGTCCCCGCCCTCTCGCTGCCGGAGGCGCTGCTCGCGATTCTCGTCGGCGCGATCTTCGGCAACGCGCTGCTCGGAGCTGCGGCAGCGATCGGCGCGGAGGCGCGCGTACCCGCGATGGTGCTGCTGCGCGCGCCGCTCGGCCGCGCCGGCTCGTACCTGCCCACCGGGCTCAACGTCCTCCAGAACCTCGGCTGGACGATCTTCGAGGTGATCGTCATCGCCACCGCGGCCCAGGCGCTCGTGCACGGGCCGCTCTGGGTGTGGAAGCTGGCGGCCGCGGCGGCAGCGACCATCCTCGCGCTCGTCGGGCCGATCGGATTCGTCCGCGAGTGGGTGAAGCGCGTCGCCCTGTGGGTGGTCCTCGCCTCGCTCGGCTATCTCACCTGGTGGGCGCTGCACGACGCGCACCTCGCGGCGCTCTGGTCGGAGCCGGGCAAGGGCGGCCTCAGCTTCTGGCAGGGAGTCGACCTCGTGGTGGCGTTGCCGGCCTCGTGGCTGCCACTCGCCGCCGACTACACGCGCTTCTCGACCAACGGGCGCAGCGCCTTCTGGGGAGCCTCTGTCGGCTACTTCATCCCGAACGTCTGGCTCTATGGGCTCGGCGCGATCATCCTGCTGACGCGCGGCCTCTCGGATGCGCCGTCGGTGATCTCCGCGATCGCGACCGGAGGCGCGGCTGCCGCGGTCGCGCTCGTCGCCCTCGGCGTCGACGAGACGAAGGAGCCGTTCGCGAACATCTACTCGGCGGCCGTCTCAGTCCAAAACGTCCTGCCGCGAGCTCCGCAGCGGCTGCTCATCCTCGCGGTCGCGGGGGTGGCGACCGTGGGCAGCTTCGTCGTCGACCTCGTCAACTACCAGGACTTCCTCTACCTGCTCGGTTCGTTCTTCGTGCCGCTGTTCGGCGTGCTGCTCGCGCAGTGGCTCGCCGGGCATCGCGACCCGTTCGGCGTGCCCGCGTTCAGGCCTGGGCAGATCGCCGCTTGGCTCGCCGGCTTCTGCCTCTACCAGTGGCTCGCGCCGGTCGGACCGAGCTCGTGGGTTCGGCTCGTCGACCACACGCATCCCGGCGGGGGAGCGATCGGCGGCTCGCTGCCGAGCTTCGCCCTCGCCTTCCTCCTCTCGCTGGCGCTTACGCTTCCCGGCCGTGCGGCCTCTCGCCGTTATCGGCCCTCTCGCGCGTGACGTCCTAGACGGCGGCGACTCGCGCATCGGCGGCGGGCCGTGGTATGCGGCACGTGCCCTGCGCACGCTTCGGCAGGAGGCGTTCGTGGTCGCGAAGTGCGGCGAGCCCGAGCGACGCTCGTACCTCCGGCAGCTCGCAGCTCTGGGACTTCCGGTCTTGCTGGCGGCCGCCGGCGAGACGACCTCCTTCTCGTTCCGCTACGACGCCGAGGGACGGCGCGAGATGCGCGTCGAGGCGATCGGCGAGCCGTGGGCCGAGGGCGACGATCCGGAACAGGGGCTGCGCCGGGTCGACTGGGTGCACGTGACACCGCTCCTCCGCGGCGACTTCTCGCCCGAGGCACTGGAGCGGATCGCGCGGCGGCGACGCGTGCTGCTCGACGGCCACGGGCTCGTCCGCGAACGACGACTCGGCCCGCTCGTCGTCGACGGCGACTTCGACCGGACGATCCTGCGCCATGTCTCGATCCTCAAGCTCGCCGAGGAGGAGGCCGAAGCGATCGTCGGTCACGGCGAGCTCGAGGAGCTGCGCGAGCTCGGCGTGCCGGAGATCGTGGTGACGTTCGGCGCCGGCGGATCGCTCGTGCTCGCGCGCGGCACGAGCGTGCGCGTGGCGGCACAGCCGGCCCGCGGCGATCCGACCGGGGCGGGCGACGCCTTCTCGGTCGCGTACCTGAGCGCGCGCGCCGGCGGACACCGGCCGATCTCGGCGGCGCGGCGCGCGAGCGCCGTAGTTTCCGCCCTGCTCTCGGCGGCGGGCCGATGATCGCCGCAGTCGGCACGGTGGCCGGCGTCTTCCTCGTCGACGTCGAGGACGAGAGCCTGGTCGGCGAGGGCACCGAGGTTCCCGTGGCGGAGCGCCCCGAGGTGGCCCTGCCGCGCGTCGTCGCTGCTGCTCAGGCCGGCGCGACGATCGTCGCCGTCGTCGAGCGGCGGCCGCCGCTGATGCTCTCGAACGACGGCGGCGTCACCTGGCGGGAGGCCGGCGGTGGGCTGCCCCCCGGCTTCGCCGTGGCCATCGCGGAGGACGAGCCCGACCGGATCCTCTACGCCGCGCGGAACCGGCTCTACGTCTCGGCGAACGGCGGCGTCTTCTGGCGCTCGTTGCC
Organism: Gaiellaceae bacterium; assembly: GCA_036497525.1. Lineage (GTDB taxonomy): Bacteria > Actinomycetota > Thermoleophilia > Gaiellales > Gaiellaceae > Palsa-739. Next base: position 13,443 of record DASXJG010000109.1, read on the forward strand.
GTTCGAGCTGCCCGACATCGACTCGGTGGCCTGGATCGACTGAAGGAAATCCTCGACCTCGGAGTCGGAGCACAGGTGCACGACCTCGAGGTGCGGGTGCTCGGCGGCGCGCTTCGGGATCTCGCGCGAGTAGTGCCGGTGGGTCTGGATGACCCACCAGGGGATCCAGTAGCGGGTGAAGAAGTGGCGGAACTGCTCGCGGTTCCCGTTCCAGAGCTCCTCGCGCGTGAGGGTGCGCCCGACCGTACGGCGCACCGACCGCCCGAACGTGCGGAAGAACGGCGGATCGAGGAAGACGACCGTGTCTGCCCGCTCGAGGACGAGGTTGCCGAGCTTCGACCGGTAGTTGCCGTCGGCGACCCAGCCGTTCGGGGCAGCGTCGAAGGCCGCCTGCACGCGCGCCTGGAGCTCCTCGGCCGGAGCCTCGTTCCAGCCGGAGTCGTGATGGAGGGCGTCGATCTCGATGTGCGGGACGCCGAGCCTCCCCGCGAGCATCCGCGAGACCGTCGTCTTCCCGGCACAGGAGCCGCCCATGACGGCGACCCGCCTCACAGCCGGAACTCGCCGCGGGCGACGGCGACGGCCGAGCCGCCGACGTCGATCTCCTCCGGCGAGCGGGCGACCGCGTGCAGCGTCGAGGGCCGTCCGATCTCGACTCCCTGCCGGATCTCGATCTCGTCGCCGAAGCCGATCCGACCGTGGCGCGCGAGATGGAGCGCAAGCGGCCCGGCCGCCGAGCCCGTCGCGGGATCCTCGGGCACACCGAAGGCGGGGACGAACACGCGCAGCTTCCAGCGCTCGCCGTCGCGCGCGAAGACCGCCGCTCCCTCCTCCATGAAGCGCGCCAGCGCGCCGAGGTCCGGGCTCAGCGCCGCGACCTCCTCCGCCGAGCCGAGCTCGACAAGCACGTGGCCGGGACCCTGCCGGTACAGCTCGATCGGGAGATCCGTGGGCGTCGCTCCGAGGATCGTGCAGAGCTCATCCCCCCGCTCGAACGGCTCCCACGAGGGTTCCGGTTGCCGCATCCAGCCGAAGACGACCCGCGGCCCGTCGCGGTCGAGGCGCACGGGAACGATGCCACGCCCGGTCTCGAGCCGGATCTCGGCGAGCTGCATCGGCTGGGCGAGGACGAATGCCGTCCCGAGAATCGGGTGGCCGGCGAACGGCAGCTCGTTGTTGGGCGTGAAGATCCGGATCCGCGCGTGCCCGTCGCCGGCGGCCGGATAGACGAAGACGGTCTCGGAGTAGTTGATCTCGCGCGCGAGCGGCTGGAGCCGCTCCTCGGGGATCTCGCGCGCGTCGGTGAACACGGCAACCTGGTTGCCGGCGAGCGGCACGTCGGTGAAGACGTCGGCGATGACGAAGCGGAATGTCGCCACGCCCGCAGTGAAACACAGTGAGCCGAAGGCACATGGCGATGTTCGGATCGCGTTCCGACTGGATGTGCATCGGAATGCGTAGTAGCTTCGGCGTCCTACCCGGCGGACGAGCGGGAATCCGCCTGCTCCATCGCCGGGGAAAGGGGTTAGGTGCATGACAGTGGACCAGAAGAGGGCGCGAGCCTTCGGCGTTCTCTACCTGATCACGTTCGCAACGTCGATCCCGGCGCTGGCGCTGTACGAGCCGGTGCTCCGCCATCCCGTGGCCTACATCGCGGGCGCGGGGCACGACAACCAGATCCTGTTCGGCGCCCTGCTGGAGTTGCTGCTGATCATCGCGAACATCGGCACCGCGGTCGTGATCTTCCCGATCCTCCGGCGACAGAGCGAAGAGCTCGCGCTCGGCTACGTGACCGCACGGCTGGTCGAATGCACGTTCATCCTCGTCGGCATCGTCTCGGTGCTCGCGATCATCACGCTGCGGCAACAGGTCGCGGGCACGGCGGAGGGCACGGTCGCCTACACCCTTGCCGCGATCAAGGACTGGACGTTCCTCCTCGGGCCAGGGTGGGTCGTCGGTTGGGGGAACGGCCTGATCCTCGGCTACCTGATGTACAAGTCGGAGCTGGTACCTCGGCGGGCGTGCTGGCTCGGCCTCGTCGGCGGACCGCTGATCATCGTCACCGGCACGGCCATCCTGCTCGGCGGGAACCTGCCGAGCAGCACGATGCACTCGGTGCAAGCCATCGCGACGATCCCCGAGTTCGTGTGGGAGCTTTTCCTCGGCCTCTACTGCACCTTCAAGGGCTTCCGGCCGGAGTCTCCGATTCTTCGGGCCGACGCTCGCGAGGATCGCCCGACGGCGACGGCCGCCGCCGCGCCCGCCTAGCGACCACCGTTCCCTGCGCCCGGGGGAGGCGACGCTCGTCGCCTCCCCCTCGTTTCGCCTCTACCCTTCCGCGCGGATGCATGCGATCGAGGTCAGCGGCCTGCGCAAGGCCTACGGGAGCCTCGAAGCCGTTCGGGGGGTCGATTTCACGATCGACGAGGGCGAGGTCTTCGGGCTGCTCGGGCCGAACGGCGCCGGCAAGACGACGACCGTCGAGATCCTCGAGGGCTACCGCAAGCGCGACGCCGGCGAGGTGCGCGTGCTCGGCAGCGATCCGGACCGGCCCGGGCCGGACTTCCGCGAGCGGATCGGCGTCGTTTTGCAGCAGTCCGAGATGTGGCCGAACCTCACGGTGCGCGAGACGCACGCGATCTTTGCCGGCTACTACGGCGCGCCGCGCGACGTCGACGAGGTGATCGTGCTCGTCGGCCTCCAGCAGAAGGCGGCGGCACGGGTCAAGTCCCTCTCGGGCGGCCAGAAGCGGCGGCTCGACCTCGGCATCGCGCTCGTCGGCGACCCAGATCTCGTCTTCCTCGACGAGCCGACCACCGGCTTCGACCCGCAAGCGCGCCGGGCGGCCTGGGAGATGATCCGCTCGCTGCGCGCGCTCGGGAAGACCGTCCTGCTCACGACGCACTACCTCGACGAGGCCGAACAGCTCGCGGACCGCGTCGCAGTCATGCGCGAGGGGCAGATCGTGCGCGTCGGGACGCCCGCAGAGCTCACCACGACCGACCTGCAGACCGAGATCCGCTACCGGCAGGACGGCGAGGAGGTGCTCGTGCGGACCGACGAGCCGACGCGCGTGCTCGCGGAGCTCACGGCGGCAGCGCTCGCCCGCGGCGAGGAGCTCGAGGGCCTCTCGGTGCGACGGCCGTCGCTCGAGGAGGTCTATCTCGCGCTCACGGCCGAGGAGGAAGCGGAGGTGGCCGAGTGAGCGCCGAGGCAGTGCGGGTCGCCGGGCGCTCGAGGCGAGCGCGCGGGCTCTTCGTCCACCAGCTGCGCTCGGAGCAGCTCGTCTTCTGGCGCAGCCGCGAGGCGGCGTTCTTCATCTTCCTCTTCCCGTTGCTGCTCTTCGTCCTGCTCGGCTCGGTCTACTCGGGACGGTTCGAGCGCCTACCTGTGGTGTGGGCAGTCCTCGCCGGTCTCATCAGCTACGGCTGCGCGAACACCGCCTTCGCCGGGCTCGCGATCCAGCTCGTGCTCCGGCGCGAGAGTGGGATCCTGAAGCGCCTGCGCTCGACGCCGCTGCCGCCCCCGACCTACGTCGCCTCGCTGCTCGTCTCGACGCTCATCGTCTTCGGTCTCCAAACCGTCGCCCTGTTCCTGCTCGGCCGGGCGTTCTACGGGACGCCCTTCCCGCCTGCTCTCGGCTCATTCGTCGCCGTGATCGTGATCGGCTCGGCCGTATTCGCGGCCCTCGGCACCGCGACGGCCTCGCTGATCCGCTCCGCGGAGGGCTCGTCCGCGGTCGTCAACTTCATCCTGCTGCCGATGGCGTTCTTGAGCGGCGCGTTCGGGCCGACCAAGGGCTATCCCGCCGTGCTGCGAGCGATCGGCGACGTCTTGCCGCTCACGTACCTCGTCAAGCTGATCAACGCCGTCTACCTCCACGGTGACGGCGTCTGGACCCAGCCGGGTGCGCTCGCCGTCCTCGCGGCCTGGGGAATCGGCGGGCTGGTCGTCACCCGCCTCCGTTTCGGCTGGGAACCGAGAGAACGTTAGGAGTTCGCGCAGCCGGATACGAGCAGGGTATGAACCCGCTCGTCGACGACCCACAAATCTCGCTCCGCGTGCGCGAGCAGGACGAGCCCGGCATCGAGATCCGGGTCAACTTCGGCCTCTTCGCGGGCCGCCATGCGACGCCCGCCGAGATCGACGAGCTCGCGGCCACCATGAGGGAGTTCGCCCCCGAGTTCTCGATCGTCGCCGAAGAACGCCACGAATTCGCCGACGACGTCGAAGCGGCCCTCCATCAGGTCGTCATCGGGGTCCCACAGGAGCACGTCGGTGGCGAGCCGGATTTCCTCGCGGGGCAGATGGTCAGGGCCGCCAACACCTGGGCGATCGACTGCATCGCCTCCCGCCACGGCGGCGGCGAGCTCTAGCCGGCCGAGTACGTCACCGTCACGGACGCCTGGATCTGCTGGGTCCCCGGCTCGATCGTCACTTCGGCGGCAGAAGCTTTCGCAGCCCCGAAGTAGGGCAGCGGGGTCGCCTGGCCGCCCTCCCTCACCTTCTCGACGCCCGTGATGGTCAGCCCCGACGCCGTCGCGATGGCCTCCGCCTTTCCCTTTGCGTCGGCGAGCGCCTGCTTCAGCGCGTCGTCGTAGAGAGAGCTCTTGTCGGAGGTGTCGAGGTTCGGGCCCTCGACGTTGTTCGCGCCCGCCCCCACTGCGGCGTCCACCACTGCGCCGGCGCTGGCGAGCGGCGCGGTGACGTTGACGGAGTCGGAGGCCGTATAGCCGACGATCTCCGTCCCGTTCGCCTTCGTCTGCGGCCAGAGGGAGACGTCCGTCGTCTGGATGTCCTTGGCGTCGATGCCCGCCTTCTCGAGCGCCGCGACGATCGCCCGCGCCTGAGCGCTACTGCGGCCCAGCGCGCCACCGGCCGTGGACGCCTGGCTCGTGACGCCGAAGTTGAAGGAGGCATGATCGGGCGTTGCGTTCGTCGTGCCGTTCCCGGTCACGGTGATCGCCGTGCCGCTGGACGCTGTGGCGGAGCGGCCGAGGTGCGGCTGGGCCACGCCCGCGATCGCCGCGGCCGCGAGCAGCACGCCGGCGACGAGGAGGATCTTCCCGAGTCTGTTCATGCCCCTGATACGGCGCCGCAGGCCGCTTGTGTCACAGGCATTGGGTTGTTCTATTCTTCAATCTGTGCTACTGTGCAAAACACAGTAGTGGAACAGGCACAACTCCTCAAAGGGGTGCTCGAGCTGGCCGTGTTGGCAGTCATCGCACGTCGCGAAACGTACGGGTACGAGATCCTCTCGACGCTCGAGGATTCGGGATTCGAGGGAGTCGGCGATGCGTCGGTGTACGGAACGCTGCGACGCCTCGAGCAAGCCGGGCATCTCACCTCCCGCCTCGCGGCCTCCGACAGTGGCCCGGCCCGGAAGTACTACGCCGTCACCCCGTCCGGCGCCGAGCAGCTGCAAGCCGGCACTGAAACCTGGACGGGGATCAACGCCGCACTCCAGAAGCTGGTGGATGCGTGAACGCCGAGAACTATGTGAACCGCGTCTCCTTCGAGCTCCGCGACCTGCCGTGGGGAATGCGGCGCGAGCTGGTCTCGGAGCTCCGCGGGCACCTGGAGGAGCTTCCGGACGGAACGGATCTCGACGCGCGGCTTGGAACACCGGAGCGGTACGCCGCCGACCTCCGGGCTGCTGCGGGCCTCGAACGGCGCCGTGGGGTGGTCGCATTTCTGCGGGCCCGGCGGTTGCGCAACGTGATCCTTGCCGTGGTCGTGGTCACGCTCGTCGGGCTCGCGATCGGAGCCGTCGTCTGGATCGACAGCTACCAGCCGATCGCGTTCGCCGGAAGCACGCAGTTCCCGCTCGACGCGAAACCGTCTCTCGGACAGGCCGGCCAGTCGGTCGTCTTCCGCAAGGGCCACCCGTTCCAGTACGGCGTCACGATTCAGAACACCGGGCGCTTCACGGTGCGAGTGCTCGGCGTCCCGAAGTCCGTAGTGGACTTTTCCGCCGGTCGTCTGCTGATGTCCGAATCTACGACGGGATACCCGAGCGAGAGGCCCCTAGTGCGCTTCCATCCTTTCGACCTGAAGCCCGGCGAGGTTCGCTGGCTTCTCATCAAGGGCGTCTACGCCTGCACCACCGGGATGGGACAGGGGGTGAGCAGCACCCGTGTCGCCCTACCCGTCCGTTTCAGCTTCCTCTGGAGGAGCGCGACTCCATTGATCCCTCTCGGCGACCCGTTGACGTTCTCCTTCCCCAAGGGCTGCCCTCCACCGAGGACCGGTTCCGCTACGCCGTAGCGGGCAGGTAGGGCGTCCAGCCGGACGGGATCCGCGGCGCTGCGAGCTTGATGAACAGCGTCGGCGTCGGGGCGCGTGGCGAGGTGTGCAGCTCCATCCCCACCTGCTCGAGCGTCCGGTCGCCCTTGCGCAGGTTGCAGGGCGCGCAGGCGGTAACGACATTCTCCCAGATCGACTCGCCGCCTCTCGATCGCGGTACGACGTGGTCGAGCGTGAGCCGACCGTTCGACGTGCCGCAATAGACGCAGCGCCAGCCGTCGCGGGCGAATAGCGCGCGGCGCGAGATCTTCCGCTGGATCGCCCGCGGCACGCGGACGTAGTTGATGAGCCGGATCACGTGGGGCCAGATGAAGCTCCCGCTCGCCGAGCGCAGCGGCTTGTCGAGCCGCTCGATCACCTCGGCCTTGCCCTTGTAAACGAGCACGTGGGCACGCCGCACCGTGCAAACGTTGAGCGGCTCGTAACTTGCGTTCAAAACGAGAACGTGCTGCAACTCGGGCGAAAAGTAGCATCGCCCGTAGGCGCTACTACGCGGACTTCATCGCACGCTCGACTGCCTGCTGCTCCTCGGGCGAGAGCGAGGCCGCGGAGCGACCGTCGTCGAGCTCCTTGATGTAGATCCGCGCGTAGTCGCGTCCCTGGATGGCGCTGAGGACGAGCCCGCTGCGCGAGGAGTCGAGGAGGGCGACCGAAGCGGACTGGTGTCCGCCCGTGTTCTCGTAGGCGTCGTAGCGGACGACGGCGACCCGCGAGACGGTCGAGTCGAGGCGCCGCTCGAGCCGGCCGAACGTCGCGGCGAGCTCGTCGATCGCGCGGTGGAGGCCGTCGATCCTCCCCTGGAGCGAGACGGCGAAGTCGACGAGGTCCCTGCTCCCGCTCCCGAGCAGGGCGACCTGCGCGCGGCGGACCCGGCGCAGCCGCATGTGCAGAGCGAGGGCGAGCCCGATGGCGACGACCGCGATTGCGGCGGCCGCGATCGCGATCCAGCCGGCGACCGAGGCGCTCAACGGCTACCCGCCCGAGGAGAGGCTGAAGAAGACCGGATACGTGGCGCTGTTGTTGTCCACCCGCTTCTCGCCGGGCACCTTGCCGATCTCGACGTGGACGTGCGCGTTGGCGCCGAACGCGGACGGCGGCAGGTTCAGGTTCCCGAACGAGACCGTCTGCTGATGCTGCGAGAGGATCGAGGGCACGATCTTCGTCTTCGTCGTCACGTCCTTGCCGGAGACGTTCACCGTCAGCTTGACGGGGATCTTGACCTCCTGGAAGTTGCCCGAGTCGGCGAACGTGACCCGGAAGAGGAGGTTCGCAGACACGTCCACCGTGTTCGGGGTGGACGTGGAGAGCTGCTTGACCGTGCCGCCGGCCACCGCTTCGGTCTTCACGAGCGCGCTCCCGTGCAGGCCGGTCACCTTGCCGCCGGTCGTCGTGGACTTGAGGCGGTCGTAGACGGTCCCGAACGAGGTGGCGCTGATCACCTCGGGATTGGCGACGAACGTCGACGGCGGCGCGATCACGCCGGTCACGCCCAGCCTCGTCAGCGTCTCCGTCGCCGGCACGTGGAAGAGGTCGGTCCAGACGAGGTCGCTCGCGGCCAGTGCCTGCGCCTGTTTCGCGAGCTCGGCCGCCACGTCCGACGAGGGCTTGGACCCCGCCTGGGCGAGCGCAGTGGACAACCCGGCGAGCCCGATCGCGCGCAGCTGGAGTGCTGCGAGCACCTCCTGATGCGCCGATTGGAGCGTCGCGGGGGGACGCAGCCGAAGCGCCTCGTTGTAGGCCTCCTGCTGCTGCCGCGACCACAGGTCGAGCTTCGCCTGCAGGCTGGTGAGGCTGAGGTTCGGGGAGCCGAGCGCGTTGGCGAACGCTGCACCGGTCTGGGCGGAATCCTGCGCGATCGCACGCACGTTCGTCATGTACGAGGAGTACTCGTCGTGGCGGCTCTTGCCCTGGCACGACCCGACCCAGAAGACGAGCCCGACGACCACCGCGATCGCCAGCGCGACGAAGCCGGCCAGCCGCGCGAGCGCGACGGCTCCGGGAGGCGGCGCAGCAGGACGCCGCGGACCGTCGCCGCCACCGCCCGGCCTGATGCGCCGGCGCGGCCTGCGCGGCGACTCGAGCGTCTCCGGCTCCTCGAAGAACTCGAGCTCGGTGTCGTCGTCGTCGTAGGTACTCACAACCGGCGCCAACCCTAACGCCCGCGCGGGCGGGGAGGACAGTCCGACGCCGTCGCCAACCTCCACTGAGCATGGGAGACGCCGCCCCAGCGCTCGCCGGCTTCGAGCTCGTTCTCGGCCGCTACCGACCCCTGCGGCCGCTCGGCACGGGCGGCTCCGGCTCGGTCTGGCTCGCCCGCGACGAGCGGACGGGCCTGGACGTGGCGCTCAAGATCGTCGCGCGGGAGGGCAAGTCCGCCATGCGAGCGGAACGCGAGGCGGCCGCGGCCGCGCACCTGCGGCATCCCGCGTGCCTGCGCGCGTACGGCTTCGCGCGCGACTCGCAACACGTCTACATCGCGTACGAGTTCGTGCCGGGCCGCACCTATCGCGAGGTGCTGCGCGAGGGCGAGCTGACGGAGGAGGCGGCGATCGAGGCGTGCGCACAGGTATGCGACGGCCTCGCACACGCCCACGCCGCCGGGATCCTCCATCGCGACATCAAGCCGTCGAACGTCCTGCTGGCGGACGGTGACCGGGTCTCGGCGCGCGTGCTCGACTTCGGTCTCGCCCAGATGGCCGAGGCCGAGACGCTGACCGAGCAGGGAGACGTGCCCGGGACGCTCGCCTACATCTCCCCGGAGCGGCTCTCCGGCAACGAGTCGACGCCGGCCGCGGATGTCTGGGCGGTCGGCGTAATGCTGTGGGAGGCGCTGGCCGGACGGCATCCGTTCTGGCGGGGCTCGATGCTCGAGACGGCGCGGGCGATCGAGGCCGGAGCGCGGCCACTCGGCGACGTCCGCCCCGACCTGCCGAAGCGGCTGCTGCAGCTCGTCGACAGCACACTCTCGCCGAGTCCCGCGAGACGTCCGTCGGCACGCGAGCTCGCGGACGAGCTGCGCCGCTCGCTCGGCGGCACCGTGAAGCCGCGCGGGCAAGGGTTCACGTTCCCCACGCGCGTCGACGGAGGTCGGGCCCTGGCGGCCGGGCTCGCTGCGCTCTATGCGGGTTGGACCGCGTCGGCGCTTCCCTTCTGGCCGCACGGCTGGCCCTTCCTGCTCGCGGTCGCCGCAGCCGTAGCGAGCCTCTTCCGCGAGCGAGCCGGGCTCGCGGTCGCGCTCGCGGTGCCGGTGTTCCCGCTCGGCAACATCTCCCTCGGGCTCGCGCTCTTCTACTCCGCGCTCGCAGTCGGCTGGCTGCTCGTCATGTGGCGGGAGCCTCGCGTCGGGCTGCTCTTCGTGCTGGGGCCGCTGCTCGCGCCCGTCGCTGCTCTCGGGCTGCTGCCGCTCGCGTCCCTCGTCGTGCGCTCGACGCCGCGGCGCGCGCTCACCGTCGTGCTCGGCGTGCTGACCGCCGCGCTCGCCGCCGGGATCCGCCACGTTTCCCTGCCGCTCGTCGGTGGGCCGGCGCCGCTCGGCGTCGGCGTCGTCGGCGCCCGCGGCCCGTTCGACGTCGCCGGCTCGCTCGCACACGCCGCGACGGCGCATCCAGCGCTGCTCGTCGAGGCGTGTGTGCTCGCGCTCGTGGCGCTCGCGATCCCTCACGCCCGCTCCCGCGGGCTCTGGGGAGCGGCCCTGCTGGGCGGAACGATGATCCTCCTCACCGTCGCGGCCGTCCCGGCAGCCGCACCCGTCCCGCTGGTCGTGTCGGCATGGGCGATCGCGGCGTTCACGGCGCTTCGCTCTCATCCCCTGGGGGTACCCTCCGCTCCGACCTGATGGTGCTGCGGGGAATCGAGCAGAGGCTGGAGCGGATCTTCGAGGGCGTATTCGGGCGCGCCTTCCGTACCAACGTGCAGCCAGTCGAGCTCGCCCGCAAGCTCGCGAAGGAGATGGACGAGCACCGCTCGGCCTCGGTGCGGAACGTCTACGTCCCCAACGAGTACACCATCTATCTCTCCCCGGGCGACCGCGAGCAGTTCGAGGGCTACGAGAACTCGCTCGTGTCGGAGCTCGAGGAGTACCTCTCCGAGCACGCGGCGCGCGAGAACTACGCGCTCCTGACGCCGCCGCGCATCCTCTTCGAGACCGACGAGGACCTCGGCGTCGGCGAGTTCGGCATCGCGACGCGGATGGCGCAGCACGGCCGCAGCGCCGAGGAGGAGGCTCCCGCCCCTGAAGCCGCGGTTCCGGGCGCGACGATGATCTACAAGCCGCGGACGCAGCCGACCGAGGCAGCTTCGCTGGCCGAGTTGGGGGTCGAGCGAGAGGTCGCGGTCCTGAGCTGGAACGGCGAGCGACGCGTTCTCGACCAGAAGCGCTCCGTCCTCGGCCGCTCGCGTGACGCCGACGTCCAGATCGAGGATCCGAACGTGTCCCGCCGGCACGCTGAGATCGTGCAGGAGGGCCCGGTCTACTGGCTCGTCGACCTCGGCTCGACGAACGGGACGGAGGTGGACGGCAAGCGCGTACAGCGCGCGCGCCTCGGCGACGGCTCGCGTTTCACCGTCGGCGAGACGACGCTCACCTTCTCGACCGAGCGGGAATAGCGATTCCGTGCAGCTTGTAGCCACCACCGGTGTCGCGGAGCTGCTGCTCGCGCTCAAGATCGCGTTCATCGTGCTGCTCTACCTCTTCGTGATCCGCGTCATCCGCTCGGCGGGGCGGCAGGAGCGCCAGGCGCCGAGCCAGGACAGCATGATCCTCACGCCCGGAGCCGCCGCAGCGGCGGGGCTGGGGCGCTCGGCCTCGAGAACCAGGTCTGTGCGGCTCGTAGTCCAGCGCAGCCCCAGCCTCGACGAAGGTGACGAGTTCCCGGTCAACTCCGCGCCGCTGACCCTCGGCCGCGGCGGGCAGAACGACCTCGTGCTCGAAGGCGACGACTTCGCCTCGGCCCGCCATGCCCGGATCGAGTCGCGCGGCGACGGCGTCTGGGTGCAGGATCTCGACTCGACGAACGGCACGTATGTCAACGGAGCGCGCGTCATGGGCGCGCAGCGGCTCGACCCGGGCGACGTCCTCCGCGTCGGCGAGACCGACCTCCGGGTGGAGGCGGAGTGACGTGCCCGTAGCCGCGTACGCAGTTGCGAGCGACACGGGGCGCCGGCGGCGCCACAACGAGGACGACTACGTCGTCTCGCCGCCGCTCTTCGCCGTGGCCGACGGGATGGGGGGCGCCCAGGCGGGCGAGGTCGCGTCGGGGCTCGCGGCAGGGGCGCTGAAGCGCGGCGACTCGAACGGCCTCGACGGCCCCGCCCAGGTCGATGCGCTCATCCAGGAGGCCAACCGCCTCATCTACGACCGTGCCTCGAACGACCCCACCGCCTCCGGCATGGGCACGACCATGACCGTCGCCCTCGTCGACGGGATGACCGTCGTGATCGGCCACGTCGGCGACTCGCGCGCCTACCTCGTCCGCGGCGACACGATGGAACAGCTCACCGACGACCACTCGCTCGTGAACGAGCTGATGAAGAGCGGGAAGCTCTCCGAGGAGGAAGCCCAGATCCACCCGCAGCGGAGCGTGATCACGCGCGCGGTGGGGACGGATCCCGACGTGGACGTGGACAGCTTCACGATCGAGGCCGACGAGGGCGACATCTTCCTGATCTGCTCCGACGGGCTGACCGACATGGTCGACGACGAGGAGATCCTCGAGCTCGTGCACCGCAACCGGGACGACCTCGAGCAGGCCGTCAAGGGGCTTGTCTCCGCGGCGAACCGCGGCGGCGGCGAGGACAACATCACCGCCGTCGCGTTCCGGATGGCGGCGGCCCTGGCGACGAGCCTCGAGGACACGGTCTCGATGCCCGCGATCGACGCTGAGGAGCCGGACGAGGAGACGCGCGAGTACGTGGAACGGGACGAGCCGGCCGCTGAGGCGGACTCGGCCGCTCCCGCGCCCGATGCGCGCCGTGTCCGGATCGTCCTGCTCGCGCTCGTCCTGCTGGGGATCGCGGCCGCGCTGATCGTCTGGAGGCTGCTCCGCTGAGCCTTCGCAACCGCGAGCTCGCAGCACTCCTCACGGTCGGCGTCCTGACGGCGACCGGCTTCGCCACGGTCTACATCGCGCTCAACTCGCAGATCTCGGGCGGCTCGCTCGGCTATGCGGCGTTCTTCTTCGGCCTCTACCTCGTGGGTCACATGGTCGCGCGGATCACGGTGCCGCTCGCCGACCCGTACCTGCTGCCGATGGCAGCGCTGCTGACGGCGATCGGCGTGACGGAGATCTACCGCCTCGGGCCGCCGAGCAACGCCTTCCGGCAAGGGCTCTGGATCGTGATCGGCGTCGCCGTGTTCGCTGCGACGCTCTTCTGGCTGCACAGGGACTACCGCGTGCTCGAGCAGTACAAGTACGTCTTCGGCGTCACCGCGCTCGTCCTTCTCTTCCTGCCGCGCTTGCCCGTGATCGGCGAGCCGATCAACGGCTCGCGGCTCTGGATCCACGTCGGCTCGCTCCAGTTCCAGCCGGGCGAGCTCGGGAAGATTGCCCTGATCGTCTTCCTCGCCGCGTACCTGCGGGAGAAGCGTGAGGTGCTCGCCCAGGGAAGGCTGAAGGACTGGGGGCCGCTGCTCGTGATCTGGGGTGCCGCGATGCTCCTCCTCTTCGTTACCAACGACCTCGGGAGCGCGCTCCTGTACTACGGGATCTTCCTTGCGATGGTCTACGTCGCGACTGCGCGGCTTTCGTTCGTCGCGGCCGCGCTCGCCCTTTTCGTCGTCGGCTCTCTCGCCGTCACGCAGGTGACGCCGCACGTGCAGGAGCGTGTGAACGTCTGGCTCGACCCCTACAAGCACGCGGACTCGAGCGGCTACCAGATCCTGCAGTCGCTCTACTCGATCGCACATGGGGGCTTCGGGGGCACCGGGCTGGGCCACGGAATCGTCGCCGGGCGGACCGGACAGCAGGTCGTTCCCGACCTGAACACGGACTTCATCTATTCGGCGCTCGCCCAGGAGCTTGGGCTGGTCGGCATCGCAGCCCTGCTGCTCCTATACATGGCCTTCGTGCTGCGCGGCTTCAGGGTCGCGCTCGCCGCAACCGACGGCTTTTCGAAGCTCCTCGCGGCCGGCCTCAGCTTCGGGTTCGCGTTTCAGACGTTCGTCATCGTTGGCGGCATCACCCGGGTGATCCCGCTCACGGGCATCACGCTCCCCTTCGTCTCATACGGCGGGTCGAGCATCGTCGCCAACTTCCTGCTCGTCGCCGGGCTGATGCTGATCTCGCACAGAGCGAACCGGCAGGAGTCCGGACCGTGAACACTCAGCTTCGCCACATTTCCGTCGTCGCGCTCGTGCTGCTCGCCGTCCTCATCGTCTCGACGACGTACTGGCAGACCTGGGCCCGGGCCGACCTCGCCAACCGGAAGGGCAACACGACAGCGCTCGTCGCGCGGCTCACTGTCGACCGCGGCAAGATCCTCGGCGCGGGCGGCGGCGTCCTTGCGACGAACCGCAGGCACCGGAAGAACGGCCTCACGATCTTCACCCGTCGCTACCCCGCGACCAACCTCGCGCCGCAGGTGATCGGCTACTCCACCGCGGCCGGCACGACGACGGGGCTCGAGGAGTCGCTCGACGACTACCTCACCGGCGCGAACACGAACCTCAGCAACACGCTCAAGCAGGAGCTCGACAAGCTCGGCGGGCAGACCGTGCACGGCGACAACGTCGTCCTCACCCTGCGTCCCGCGATCCAG
>DASXJG010000110.1:0-18544 GCA_036497525.1 Gaiellaceae bacterium
GACCTCGAGCCGCGCCGGATCGAGCGCTATCTGGTCACGATCTGGGAGAGCGGCGCGACCCCGGAGATCGTGCTCACGAAGGCCGACCGCCTCGACGACCCCGGGGCGCTGGTGGCGGAAGTCGAGGCCGTCGCGGTCGGAGTCCCCGTCCACGTCGTCTCGGCCGTGACCGGCGAGGGCTGCGACGCGCTCCGCGCGCGCATCGCTGCGGGCACGACGGCCGTCCTGCTCGGATCGTCCGGCGTCGGCAAGTCCACGCTGGTCAATCTCTGGCTCGGCCAGGAGGTGATGGTGACGCGCGAGACCCGCGACGACGACGACGAGGGCCGGCACACCACGACCCACCGCCAACTGCTCGAGCTTCCGGACGGCGGGCTCGTGATCGACACACCCGGCCTCCGCGAGCTGCAGCTCTGGGACGTCGGCGAAGCGAGCCTGGACGCGACGTTCGCGGACGTCGAAGAGCTCGCGGCCGACTGCCGGTTCGGCGACTGCTCGCACAAGCACGAGCCCGGGTGCGCCGTCCTGAAAGCGGTCGAGACCGGAGAGCTGCCGTACGAGCGCCTCCACAGCTGGCGGAAGCTCCAGGGGGAGCTGCGCGCGATCGCCATGCGCCACGACGCGCTGTTACGGAAGGCGGAGGTGCGCCGCTGGAAGCTACGGGCGCGGGAAGGCCGCGCCCGCACGCGGCATCGCTAGGAGGCCTGTCAGACGCCGGTCATGCCCGGGCAGCCGGCCAGATGCCTGGCGAAAGCGCCGAAGGCGAGCGCGCACGTGTCGTTCAGGAAGCCGGTGATCCGATGGCCGACCAGGGCGTGGAGCGCTTGCCGCTTCGCAGTCGACATCGCCCCGTCCGAGAGCATCAGCAGCTTCGAGCTCCCGGCTACGACGAGCAGGGCGGTGAGTTGCTTCTCCGACCTGCCGGGCGTCGCGTTCGCGATGTCCGCCAGCGTCCGCCCCGATTTCGTCTCGTGCCGTAGCGTGGCGACGTCGGTTCCGAGGTACTGCGCGGTCGCGCGGACGAACGCGGCACGAGTCGTGCCCTTCAGGACCAGCCGGCTCGGGCCGGGCCGCACACTGCCACCGTGACCGCTCGCGGCCAGTCCGGCGCCGGTAACGCCCGCGGCCACGACGAAAACCGCGAATCCTGCGAGAAGCTTCCGCTTCACGCTCACGAGCGAAGTATGACAGCCCGGGTTCGGGCTAGGGCTTCGGCGCGGCCGCAGCGACCTCGGGCGGCGCGTCGGCGTGCTTCGTCGCGAAGTTGTCGACGAACATCTGCGCCAGCTCGCGCGCCTTGCGGTCGTACGCCTCCGGATCAGCCCACGTCGAGCGCGGGTCGAGCAGCGACTCGTCGACTCCCGGCGCCGTCACCGGCACCTCGAAGCCGAAGACCGGATCCGTGCGGAGCTCGACGTCGTGGAGCTCGCCCGACAGCACCGCATCGAGCAGCGCGCGGGTCGCCTGGATCGGCATCCGGTGCCCTTCCCCGAACGGGCCGCCGGTCCAGCCGGTGTTGATCAGCCATACCGTCGCCTCGTGCCGGTCGAGCCTCTCGCCGAGCAGCTTCGCGTAGACCGTCGGCCGCTGCGGCCAGAAGGGCGCGCCGAAGCAGGTCGAGAACGTCGGCTGCGGCTCGGTCACGCCGAGCTCCGTGCCGGCGAGCTTCGAGGTGTAGCCCGACAGGAAGAAGAAGAGCGCCTGCTCGCGCGTGAGCCGCGCGATCGGCGGCAGGATCCCGAACGCGTCAGCCGCAAGGAAGATCACCGAGCGGGGATGGCCCGCGCGCTTCGCCGGCAGGGCGTTCGCGATCCGGTCGAGCGTGTATGCCGCACGCGTGTTCTCGGTCTTCGAGTCGTCGTCGAGGTCGAGAACCCCGCGCTCGTCGACGACGACGTTCTCCAACACGGTGCCGAAGCTGTGCACGGCGTTCCAGATCTCCGGCTCGGCTTCGGCGGAGAGCCGGATCGTCTTCGCGTAGCAGCCGCCCTCGAAGTTGAAGACACCCTCGTCGCCCCAGCCGTGCTCGTCGTCCCCGATCAAGAGGCGCGACGGCTCCGCGGAGAGCGTCGTCTTGCCGGTGCCGGAGAGGCCGAAGAAAACCGCGACGTCCTCGCCGTCCCGTGACACGTTCGCGGAGCAGTGCATCGGCATGACGCCCTCGAGCGGGAGCCGGTCGTTCATCAGCGTGAAGACGGACTTCTTGATCTCGCCGCCGTAGAACGTGCCGCCGATCAGGATCTCGCCGCGCGTCGGGTGGAGGCAGATGAAGACCTCGGTGCGCGTGCCGTCACGCTGCGGGTCGGCCTCGACCTCGGGCTCGTGCAGGACGAGCACGCCCGGCTCGAAGTCCGCGAGCTCCGCATCGGTGGGCTCGATGAACATCGTCTTCGCGAAGAGCGCGTGGTACGGGTGCGTCGTCAGGACCCGCACGGCACACCGGTGCTTCGGGTCGGCCCCGCAGAACGCGTCGATCACGTACACGTCGCCGCCCTCGAGGTGCGCGACGACCTTCGCGCGCAGCCCGTCGAAGTGCTCCTGCGAGATCTCGCCGTTCGTGTCGCTCCACCAGATGCGATCCTCGGAGCCCGGCTCGCGCACGATGAACTTGTCCTTCGGCGATCGCCCGGTGAAGCGGCCGGTGTCGACGACGAGCGGCCCCTCTTCGCCGAGCACGGCCTCCCCGCGCTCGAGCGCGGCGGTGTAGAGCTGCGACGTCGTCGGATTACGGAGCACGCGCCCCGCGACGCGCATTCCGTGCACCGCGAGGCTGTCTTCGGGGCGGTCGGTGATCGTCAAGCTTCGCATGGTAGTGGCGGTCGATCGAATCGCGCGTCCGAAAACCCTTCGTCTAGGATCGGCTCCGTGGATCCGGCAGCGCGCTAGCGGCTTCTGATTCGGGCATGGCGTCCGGCCGCCGGTGGCGGGTGGATCGCCTCTGCTGCAACCGCTAGCGCACTGGAGGTAGGAACAAATGAATCGTCAGAACCTGTTCGCCGACGTCCCCTGGGACAGCGAGGGCGAGGGAACCGGACTTGCCCACCGCGCCTTCTGGCGTCCGCAGGACGCTCGAATGGGGGCGACCCTGTGGGAGCTGAGGCCCGGCGCGCCGGGCATGCGGATGCACATGCACTACGGCGCTGAGGAGATGTTCTTCGTCCTCAGCGGCCGCCCCGTCTGGAGGGACATGGAAGGAGAGGAGCAGCTCGCTCCCGGCGACTTCGTGTTCTGCCCAGAGGGGCGAGCCGGCGTGCACGCCTTCGGCAATCCGCACGACGAGCCGGCCCGGATCCTCGCCATGAGCGCCGGCAGCTTCCCCGATGTCGTCGCCTACCCGGAGCACGAGTACGCCTGGGTCGCAACGCGGGATCCCGATCCGGATTTTCCCATCGGAGGCGATCCCGGGATCATCGCGCGGTTCGATTTCCGCATGGATCGGCCGGACGATCGAGTCAGCTGAGAACGGGGCCGCGCAAGCGGCCCCTCTCACTACTTTCACAGGCCGGGTTCAGGGCCGGCTCAGAACGGCGCGCGAGTCTGGAGAGATCAGACAACGAGCCGCAAGGAGCGATATGTCCCTCAACACCGCCATCTTCCTCATCGCGATCCTCGACCTCGGCATCGTGCTCGCCGTGGCCGCGATCATGCACGTCCCGTTCAGGCTCGACCGACGCGAGGACGAAGCCCCGATCTACTCGTTTGCGGCGCCTCTCGGCGAAGACCTGGCCGCCTAGGCGAGCGGCAGTGTCACCACGAAGGTCGCGCCGCCGCCCGGCGTCGGCGCGACCTCGGCCGTCCCTCCGTGCGCCTCGGTCACGGCGGCGACGATCGCAAGCCCCAGGCCGACGCCTCCGCTCGCCCGCGAGCGGGAGGTGTCGGCGCGGTAGAACCGCTCGAACACGCGCGTCGCCTGCTCCTCCGTCAGCCCGGGGCCGTGGTCGGCGATGCTCAGCCTCGCCCGGCCGTCCACGCGCTGGAGATGGACGGAGACGGGGGTGCCGGTGGGCGTGTGCGACCGTGCGTTGGCGAAGAGGTTGTCGAGCACCTGACGGAGGCGAGCCTCGTCGCCCGTCACCGTCGCCGGCTCGACCGAGACGTCGATCGGCCGGTCCGGCTCGACGACTCGGGCCGCGTCGACCGCTTCTCCGACGAGCTTCGCGAGGTCGACGGCCTTCCGCTCGAGCGGGCGACCCTCGTCGAGCCGGGCGAGGAGAAGCAGGTCGTCGACGAGCAGGCTCATCCGCTCCGACTCGCGCGTGATCCCGGACATCGACCGCCGGAGATCCTCGGGCCGGCTGGCCGCGCCGCGCTCGAACAGCTCGGCGTAGGCACGCACGGCGGCCAGCGGCGTGCGCAGCTCGTGCGACGCGTCGGCGACGAAGCGGCGCAGGCGCCGGTCCGACGCCTCGATCCGGTCGAGCATCGCGTTCAACGCGCTCCCGACCCGGCCGACCTCGGTCCTCGGATCGGGATGCTCGATCCGGCGTGAGAGATCTCCGGCCGTGATCGCCTCCGCCGTCAGCTCGATCTCGCGCAAAGGACGCAGCGCGAAGCGCACCACCCAGAGGCCCAGAGCGGCGAGCGCGGCGAGCACGGCCGCCGTCGCAAGCAGCTCGATGAACAACAGGCGGTGCAGCGTGCTATTCACGCCGCCCAGCGACGTGGCCACGAACAGGACGCTGTCAGGACTCTGGGGCTCGATCGAGGCGCGCACCCGGTACTCGTCCTCGTGATTGCGCGAGGAGACGGTGAGGTAGGCGGTCCGCTCACCGTGCGCATTTGGATGATCGGCCACGCGGATCGTCGTCGGCAGTCGTGGCGGCGAGCAGTCGCTGACGAGGCAGCGGCCCCGGACCTGGCCGTCGAGCGATCCCACGCCGACCCAGTCGATGCCCTGCGGCGGCGGCCCAGGCCCTCCCTCCGCCCCGCCATGCCCCGCCTCGAGGCGGACGTCCACCTGGTGGACGAGAAACGAGCGCAGCGACCTGTACGTCGCGACGTCCGCGGCGATCAGCCCGAGCGCCGCGAGGAGGACGACGCCGAGCAGCAGCCGCGCCCGCAGCGAGAGCCGGCGCACCGGGCTACTCCTCGGCTTCGAGCATGTAGCCCGCCTGCCGGATCGTCCGGATCAGCGGCGGCCCGAGCGCGTCGAGCTTCTTGCGGAGGTAGCTGACGTACGTCTCCACGACGTTCGAGTTGCCGCCGAAGTCGTAGCGCCAGACGTTCTGCAGGATCTGCCCCTTGGAGAGCACGCGCCGCGGGTTGAGGAGGAAGTAGCGGAGCAGCGAGAACTCGGTCGCCGTCAGGTCGACGCGAGCCTCGCCGCGGCGAACCTCGTGCCTCGCCTCGTCCAGCGTCACGTCGGCGAAGTGGAGCACGTCTCCCGGCAGCTCGCCGGAGGTGCGGCGCAGGATGGCCTGGACGCGCGCGACGACCTCGGCGAGGCTGAACGGCTTCGTGACGTAGTCGTCCCCGCCGGCCCGCAGCGCCTCGACCTTGTTCTCGACGGCGTCCTTCGCGGTGAGGAACAGGATCGCGGTCTTGAAGCCGCGCTCTCGCAGCCGGCGGCCGACCTCGACGCCGTCGAGGTCGGGCAGCATCCAGTCGAGCACGACGAGATCCGGCTCGAAGTCGGTGACCGCCGTGATCGCGCCGCGGCCCGTCCCCTCCTCCCGTACCTCGAAGCCCTCGTACCGGAGTGCCGTGGCGACCGCGTCCACGATCGACGGCTCGTCGTCGACGACGAGGATCCTGCCGCCGCCGTTGGTGCCCGCATCGCTCATGACCGCACCTTGCCACCGCTTCCTGTGAATTACCTGGGAAAGGGCTCAGCGTCGATCCTCAGCACCTTCCCAGCCACGCCGAAGTGCGCTCCAACCCGCCGGCCGCATCGTGGTTCGTGAACCCGGGCGATGCCCGGTCGAGCGAAAGGAGCACACGATGCTCAGCAAGGTCAAGCAAGTGGCACTCGGCGTGGCAGCCCTCACCGGCGCAGCCGTCGGCGGAGCCGCTGTCGCCGGCGCCGCGACCTCCCACTCGGGCACCACCACGAACCCGACGACGGCCGGGCAGCCACCGCCTGCCCTCAGGAACATGCCGGCGCCGGGGACGGCGGCCCACGAGGACGCGGAGAAGCCGGTGACCGGCGACGACGCGGCAAAGGCGCAGGCGGCCGCGGTCAAGGCCGTCGGCGAGGGAACCGCCGGCGACGTCACGACCGACTACTTCGGCAAGGGGTACGAGGTAACCGTGACGAAGTCGGACGGGAGCAAGGTCGAGATCCATCTCGACAGCTCGTTCCAGGTCATGCAGCACGGCCCGCCGGGCCGGAGCGGCCAGCCACCGCCGGCCGCGTTCGGCACCTTCAACTGAGCGCCGCGTGAGACGCAGGCCCGGGCGGGGGCCTGCGCCCCTAACTCGGAGTCTCGGGTGGGCGGCTGGCGACGATGCGCGTCCCCGTCGCCTTGAAGCTGGCGTACGCAGGCCGGCCCGGCTGAAGGCCGAGCCTGTGGAGCGAGTCGACGGTGATCTCCGCGCTGATCGGGCCGATCGTGACGCGCGCGCGGTTCCCGAGCTCGGTGACCGCGGTGATCGTTCCGGCGATCACGTTCATGGCGGAGTCGTCGGGACGGTGCGTCGAGACCGTGACGTCCCAGGGATAGACCGCGAGCGTGATAGCCCCGTAGCCGCCGTCGGTGGTCGCGACGACGGTGCCGTCCTCGAGCCGGACAGCGGTGGTGCTGCCGTCTGGGCCGTCCGTCCAACCGTGGAGCAGGTTCGCGCCGGTGAAGGAGGCGACGAACGGGTCCTTGGGCTGCGCGACGAGCTCGGCCGGGGCGCCCTCCTGGCGAAGGCGTCCCTCCACGAGCACGCCGACGCGATCGGCCAGCGCAGCGGCGTCCTCGAAGTCGTGCGTGACGAGCAGGGTCGGGATCTCGAGACCGCCGAGCAGCTGCTGCAGCTCGGCCCGCACGTCCGCCTTGGTGTGGGCGTCGAGCGCCGCGAGCGGCTCGTCGAGGAGCAGGATCTCGGGGTCGCGCGCGAGGGCGCGGGCGAGCGCGACACGCTGGCGCTCGCCGCCCGAGAGGCTGCCGGGACGTGCGTGCTCCAGGTGCCTGATCTGGAACCGGTCGAGGTACTCGTCGGCGGCGTGGCGGCGCGCGTATTCGACGTTCTGGCGCACGGTCAGGTGCGGGAAGAGCGCGTAGTCCTGGAAGACGAGCCCGACCCGCCGCTCCTCCGGCCGCATCGAGACCCCCCTCTCCGCATCGAACCAGGTCTCGTCGTTACACCGGATCGCGCCGCCGGCCGGTTTCACGAGCCCGGCGATCGCGTTGAGCACGGTGCTCTTGCCGGCGCCCGAGGGGCCGACGAGGGCGAAGGTCGAGTCGACCGCGAGGCTCAGGCGGAGCTCGAAAGCCCGAAGAGGGACGGTGACCTGCTCGAGGGTGAGCGTTGCCATGAGAGTCCGATTCTGAGCGTCAGGAGCAGGAGGGCGCTGATCAAGACGAGCACGCCGCCCATCGCCAGCGATGTGTCGAAGTTCACGGCGAACTCGGCGTAGATCGCGAGCGGCAGCGTCTGCGTGACCGCTCGCAGGCTCCCGGCGAACATGATCGTCGCCCCGAACTCGCCCAGCCCACGCGCGAACGAGAGCGCGAGCCCCGCGATCAGGCCGCCGCGCGCGAGCGGCACCACCACCCGGAAGAAGGTGCGCACGGGACCGGCCCCGAGCGTGCGGGAGGCGGCGGTCAGGTGCGGATCCGTCGCCTCGAAGGAGGCGATCGCCTGCCGGATGTAGAGCGGGCTCGCGACGTAGGCGACCGCGACCGTGACGGCGCTCTGCGTAAAGGGAAGCGTCACCCCGAGCGCACTCAGGCTGGAACCGAGCAGGCCTTCCCGTCCGAGCGCCGCCAGCAGGCCCAGGCCGGCGACCGCGGGCGGCAGCACGAGCGGCAGCTCGACGAGGGTGATCGCGAACGAGCGGCCCACGAAGCGGTGAGTCGCGAGCAGATAGGCGGTCGGCGTGCCGAAGAGGATAATCAGCGCCTGGGCGATCAGACTCGTCTTCAGTGTGACGACGAAGGCGTCCTTGACGACGGGGCTCGAGAGCTGCCCGAGCACCTTGCCGGGCGAGGTGTGGACGAAGATGCCGACGATCGGCAGCAGCAGGAAGGCGAGCGCGACGACCGCGACCGCGACGAAGAGGCCGTAGCCGATGGCGCGCTTCAACTAGTTCTTCTTCGTCGGCTTGACGCGTGCCAGGAAGCCGAACCTGTGGAGCTTCCTCTGCCCCGCCTTGCTCAGCACGTGCTTGATGAAAGCCTTCGCGTCGGTCTTGTCGTCGCTGTGCGAGACGATGCAGATCCCGTACTGCACCTTCGGCTGCGCCCACGCCGGCACCTTGATCACGGTCACCTTGCCCGGCACCGTCTTCGCGTCGGTCGAGTAGACGAACCCCGCGTCAGCCTCGCCGAGCGCGACCTTGGCCAGGACCTCGCGCACGTCGGTCTCCTGGCTGACGACGTTCTTCAGCACCGCCGACGACAGGTTCATGTTCTTCAGGACCTGCAGCGTGTAGCTGCCGACCGGCACGCCGGGAGCGGCGATGTCGAGCTTGACGCCGGACTTCGTCAGGTCGTAGACGCTGCGGATGTGTGCCGAGTTCGACTTCGGCACGACGATCACCAGCGTGTTGCGGGTGAAGACGACCGGCTTCGAGCACAGCGCCTTCTGGAAGAGCTGCTTGGGGAGCGTCATATTGGCCGAGGCGAACACGTCCGCGGGCGCGCCCTGCGTGATCTGCGCCGCCAGGGTGTTCGAACCACCGAAGGAGTACTTCTCGGTCTTGTCGATCGTCGGGAAGACATTGGTCAGCGAGGCGGCGGCGTAGACCGTGATCTGCGACCGCGCTGCGGCGTGCCGTGTTGCGGACGCGGCCGGCGCGGCGAGAAGCGCGAACAGGGACAGGAAGACGACGATGCGCTTCATCTAGCTCTGCACCATCACGTTGGTCGACTTGACGATCGCTGTCGCGGCCATTCCCTTCTTCAGCCGCAACTCCTCAACCGCGTCCCGGGTCACGATCGCGACCAGCCGTACGGGGTCGGCGACGACGAGCTCCACCTGTGCCATGAGTCCCTCCACTTTCACGTCGGTCACCGTCGCCTGGAAGCGATTGCGGGCGCTGAGATGTGCCCCCTGGACATCGCCGCGAAGCCGGTCGATCTCCTGCGCCGACACGAGCCGCCGGTTGTTGTCGTCACGGGTCACCCGGAGACGCCCGGCTCGGTCCCAGCGCCGCAGCGTGTCGAGGCTGATCCCGAGCGCCGCCGCCGCCTCGCCTGCCGTGTACTCCTGCTTGGGCATCAGCTCTCGAACCGGTCGAGGGCATCCGACGCCGCGGCCATCTGCAGCGCTGGCGCGAATGCCCTGCCGATTACACCCCCGCCCGCAAGCTCAGCCACCGCGCCCGCATGCTGCGCCTCGTTCGCCGCGATCTGCCCGATCGGCTGCCGCAGCTCCGGTGTCTCGACGTTCTCGACCGCCCCGAGATAGGCACCGACCAGCAAGCGCTCGATCTGTTCCGCCAACCTCAGGATCGATCCCTCTCCGTGGAAGCTCCCCTTGGGATAGGAGAAGTCGATGTCGCCGGCGGTCGCGGGCGTCCCGCCGGCCGCGGTCAGCACGTTCGCGAGCTTCGTGTAGTGCGCCTTCTCGTCCGCCCGCATCTTGCGAAACACGGGACGTGCGTCGTGGCGAAGCTTGCCGCTCGCCAGCGCCCGGTCCTGGAAGTCCAGCGCCAGCAACTCCCCCGCGATCAGCAGGCGCAGATACGCCAGGTCGGCATCGGGGATCGTCGCGGCCGAGGCGGCGCCGGCGAATGCCGTCAGTCCCGACGCCGATACGAGCAGCGCGCCTACAGCCCCGCGACGCAACAAATCCGCCCTGGTGAACTCAGTCGCGACGATCCCCTCGCCTCGTTGAATGCCGATGCATTGCCTATGCGCCTTGCGAGCATACAACGGAGGCGAGGCATGCGTAGGATCCAGGCGTGACCGGTTCCGCCGCGGACCTGATGCTGCG
Source organism: Gaiellaceae bacterium (assembly GCA_036497525.1). Lineage (GTDB taxonomy): Bacteria > Actinomycetota > Thermoleophilia > Gaiellales > Gaiellaceae > Palsa-739. The sequence continues at coordinate 10,087 of DASXJG010000110.1, forward strand.
CAACCCGAAGACGCTGGCCGGCGACGCCTCGGTCGGCGAGGTGCGCAGCCAACTCGCCAATCCGAAGGTGCAGATGGTCCTACTCGCGGATGGTCAGGCCTTCAGAGGGGCGGTCACGGCAATTCCCGATGACGCCGCGCCGGCCGACCTCGCGCTCGACTACGCCGTGAACGAGCCGGAGACGCTTCCGCCCGACGCGTCGGCCGACGAGGCGTTCGAGCGCACCGCCGCGAGCCCTCACCGGCGCGTGATCGTGGTCGACGGCGACGACAACCTGCTCGGCCTGCTCTGCCTCAACCAGAGCCGCACCGGCTTCTGCACGTCGTAAAGCTTGTCCACGAGGGGTTTCGCGGGTAACCTTCGCGCGTCTTGGGGGCGGCGCTACCGATCTTCTTCGGCGAGGACGATCCGGAGGCGCCGGAGGCGCACCGGAGGGACCGCTCGCGGCTTTCGGCGGCCGCCGGCGGCGAGCCGACCGAGGGCGAAGCCAGGCAGCCGCAGGTGCTCGTCGTCGAGGACGACCCGGCGATGCAGATGCTCGTTGCCTTCAATCTCCGCGTGGCGGGCTTCGACGTGACCACGGCCTCGACCGGCCGCGAGGCTCTCGAGCGCGCGCCGGAGCAGCGCTTCGACCTCATCCTGCTCGACGTGATGCTGCCCGATCTCGGCGGCTTCGAGGTCGCCGAGGAACTGCGCACGGCTGAGCCAACGCGCGACGTCCCGCTCGTGTTCGTCTCGGCGCGCACGTCGCCGGCCGACCTCGCGCGCGGTCGCGCCGCCGGAGCCGTCGACTACGTCACGAAGCCGTTCGACCCCGTTCGGCTCGCGGACCGGCTTCGTGAGGATCTCGACGAGCTCGCCCGGGGGAGCGCCGACGACGTCTGGGAGCTCCGTTTTGGCCGAGACTGACCCCGATCGAGTCGCACGACAGCCCGTCTTCGGGGCGCTGGCCCTGCTGATCGTGGTCATCCTCGCGCTCGTCGCCGCGGGAGTGTTCGCGACCTGGCGGATCTACTCGCTCGGGAATCACCGCTTCATCGACCAGGCGGGGCCGTTCTTCGCCGTCACCGAGGATCTCGCCAACGAGATGCTGAACGAGGAGACAGGTGTCCGCGGCTATGTGCTGACCGGGAACCCGGCGACGCTCAAGCCGTATCGCGAAGGGGTCAGGTTGACGAAGCTCGAGCTCGCGCTGATCCGGAAGGACCAGTCGTTCGACCCGCGCATCCCGGCGGACCTCGCCCGGATGACGCGGGAAGTGGACGCCCTCCAGTCGTACTACGCACATCAAGTCGCGCTCGTACAAAGCGGGTCTGCCGGCCGGCAGCAGGCCGCCGCGAACACGCTGATCGGAAAGGACCACTTCGACCACCTGCGCGGGGCCTCGAAGGCGCTGATCGCCGACGCAGCGGCCGTCGTCCAGCGCTCGCACGACGAGCAGCACGGCACGCTGGTCGGCTCGTTCGTGTTTCTCGGCATCATCGGCGCACTCGCGCTCGCACTCACGATCGGGCTGCTGCTCTCGGTGCCGCGGCGGCTACTCGGGCTCGTGCGCGAGGAGCGCGAGGCGCGACAGGAGGCGCAGGAGGGCGCGGATGCGGCACGCGCGCTCGCGCACGTGCGCGACGCCGTGCTCCTGCTCGACGGGGACGGCGCGGTGCGGTACGCGAATCCCGCGGCGAACTCTCTCCTCGCCGGTGCCGACATAGGAGGCGTGCTCGAGGAGCTCGGGCACGGCAACGTGACGGTGGCGGGACCGCGCCCGGTCTCTCTCGCGGGCCGAGAGCGGTGGCTGACCTTCGCGGAGACGCCGTTCGACGGCGGGCGGGTCGTCGTCCTCCGGGACGTGAGCGAGGACATGCGCCTGGAGCGGCTGCGCGCCGACTTCGTGGCCACGGCGGCTCACGAGCTGCGCACGCCGCTCGCCGCGGTGTACGGGGCGGTGCGGACGCTGCGGCACTCCGAGCACGAGCTCAGCGAGGAGATGAGCGCGCAGTTCCTCGCGATGATCGAAGACGAGGCCGAGCGGCTGAAGCTCGTGATGGACCAGCTGCTCGTGTCGGCACAGCTCGACCGCGACGAGGTCATGCTGCACCGCGAGGTCGTGGAGATCGGCGAGCTCTGCAAGAGCGTCGCCGGCGCGGTCGAGGTCCGGAAGCCGGAGGCGATCGAGCTCGCCGTGACGGCGCCGGCCGACGTGGTCGAGGTCGACGCCGACGGCGAGCGGCTCCGCCAGGTGGTCGCGAACCTGCTCGACAACGCGATCAAGTACTCCCCGGGCGGCGGGCGCGTCGAGGTGCGGGTCGGCATGCAGGGCGGCAGCGGCACGATCGAGGTCGCCGACCAGGGGCTCGGGATTCCCGCCCACGAGCAGCAGCGGATCTTCGAGAAGTTCTACCGCCTCGATCCGGCGATGACGCGCGGGATCGGCGGTTCCGGGCTCGGCCTTTACATCAGCCGTGAGCTCGTCCGGCACATGGGCGGCGAGATCATCGTGGACTCGCAGCTCGGCGAGGGATCGACGTTCACGGTGCTCCTCCCGCTCGCGCATGTCCCACGGCTCCGCCGCGAGGAGGGCGCTGCGGTGTCTGGTGCAGCCGACCGAGCCCGGACGGGGCCGGAGCCCTCGGCGGCCGGTTCGAACTAGCGCGTACGCGCGGCGATGGAGCTAGCCGGGCTCGAACCGGCGACCTCCCGGGTGCGATGCGGCGGCGGGCTTCGCCGTCAGTCGCAACCCGTGGACAAATCGCGCAGCGAAGACACGTTCGAAGCCTCCTCGGCCGCCGTGTCCGCAGGTGGCGACGTGGCGGCGCTCTATGACGCCGCGCGAACCGCGACTTCAGTTCTTCCTAATTTGCATACTTCGCGGTCCTGTAAGTCGAGAAGGGGGAGGACTGATGAGAAAGCTGTTCTTACTGCTCGCCGCGGGCATGGCGTTGGCGGGCGTGCTGACCGCGACAGGGTCGGCTGCCGGGGGAACCGCGCAAGCCGGCGCCTGTGCGTCTCAGCTTCCTGGGAAGATGGGCCGGTTCAGCGGCATCATTAGCGCGCAGGCCATTTCAGGCCCTTCGTGTGACCCGACCAGCCCGCTCGGCGCCTCGCCGCCTCTGGTCTGGCACGGCGGGCCTGTGATGCCCGGCCCGACCACCATCACCCCGATCTACTGGGAGCCGACGGGCTATACCAATCCCGGCGATTACAGGAACACCATCAATCAGTACCTGGCGGATGTCGCCGCCGCCAGCGGCAGCAACACGAACGTCTTCTCGACGGCGACCGAGTACTCCGGCAGCAACGGGAGCATCAGCTACAACATCGCGCGGGGCAATGTAATCCGCGACCACAATCCGCTCCCCAAGGGCGGCCAGCCTCGAGGCTGCAGCGTGGGCAAGCTGGACACGAGCGGAATCTACGCGGACGGCTCCGGCTACACCGCCTGTCTGGACGACGCCCAGATTACGGCGGAGATCCAGAACGTCATCACCGCCCTCGGCCTGCCGAGCGACTACAACCACGAGTACGTGATGCTCACGCCGAAGCACGTCGCGTCGTGCTTCAACCCCGGATCGACGGCGAGCAAGAGCAACGTCTGCACGATCGACCACTACCCGAGCGCAGGCTACTGCGCATACCACACCATGTTCGGCCCGGACTATCCGGTCTCCGGCACGGTGTACGCGAACATGCCGTACCCGATCTACCACTCGCCTGTCGGGTTCACGTGCGGCACCGACGCGGGAGGTCATGGGACGATCGAGTCGCCGAACTTCAATGGCAGCGCCAGCTCCATGGACGCCGACGTCGAGGTCAGCCCGCTGAGTCACGAGATCATGGAGTCGATCACCGATCCGAACACGTTCAACGGCTGGTTCGACGCTATCGGCAACGAGAACGGTGACGATTGCGCCTACGTGTTCGGCAATGGCACGTGGACGGACCTGGGCGGCACGCCCGGGATGTTCTACAACCAGACGATCAACGGAGACCACTACATCACCCAGGAGGAGTTCAGCAACGCCGACTGGTTCCACACCAACGGCGCAGGCGGCTGCGTGCGGAGCGAGTCAGTTGTAACCCCCTAATCTCGTAGGGGCTAGAACGAGTAACACAGCCGAGGGGGCGCCGAACCGGCGCCCCCTCGGACATTGCGCCTTCGGGTACCAGGGTCTCACGGGTCATGCCGCAACACTGGCCCAGGCGAGTGTCTCTCCCGGACTGGACGGCCGCGGCGGCGGACTTTGCAAACGCTTCGCAGAGGCGCGATTCCCTCACCCGGCGCGGGAAGCGTCTCCACGAAAAAGGCGCCGTTTCCAGCGCCTTCTCCGATGGAGCTAGCCGGGCTCGAACCGGCGACCTCCTGGGTGCGATCCAGGCGCTCTCCCAACTGAGCTATAGCCCCGCGGCGGCCCCAGTGTAGCTAGGCCGTTTGCCGTTTTTCGTCCAGCCTCCCGTCGCGGATCGTCGCCACCATGTCCTTCGACTCCTCGCGGTAGACGCTTCCGTCGTCGAACTCGATCCAGGGGAACTGCTTCTGGCCGGTCTTCTCGAGTGTCCGCTCGCGGCTCGAGCTTTTGAACGACGAGCCCTCCTTGACGACGTCGTACTCGACGCCCGATTCGTCCAGCGCCTTCTGGACTCGCCAGCACGGATGGCCCCCGACCTTGACCCACATGACGCTACAGCGGTGCAACTTCACTGCCATCTGTCCTCCTTCGTCGCGACGGTCCTACGATACGAGGGTGCGCGCGGTTTACGAAATCCGGCCGCCGGCCTGGGGCGAGACGCTCGCGATCCTCCAGTCGGTGAGCCTGCCCGACGGCCCGGAGCAGATACGGGCGCGGGTGGTCGAGGTGGAGGGAGAGCGCGTCACCGTGGAGTTCCCGGCGCTCGACGGCGAGACGAGCGCGGAGCAGCTCCTCGCCGCCTGCGTCGCCGGCGAGTGGGCGGACCGCGGGGACGTCGAGTGGTGCCGCCTCGTCATGGTGGAGTGGCCGGAAGGACTGCCTGGGCCGGCGTTCCCTGCCGCGGCGGGAGTCTCGGTCGGTGCCATCGTCAAGCCCGCGCTCGGCCTGACGCCGCAGGAGGCGGCCGCGGTCGCGGCGGAGCTCGCGCACGGAGGCGCCGTGCTGGTCAAGGACGACGAGCTGCAGCGGTCGTCGCCTGAGCGCGTTCGCGCGATCAACGCTGCGATCCCGGAGCACGTCCTCTACGCCGCGAACGTCACGGGCGCCGATGTCGACGCGATCGTCGCGGCCGGCGCGCGGGCGCTCATGGTCAACGCCTTCATTGCCGGGCTCGGCTCGATCGGGCGGCTGCGCGAGTACGGCCTGCCGATCTTCGTCCACCGCGTCGGCTCAGCCTTCTGGCGCCGCGGGGGCCCGGTCTCGGTGTCGGCGCGCGTCATCGCCGAGCTGACGCGATTGCTCGGTGCGGACTACGTGCAGGTCGGCTCCTTCTCGCCGCGCACCTTCGACACGGACGACGAGGTGCGCGAGCAGATCGCGGCCGCGCGCCCGGCGACCGCCGCGATCGGCGGCGGGGTCGGCGCCGACAATGCGCGCGAGCAGCTCGAGCTTGCCGGCACACGAGACGGCGTCATGCTCCTGCTCGGCTCGGCAGCGTACGCGCACGCGGAAGGTGTGCAGGCCGGAGTCGCCGCCGCGGTAGCAGCTGTCCACTAGGCACACGTCCGGTGTCAGACACCGGACACGTCCGAGAACGGGCTAGGCCGCGAAGAGCGTCAGGTCGGGCTCGCGCTCGCCGCGCAGGACGGCAAGGTCGAGCGCCGCGCAGCGGATACCACGTGTCTCGGCGAGCGCGACGGCCTGGGGCTTGAGACGTTCGGCCGCGAGGATCCCGCGGCAGCTCTTCTTCGCCGGATCGCGGCGGATGAAGTCGAGGTAGCGCGTCAGCTGCTCCACCGCCTCGATCGTCCCGATCCGCTTCACCTCGACCGCGATCCACTCGCCTTCGCCGTCGCGGCACATGAGGTCGACCGGCCCGATCTCGGTCTGCCACTCCCGCCGCACGAGGGTCAACGGCTCACCGAGCGCGTCGGGCGCGGCGGCGAGCGCCTCCTGCAGATCGCGTTCCACGCCGTCCTTCTGCAGCGCCGCCGACTCCCCCATGTCGTGCTCGACGTCGCTCAGCACCTCGAACAGCCGGATTTCGAGCGCGTCGTCGCTCTTCGGCTTCGTCACGACGAGGCGGTCTCCCTCGTCGGCGAGGAAGGTGGGAGCGGTCATCCAGTTGAGCGGCTTGTAGCCGCCGGCGTCGTCGTGCACGAGGACGGAGCCGTCGGCTTTCACGATGAGCAGCCGCACGGCCTCCGGCAGCAGAGCCGAGACGCGGCCGGCGTACTTCACCTCGCAGCGGGCGACGATCAGGCGCACGCGGCGCAACCTACTGTCCGTTTCGGACATGTCTAGGTGTCAGACACCTGACGTGTCTGTTGGAGACAGTTCCTGTCAGCCGCGTTCGACGCGTGAGCCGCCGACGATCGACTCGGTTCCGTCGTCGAAGCGCACCCACGCCTTGCCGTTGCCGTCGTAGTCGGGTGACCAGACGAGGAGCGTCGCCGGGCGGCCTCCTACGCTGACCTCCTCGGTTCCCTCGGGCTCCGCGCCGCTCCAGACACGGATGAACGGATTGTCTCGACGCTCGCGCCCGATCGTCGTCTCCTCCGTGTGCCCAGGTAGGACGCGGGTCGTGTCGGGCAGCTCGAGGAGGACGTCCATCACCGACCGGCGAACAGCATCGACCTCTCCGCCGCCGACGGCGTCGCGGAACAACGTGTCACCGGTCGCGACGAGCCCGTCGTCGATGACGAACGAGAGGCCGTCGTCGGAATGACCGGGCGTCGCCAGCGCGCGCACTGCCAGCCCGTCCCACCTCCACTCGCCCGGCTCTGCGAGCACCGGGATCGAATAGCGGCCCGCGAGCTCCCCCTCGTTCACGACGTGGTCGGGGTGAGCGTGCGTCCGTAGGAGCGCGACCGGCTTCTTCCCCCACCGCTCGACCGCCTCGACGAGCGGCGTCACGTCTGCCCCGGAGTCGACGAAGACCGCCGCCTCGCCCTCCTCGGGAGCGACCGCGAAGGCGTTCGACAACCAGTCCGGATGCATGCTCCGCGCGACGAGCACGCCAGCTAGGCTAAACGGATGGCCGGCCTCATGTCGCGCACAGCGCTGATCATCAAGTCGAAGTACTCCTCGCTGCTCAACCGCACGGAGAACCCGACGCAGACGCTCGACTACTCGTACGAGCAAATGCTCGAGCAGCTCCAGAACGTCAAGCGCGGCACCGCCGACGTGGTGACGGCGAAGAAGCGGATCGAGCTGCAGCAGCAGAAGCTCGAGCAGAACGTCGTCAAGCTCGAGACGCAGGCGCGCCAGGCGGTCGCCGCGAACCGAGAGGATCTCGCGCGCCAGGCGCTCGAGAAGAAGGCCATCGCCCAGGGGCAGCTGCAGGGCATGGACGGCCAGGTCACGCAGCTCGAGCAGCAGCAGCAGCAGCTGATCGACTCGCAGCAGGCGCTCGAGTCGAAGATCGAGTCCTTCCGGTCGCAGAAGGAGATCCTCAAGGCGCAGTACTCCGCGGCCGAGGCGCAGGTCAAGGTCGGCGAAGCCGCGACCGGGATCGGCAAGAACATGCAGGACACGGGCCTCGCCATCGAGCGCGCGAAGGACAAGACCGAGCAGATGCAGGCGCGTGCCTCGGCGATCGACGAGCTCACGTCGAGCGGGGCGCTCGAGGACTTCACGACCGGCGACCAGACCCAGCTCGACCGCGAGCTCGCGCAGATCTCCTCCGCATCGCAGGTCGACGACGAGCTCGCGAAGCTCAAGGCAGAGGTCGGCTCCGGCGACACGCAGAAGGAGATCGCGGCCGGCGACGGCGAGCCTGCCACCGACGCGGCGGATGAGCAGCCGGCGGCGCAGCCCGTCGACGAGTCCAGCAAGTCCTGACCCGCTTCGGCGACATCATCTTCGGCCGCAAGAAGCTGCAGGAGCCGGCGGCCGACCGTATCTTCGCGCTCTCGACCGCGGCCGTCACGCTCGACACGGAGTGCTCGCTCAAGCCCGCAGGCGCGGCCGCAGCGATCTTCAAGCCGCTGTCGGCCGGTGATTTCGAGCAGGTCACGCGGGACATCGACGAGCTCCTCCAGGGCATCGCCAAGGAGGCCGGTTCGACCCTCGACCGGAAGACCGACTCGTTCGGCTTCGAGTGGCTGATCGTCCGCGACTCCGACATCGAGGACCAGGTCGCCGGCGTACATGCCGTCGCCTCTGAGCTCGAGGCGCACGGCTTCGGCGGGCAGCTTCTCGCCGCCGCCTTCCGCTTCGACGGGGAGGAGCACCCCGTCTACTGGATCTACGGCTTCAAGACGGGGACGTGGTGGCCGTTCGTCCCGACCGGCAAGGAGCAGGAGCGCGACAACGCGCGCGAGCTCGAGCTG
>DASXJG010000111.1:0-2864 GCA_036497525.1 Gaiellaceae bacterium
GACGAAGCCGCGGAAGTGGTCGACCCGGCAGAGGTCGACGAGCTCGAACGTTCGCCGGAACCGCTCGCACCACCAGCGGTAGCCGGTCTCGCGGTGCACGGGCCAGTCGTAGAGCGGGTTCCCCCACCGCTGGCCGGTCGCGCTGAGCGCGTCGGGCGGCGCGCCGGCCACTTCGCGCCGCTCGAACAGCTCCGGCCAGCCGACGAGGTCGGAGCCCTCGTCGGAGACGTAGATCGGCAGGTCGCCGATCAGCCGCACGCCGCGCCCGGCCGCGTAGGCGCGCAACGCTCCCCACTCCCGCTCGAAGCGAACCTGATCGGCGAGCGCCTCACCACCGGCGAAGCTCGCCCATACCCCCGCCCAGAACGGATGGCGAGCGACGAAGTCCTCGACCTCGGCGGCGGTGACCCGCGCATCCGGTCTCGCGAGGAGCCGGGCCGAGCCGGCGAAGGCCGACGGAGACCGATACGGCGACCCGAGCTCGTCGGGTGGGCCGAGCGGCAGAACCTGCCACCACGACTGGCCTGCGGCGGCGAGCCAGTCGACGAACCGGTACGCCTCCCGGTCGAGCTTCCCCGACGGCAGCGACGTCGGATGCAGCAGGATGCCGGACGAGCGAGGGAGGTCCACGTTTTGATCCTTCCTCATCAGTGAGACTCCGGACGTGTCCATCCCGAAGACGGCGCCCCCACGGATCCAGATCCAAGAGGTGACTCCGCAGGTCGACTGCGGCCGCTACCCGATCAAGCGCACGGTCGACGAGCGGGTCGAGGTGACGGCGCGGATCTTCCGCGACGGCCACGAGACCCTCGGCGCGGCGATCCGCTACCGAGGCCCCGGCTCGACGCGCTGGACCGAAGCGCCGCTCGAGCCGGCCGGCAACGACTTCTGGACCGGCTCGTTCACGGTCGACCGGCCGGGGCCGTGGTCCTTCCGGATCGAGGCATGGGTCGACCGCGTCGCGTCCTTCCAGGAGGAGCTGCGACGCAAGGTCGCGGCCGGCCAGAAGGACGTCTCCGGTGAGCTGTCCGAGGGCGCCGTGCTCCTCGACACCGAGGTGCTGACCGTCGAGAGTGCGCTCGCTGCCCCGGCCGGCGCGCGCTCCGAGAAGGTGTGGTCGGCGACCTACGACGTCGACGTCGACCGCGTGCTCGCCCGCTTCGGCTCCTGGTACGAGCTCTTCCCCCGCTCCTGGGGCGGCTTCGCCGGGGTTCGCGCTCAGCTGCCGCGCTTCGCCGAGCTGGGCTTCGACGTCCTCTACCTGCCACCCATCCACCCCATCGGCCACACGAACCGCAAGGGCCGCAACAACGCCGAGCGCGCGGAGCCCGGCGACGTCGGCAGCCCGTGGGCGATCGGCTCCGAGCAGGGCGGCCACGACGCGATCGACGCGTCGCTCGGCACGGAGGCCGAGCTGCGGCAACTCGTCGCCGAGGCGAAGGAGCTCGGGATCGAGATCGCGCTCGACTTCGCGATCCAGATGTCACCCGACCACCCGTGGCTCGAAGCGCACCCCGACTGGTTCAGCCGGCGTCCCGACGGAACCCTGAAGTACGCGGAGAACCCGCCCAAGCGCTACCAGGACATCTACAACATCGACTTCGCGAGCGACGACTGGCAGGCGCTCTGGGAGGCGCTGCTCGAGGTCGTCCTGCACTGGGTCGGCTGCGGCGTCACCGTCTTCCGCGTCGACAACCCGCACACCAAGCCGATGCCCTTCTGGGAGTGGCTGATCCGCGAGGTGCGGAGCGAGCACCCGGAGGTCTTCTTCCTCTCGGAGGCCTTCACGCGGCCGGCGCCGATGACGACGCTCGCCAAGTCCGGCTTCGCCCAGAGCTACACGTACTTCACGTGGAAGAACACGCGCTGGGAGCTGCTCGAGTTCCTCGGCCAGCTGCTCGACTGGCGCGAGTACTACCGGCCGAACTGCTTCGCGAACACGCCGGACATCCTCCACGAGTACCTCCAGGCAGGCGGGCGCGCCGCATTCGAGGCGCGGCTCGTGCTCGCCGCGGCGCTCTCGCCCTCGTACGGCATCTACTCGGGCTTCGAGAGCTGCGAGAACGTGCCGGTGCGGCCGGGGTCGGAGGAGTACCTCAACTCGGAGAAGTACGAGCTGAAGAAGCGGACGCTCGAGGGGCCGCTGCTGCCGCTCGCCGCGAAGCTGAACGCGGCGCGGCGGGAGAACCCCGCGCTTCAGTGGCTCGACCCGCTTACGATCCTCGAAACCGAGAACGAGCAGCTCTTCGCGTTCCTCAAGCGGCGGGGAGATAACACGGTCGTCACGGTCGTGAACCTCGACCCGCGAAGGGCGCAGGAAGGGGTCTGCGTGGTGCCCGTCTCCACCGGGCTGCCGCCGGTGTACCCGGTGCGCGACCTGCTCACGGACGACACATGGACGTGGCGGATCGGCCGCAACTACGTCAAGCTCGCGCCCGGTAAGAGCCACGTACTGAGAATCGGCGGATGACGAGACAGACAGGTCCCAACGAGCCACGTCCCGGTGCCAGGCACCGGGACGTGTCCGCTGCGGCCGTGGCTCGTGCGGACCTGTCTAGGTGTCTGACACCTGGACGTGTCCCAAGGAGCGCCCGATGAGCAGCGGTGGAGGAGAAGTCTGGTTCGAGCGCGACCCGCTCTGGTTCAAGCGGGCCGTCTTCTACGAGATCCACATCCGCGGCTTCTTCGACGGAAACGACGACGGCTCCGGTGACTTCCGCGGGCTGATCGACAAGCTCGACTATCTCGAGTGGCTCGGCGTCGACTGCCTCTGGCTGCTCCCGATGTACGAGTCGCCGCTGCGCGACGGCGGCTACGACATCTCGAACTTCTTCGCGATCCACCCCGACTACGGCTCGGTCGAG
>DASXJG010000112.1:0-5929 GCA_036497525.1 Gaiellaceae bacterium
GGAGCAGCGCGCTCTGCTGGGCGAGGCGCTCCTCGTTCTCCTCGAGCAGCCGGCCGAGCCGCAGCGCCAGGCCGACCTCGGCGGCGACGCCGCTGAGCAGCACGAGCTCGCCTTTGCTCCATGCCCGGCCGGCCGGCCGAAACAGGCTGACGAAGCCCGCAGGCCCCTCGTGCGCAACGACGGGGACGGCGACGGCGGTGAGCTCGCCGACCGGTCCGACCGCAGCTCCCTGTTCCGCCGCGGCGCGCTCGAGAAGCTCGAGCTCCGGCGTGTCCTCTCCAACAGGCCCATGCGACCGCGCGTGCCACTCGGCCTCGTTGCTCAGACCGTCCGGCAGCTCGCCGATGCGGATGATGCAGCGCGAGGCGTCGAGCGCTCGTCCCAGCTCCTCCGCGGCGCCGGCGAGTGCGGCGGCAAGGTCGAGCTCGCTGCGCAGCCGCCGGGCGATCGAGGCGAGCAGCCGCTCCCGAGTCAGAGCCTCCTCGAGTGCGAGGCTCGTCCGCAGCCGCTCCAGCGCGACGGCTGCCTCGGAGGCGAGCGTCTGCATTACCGCCAGGTCCTCGTTCGTGAATACCCGTGCCTGGTCGAGCGTGGCGACCGAGATCACGGCCGTCACGCGCTCCTGAACGAGGAGCGGGATGAAGGCGGCGCTCTTCGCGCCCACGGCATCGGCGATACGCCGGCTGATGAGGCCCGAGCTCTCGGTGTCGTAGACGGTGAATGCGGTCGCCTCGAAGACCGCGCTCGCGATCCCGGACGGCTCTTGCTCGAGATCGAGGCGCAGCTCGCGCCACCAGTCGAAGTCCTCCCCGCCGGAGCGCGCGAGATAGCCGGCGGCCTCGCGCCCGTCGTCGGAGACGAAGGTGAGGGCGACGAAGCCGACGTCGAAGAGCTCCGCAAGCTCGTCGAGCAGCGTGCGGGCGACGCCCTCGACGTCGGCGCTACGCGCCAACTCGTCGGCGACGCGGCTCACGCTCTCGAGCTCCCGCTCACCGGCCGCCCGCCCGGGGCGGGTTCCGCCACGGCGAAGGATCGCGAGCAGGAGCAGCGCAGCTGCGGCGGCGCGGCCGAACGCGCGAACGGTCGGGAGCCTGTCTGGGATCCTCACTGGGCCACCGGGATTGTACGGAGAGCCGTTTCCCGGAGCCGGCAACCGGGGCGGAAACCGAGCCCGGACATGGAAAAGCCCGCCGCTCGGGGGGTCGGTGCGGCGGGCTCTCCCGATTGCTCCCCGCCGGCGTCGAAGACGCCGCGGTTCGCATCGCCCAGTGCGAGGGAGGTTAGATCCCGCCTGCGAGCCGGACAATGGGCCGTCCGACCCATCTTTGCAAGGGGGAAAGATCGGCTCGTGCGCTTTTTCTCACGTGCGCCTAACGCCTCGGGGTTATCGTGCCAGCCAGTGGTCAAGCGCCTCCTCCTCGCATCTCCGCGGGGCTACTGCGCGGGCGTCGAACGGGCGGTCGAGACGGTCGAGCGCGCACTCGCGCTCTACGGGAGGCCGGTCTTCGTTCGCAAGCAGATCGTCCACAACTCGCACGTCGTCGAGGATCTGAGGTCGCGCGGCGCGGTCTTCGTCGAGTCGCTCAGGGAGGTTCCAGAGGGGGCCACGGTCGTGTTCTCGGCCCACGGCATCGCGCCGGCGGTACGCCGCGAGGCGAACGAGCTTCGCCTCACCACGATCGACGCCACGTGCCCGCTCGTGACCAAGGTGCACGCGCAGGCGCGCCGCTATGCGAAGGCCGGCCACACGATCGTCCTCATCGGGCACGCGGGTCACGAAGAGGTCGACGGCACGCTCGGCGAGGCGCCGGACTCGATCGTCCTCGTCCAGTCGGTGGAGGAGGCCGAGCGCGTCAGGCTCCCGCAGAAGACGCCGCTCGCCTACATCACGCAGACGACCCTCTCGGTCGACGAGACGGGCGAGATCGTCGCGGTGCTGCGCCGCCGCTTCCCCCGCATCGCAGGCCCGGCCCGCGAGGACATCTGTTACGCGACCTCGAACCGGCAGTGGGCGGTGAAGGAGCTCGTGGACGCCGTCGACCTGCTGCTCGTCGTCGGCTCGCGCAACTCGTCGAACTCGCAGCGGCTGGTGGACGTCGCCCGCACCGAGGGCACTCCAGCCCACCTCGTCGACGACGTGGGCGACATCGACGAGGGCTGGCTCGACAGCTGCGAGACGGTCGGCCTCACGTCGGGCGCGTCGGCGCCGGAGCGGCTCGTGGCGGACGTCTGCGCGTGGTTCGAGGCTCGCGGCGCCGAGGTGTCCGAGCAGGAGGCGGTGCACGAGGACGTGAGCTTCAAGCTCCCGGTCGAGCTCCGCCGCGCCGAAACGGCCGCGGCCTAGCTCTTCCGGATCTCGAGCTCCTCGCCGACGCCGATCGTCGTGGCCAGCACCTCGCGCGCGACCCAGTCGCCGTGGCGCTCGACGAGCTCGCGCTGCGCCTCGGGCACCGTGAGCACGATCCGGTCCGTCAGTTCGAAGCCCTGCTCCTTGCGCAGCGAGTTGACACGGTGGATGAGCTCGTACGCGTCGCCCTCGAGCACCAGCTCGGCGTCCAGGCCGAGGTCGAGCGCGACGACGACACCGTCGCCGGAAGCGACTGCCCAGCCCTCGCGCCCTCCGCGCTCGACGAGCACCTCGTCGGGCTCGAGCTCGTGTCTCAGAACGCGGAACCGGCCGCCCGGCAGCTCCTCGAACTCGCCCGCGGCGAGCGCCGCCCGCACCGCGGCGAGCTCCTTGCCCAGCTTCGGGCCGAGCACCGGCAGGTTCGGCTTCACGTTCAGCTCGACGGCTTCGACGGCCCCGAGCTCGACTGCCTTCACCCGCAGCTCGTCGGCGACCTCGTCGAGATGGCCGTCGAGCCTCGCCCCCTCCACGACGAGCCGCCGCAGCGGCTGCCGGAGCTTGATGCCCGAGCTCGAGCGCGCCTGGCGGCCGAGCTCGACGACTCGGCGCAACTCCGCGATGTCGTCGAGGAGGACGTGATCCGGTGCGCCGACCGCGGGCCAACCCGCGAGGTGCACCGACTCCGGCCCGTCGAGGACGAGCGTCCGCCACAGCCGGTCGGCCACAAAGGGGAGAATCGGCGAGAGGACGCGCAGCGTCTGGACGAGCGCGTACCAGAGCGTCCGCAGAGCCGCCTCGTCCTCGGCCCAGAAGCGGCGCCGCGAGCGGCGGATGTACCAGTTCGAGAGGTCGTCCACGTAGGCCTCGAAGTCGCGCATCACCGCGACCGTCTCGTACGCCTCGTAGCCCGCCTCGACGGCGAGGACGAAGGCGTTCGTCCGCTCGACCAGCCAGCGGTCGAGCGAGACGAGCTCCCCTTGCGGCTCGAGCTCGGCCCACGCAGGCCGGAACCCCTGGACGTTCGCGTAGTCGACGAGGAACTTGACCGAGTTCCAGAAAGTGAGGAAGCGCCGCTTCACCTCCTCCGCCATCCCGTAGCCGAAGCGCAGCTCCTGGGCTGGGTTCTGCGAGCAGTAGACCCAGCGCATCACGTCCGCGCCCATCCGCTCGAGCGCGTCGTTCAGGTCGATCGCGTTCCCCCACGACTTGTGCATCTCGCGCCCGGTCTCGTCGACGACGTTCTCGTACGTCAGCACGCGCCCGTAGGGCTCACGGCCGTCGAGGGCGATCGCCATGAAGCACTGGGAGTAGAACCAGAGCCGGATCTGCGCGCGCCCCTCCGAGACCCAGTCGGCCGGGAACCACTTCTCCCAGTAGGCGTGGTCGGGAAGGTCGGCGCCTGAGAGCCCGCGCGAGGCGCCGGTCGCGTAGCCGCCAGGAATCCATTCCGGGTTGTGCCAGCCCAGCGTCGAGAAGTGGACGATCCCGGCGTCGAGCCACGCGTCCCCGACCTCAGGGATACGCTCGACCTCGGCGCCGCAGTCCTCGCAGCGGATCCGGACGCCGTCGATCCAGGGACGGTGCAGCTCCTCGAGCTGGTCGAGCCCGGATACGGCCCGCTCCTCGAGCTGCGCGCGCGAGCCGATCACGTTCAACTTCCCGCACTCGCACTCGTAGAACGGCAGCGGCAGCCCGAAGAAGCGGCGGCGGGAGATGTTCCAGTCGCCCATGTTGCGGAGCCAGTCGTCCATCCGCTTCTTGTACTGCGGGGGCGTCCACTCGACCGTGGCGTTGCCGTCGAGCATCGGCTGCCGGATCTCTGCAGCGGAGATGAACCAGTCGTCGACGACGCGGAAGACGAGCGGTGTCCGGCAGCGCCAGCAGACCGGGTAACGGTGGACGATCGAGGTCGCCTCGACGAGCAGGTTGCGTTCGCGCAGCGACTCGATCACCGGGTCGACGACCTGCTCCGTCGTCTTGCCCTCCAGCTCGGCGTAGCCCGGCAGCATCCGCCCGGACTCGTCGATCGGGGTCAGCACGGGCAGATCGTGGACGCGGGAGAGCTCGAAGTCCTCCGCGCCCGCCCCCGGGGCGATGTGCACGATGCCGGTCCCCTCGTCGAGGGAGACCTCGTCCCAGGGGATCACTCGGTGGACGACGCCCTCCTGGGCGGCGAAGTGGTCGAACGGCCCTTCGTACTCGAGCCCGACGAGGTCCTCGCCGCGCACCTTCTCCTCGAAGTGCTCGTCCGGATATCTCGCGACGGCGACCCACTCGCCGAGGTCGTTGCGGCCGTACTCGGCGTCGGGCTTGACCGCGGCCGCGACGTTCGCCGGCAGCGTCCACGGCGTCGTCGTCCACACCACGAGCGACTGGCCCTCGCGCCCGCGGAGCGGGAAGCGCACGAACAGGGAAGGGTGCTCCAGCTCGGCGTAGTTCTCCTCGCCGGCCTGCTCGTGCTTCGAGAGCGAGGTGCCGCAGCGGGGACACCACTGCGTTGCGTTGTGGCCCTTGTACAGCCAGCCCTTCTCCTGGACCGCCTCGAGGAAGCGCCAGATGTACTCGATGTTCGTGTCGCTGAAGGTGTAGTAGTCGTTGCCCCAGTCCATCCACATGCCGAGGCGCTTCGACTGCGCGGTCTGGATCCCGGCGAACTTCGCGACGAAGTCACGGCAGTCGCGCGCGAAGCGGGCCAGGCCGTACTCCTCGATCTCGCGCTTCGAGTTGAAGCCGAGCGCCTTCTCGACCTGCACCTCCACGTGGAGGCCCTGCGAGTCGAAGCCGTTCTGGTAGCGGAGCTCGTGACCCTGGAGCGCCTTGTACCGCTGGAAAACGTCCTTCAGCGTTCGGCCAAGGCCGTGATGGACGCCGGCCGGCCCGTTCGCCGTGATCGGGCCGTCCATGAAGGAGAAGGTCGGGCCGCCACGGTTCTGCTCGCGCAGCTTCGCGAACGTCTCCTCCTCGTCCCACTGCGCGAGCATGTCGCGCTCGAGTGCGGGGTGATCGGGTTTGTCCGGTAGAGGCTGGAAGATTGGCTCCGGCATCGGGAAGGCAAGTCTAGGCCGAGGCGTTGTCACTTTCGGGAGGCTGGGTATAACGCCACCCACTGACGCGAAACGAAAGGAACCAATGGCAGCCGAAGTAACCGACGCAACCTTCGAGAGCGAGGTCCTCCAGGCGGACGAGCCCGTGCTCGTCGACTTCTGGGCCGAGTGGTGCGGGCCGTGCCACGCGGTCGCACCCGTGCTCGAGCGGATCGCGGACGAGCAGAACGTCAAGCTCGTCAAGGTGAACATCGACGAGAACCAGGATCTCGCGATGCGCTACGGGATCCAGTCGATCCCGAACATGATGCTCTTCGAGGGCGGCGCGCCGAAGGCCTCGGCCGTGGGCGCGATGCCGAAGGGCATGCTCGAGCGCCAGCTCGGCTTCGAGAGTTAGGAGCTAGGACCGCACGAAGCGACGTGAGCGCGGCCGCCTGCCGCGCTCCGCGCCCTCAGGGCCCGCAGGCTAGTCCGCAGTCTGGGTCGGGGTCTTTTCGTGACCCTCGACGAACCGCAGGAAGTCCGCATGCTTGGCGAG
>DASXJG010000113.1:0-4585 GCA_036497525.1 Gaiellaceae bacterium
GAAGCTCTCCCTGCCGGTGAAGCGGAATGGGACAGGGCTCTCGTTCGGCCACCTCGCGGTCTTCGACTGCGCCCGCGCCCCGCTCACCTTCGACGGGCGCCCGTACCACGGCACGCTCGTCGTCCGTAACCAGGGCGGCCACGTTTCCGTCGTCAACTCGCTGTCACTCGACACCTATCTGCGCGGTGTCGTCCCGTCGGAGTCGCCGTCGCACTGGCCGCTCGCGGCGCTCGAGGCGCAGGCGGTCGCCGCCCGCTCGTACGCGGTCTCGCAGCTGCGGCCGAATGCCTTCTACGACGTGGTGCCCACCACAAGCGACCAGGTCTACGGCGGCGTCACGGCCGAGCGGCCGCGCTCCGACAACGCCGTCTACAAGACGCTCGGCCAGGTCGTGACCTGGGGCGGCGAGGTCGCGCGCACGTACTACTCCTCGAGCTCCGGCGGCCGCACGGAGTCGGTGCAGGACGCGTGGCCCGGCTCGGCGCCGATCCCGTACCTGGTCTCGGTCCCGGATCCGTACGACACCTATTCGCCGCACCACGACTGGGGCCCGTTCGAGATGTCCGCCGGAACGCTGGCTGGGCGGCTCGGGCTCGGCAGCGCGGTCGAGTCGGCGCGGATCCACCGGGACGACGGCTGGCGCGCTGACTCGGTCGACTTCCGGCTCGCCTCGGGCGGCGTCGCGACGCGCAGCGGCGAGCGCGTGGAGCGGGCGCTGGGCCTGCGCTCGAACTGGTTCTCGATCGGCTCGCTGAGCCTGTCGGCGACCAGCTCACACGTGCTCTACGGCAACCCGGTCCGGGTCGTGGCGCGCGCGGCAAACGTGGACGGAGCCACGCTCCAGCAACGTGCCGCCGGCGGCCCCTGGCACACCGTGGGACCGGTGCAGGACGGCGGCTCCGCGCTGTCGCTCGACCTGCACGCGAGCACCACGTTCCGCGTCGCTCTCGCCGGGACCAACGGGACGCAAGTCTCCGTCGCCGTTGCGCCGCGGGTGCGCGTGCAGGCGCTGTCGGCGAAGCTGCTCGGCGGCAAGGTGCTGCCGCGGCCGAGCGCTCCCGTGCAGGTCTGGCGTCGTGTGCGCGGAAGCTGGCGCGTGGTCGCCCACCCGATCCTCAACGAGGACGGAGAGTTCAGGACGCCGCTTTCCCTCCATGCGGTCGACTACAAGATCACTGTCGCCGCCGCCGGGAGGCTCGCCGCGGCGCGGACGTACCTGCACGTCACGCGCCAGCTCCTCGCCAGCCTGGGCCCGTAGCTCCGGCCGGCCGCCATCGCGGTGCGAGACCGAGTCCGTAAACCCGCGCGCCGAGGTAGGCGGTGAACGAGATCGTGGTGATGAAGACGCTCGTCGGCCACGGCTTCAGAAGCGAGAGGAGGATCCCGCCCTCGGTCGAGACGAGCGCGATCGCGACGCTGAGCAGGAGGGCAACCGCGGGCCGCCGCGTCAGATGCTGCGCCGCGGCGGCGGGTGTGATGACCAGGGTCAGCACGAGCAGGACCCCGACGACCTGGATCGCCTCCGCCGTCGTGAGTGCGAGCAGGAGGAAGATCCCGACCGACAGCGCACGCAGCGGGACGCCCCGGGCCGCGGCGATCTCCGGATCGACGCTCGAGAACAGCAGCGGCCGGTAGAGCACGGCGACGCCCACGACGACGATCGCTGCCACGATCGCGAGCGTGAGGAGCTGTGCGTCGGAGACGCCGACGATGCTTCCGAAGAGGAGGTTCGTCGCCTCGGTCGCGTAGCCCTGGTAGAGCGAGAGGAACAGGACGCCGATGCCGAGGCCGAACGCGAGCACGGCGCCGATCGCGCTGTCCCGCTCACGACCTCGGAGGGAGAGAAGGCCGAGCACGAGCCCGACGAGCAGCGAGCCGCCGAGCACACCGATCACCGGGTCGAGCCCGACGACGAGCGCCCCCGCTGCACCGGTGAAGCCGAGCTCCGAGATCGCGTGCACGGCGAAGCTCATTCCGCGCGTCACGACGAAGACGCCGATCACGCCCGAGACGACGGCGACCACCGCGCCGGCCCATAGCGCGGTGTGGACGAAGTGCTGGGCGAGGAGCTGGGTGAACATCAGTGGGCGTGGTTCTCGCCGACGTGGTGGACGTGCTGGTCGTCCGGCGTCCCGACGACCACGACGCGACCGCGTACGCGCAGCACGTCCACCTCCGTCCCGTAGAGGTCGGACAGGTTC
The DNA here is from genome assembly GCA_036497525.1 of Gaiellaceae bacterium. GTDB lineage: Bacteria > Actinomycetota > Thermoleophilia > Gaiellales > Gaiellaceae > Palsa-739. Next base: position 2,202 of record DASXJG010000113.1, read on the forward strand.
TCCGACGTGAACACCTCGTCCGGGGTCCCAATCGCCCAGCCGTCCGGAGCCAGATAGAGGACCCGGTCCACGGTGTGAAGCACGGGGTTGACGTCGTGCGTGACGAAGACGACGGGCGTGCCTGCCGAGCGGCGGCGCGCGTCGAGCAGGTCGACGACCTCGCGCTGGTGGGCGAGGTCGAGCGAGAGGAGCGGCTCGTCCGCGAGGATCAGGACCGGGTCGGCGACCAAGGCCTGCGCGATTCGCAGCCGCTGCTGCTCGCCGCCGGAGAGCACGCCGACAGGGGCGTCGGCGTAATCACTTGCGCCGACCTCCGCCAGGGCCGCGTCGATGCGCGCGCCGTCTTCCGTGCTCAGGCGCGCGAAGCCCCAGCGGTGCCCGTCCAGCCCGAGGCGGACGAGGTCGCGCCCGCGCAGGGGGAGGTCGCGGTCGAAGACCCGCTGCTGCGGCACGTAGCCGATCCGGTGGCACCGCTCCCGGGGCGGACAGCCTTCGATCACGACGGTGCCGGCGCTCGGCGAGAGCAGCCCAAGCAGGATCCGGATCAGGGACGTCTTCCCTGTCCCGTTCGGCCCGAGCACCGCGAGCAGCTCGCCGGGCTCGAGCTCGAAGCTGAGGCCCTCGAACAGCGTCCGCACGCCGAAGCGGAGCGCGAGATCCTCGACGGAGACGACGCTCATTGCTGCTCCAGCGCGGCCGCGAGCGCCCGCGCCTGACGCAGCTGCCACTGCTGGAAGGTCAGGCCCGGCGGCAGCGTCTCGGTCACCGGCACGACCGGGATCCCGGCGCTGCGGGCGGCGTCGCGCAGCCGGCCCGTGATGGGGGAGACGGCCTGGCTGTTGTAGAGGAGTGCGCGAATGCGGTGCTTCGCGACGAGCTCGTCCATCGCCGAGACGGCGGCAGGGGTGGGCTCGGTTCCCTCCTCGAGCGGCCGCGTGAAGTCCTCGGGCGCGAGATTGCGGAGCCCGGCCGCAGCGACGAGATAGCCGGGAACCGGCTCGGTGTACGCGACCGGCGCGCCGTGGTCACGGACACGGATCGCCGCGACCTCGCGGCGAAGTGGGCCGAGCGAGCGCTCGAAGCGCGCGAGGCCGGCGCGGTAGGCCGCCTCGTGACGCGGGTCGGCGCGCTCGAGCGCGGCGGCTATCGATCCCGCGATCCGGTTCAGCGCGGGCGTGTCGTACCAGAGGTGCGGGTTCGCGTCCTTGCCGTGCACGCCGAGGACGTCCTCCATCGTCACGACGATGCGGCTCGTGCTCGGCGCCGAGTTCTCGAGCCTCGTCATGAAGGCGTCGTAGCCGAGCCCGTTCTGAAGCACGACCTTGGCGTTCGCGACCGCGAGCCCGTTCGAGGTCCCGGGCTCGAAGAGGTGTGGGTCGGCGCTCGGGTCGGTGAGGATCGACGTCACCGAGACGTGCGGCCCGCCGATCTGAGAGGCGATGTTCCCGTAGACGTTCTCGGCCGCCACGACGCTCAGGCGGCCGCTCGTCGAGCCGCTGCCGCTGCCGCAGCCGGCCAGGAGAAGCATGAGAACGAGAACGGTTCTCAGTCGCATCTTGGGTAGGGTAGTCGGGATGGCAACAGCGCCGCAAGACCTGAGCGCGCTGCTCGAGCGGAGCGGCGTCCGCTCGACGCCCCGGCGGCTCGAGGTGCTCGAGGAGCTCGCACGTGAGCCGGACGACGTGACGGCGCAGCAACTCTGGAGCCGGCTGCGCGAGCGCGACTCCAGCACCGGCCTCGCGACCGTCTACCGCACGCTGGCACTCCTCAGCGAGAAGGGCGTCGTCGACGTCCTCTCACACCACGGCGGCGAGCAGTGCTACCGGCTCTGCGGCGATGAGCACCATCACCACCTGCTCTGCGAGCGGTGCCACAAGGTGGTCGAGGTGAACGAGTGCGGCCTGGACACCTGGGTCGCCGACGCGGCGAAGCAGCACGGCTTCGTCGCGACCGACCACCGGGTCGAGATCGTCGGCCTTTGCGCCGACTGCCGCTAGGCGAGCCGGGTGAGGTTGTAGGGTCGGTGTTCGGGGCGACTGGGAGGAGAGACCATGGCAACCACGGACACCGCGTCGATCACAGAGACGGCGAAGACGTTTTTCGACGCCCTCGACACCGGTCAGGGGTGGGAGGCCTGCAGCCCCTATTGCCATCCCGATGCGACATTCGCCGCGCAGGCCGAACCGCTCGCGGAGATCCGCACCCTGGCGGAGTACGCCGAGTGGATGAAGGGGATGATGTCCGTGCTGCCCGACGGCCGCTACGAGATGAAGTCGTTCGCGACAGACCCGGAGCGCCAGAGCGTCGCAGCGTATGCCGTCTTCCACGGGACGCACACCGGCGAGGGCGGCCCGGTCCCGCCGACCGGCAAGAGCGCGAGCACC
>DASXJG010000114.1:0-4162 GCA_036497525.1 Gaiellaceae bacterium
TCCGGTAGAAGCCTCGCTGGATCCGCGCCTGCCGTGCACTCTGGGTGAACATCTCGGCGTTCTTCAGCGCGAGCGACGCGAGGCCGGCGAAGGCCTCCAGGATGTCCGCGTCCCGGGCCGCGAAGCGGCGCCCCTCGCGCCTTCCGACGCCGAGCACCCCGCGCACCTCGTCGCTCCAGAACATGGGCGCGGTGATCACGTCGGTAAAGCCGTCGTAGGCCGGGTGCGGAACCGGCGCCGAGATCTCGCCGTACGCGCTCTCGATCAACGGCCGTCCCTCACGCATGGCCGCCCCGGCCAGACCCTGGCCCGCCGGGAACTCGAAGGAGAGCAGCGACGGGTCGAAACCGTGCACCGCGACGCAACGGAAGAGTCCGCGCTCGCGGTCGAGGAGGTAGCAGTCAGCCGCGTCGGCGTCCAGGAGCTGCGCGAGCTGGTCTGCCAGGCGCTGGAGGACAACCGGCAGGTCGAGCTCGCTGCTGAGCACGTGCGCCGCCCGGAGCAGGGCGGCCTGCTGCGCGAGCTGCTCCTCGTTCTGCTTCAGGGCTTCCTCGAGCGCGACACCGGCGCGCAGACGCTCGAGCGCCACGGCCGCCTCGGCAGCGAGCGTCTGCATCACCGCGAGGTCCTCGCTCGAGAAGACGCGAGGCTCGTCGAGCGTCGCGACGGAGATCACGGCGGTCACGCGCTCCTCGACGAGGAGGGGGACGAAGGCGGCGCTCTTCGCCCCGACGGCGTCGGCGAGCCGGCGGCTGACGACGCCGGAGCTCGCCGTGTCGTAGACGGTCATTGCAGTCGCCTCGAAGACCGCGCTCGCGATCCCCGACGGCTCGCGGTCGAGGTCGAGACGCATGTCGCGCCACCAGTCGACGTCTTCGCCGCGGGCGCGCGCGAGATAGCCGGACGCGTGGCGCGCATCGTCGGAGACGAAGGTCAAGGCCGCGAAACCGAGGTCGAAGAGCTCTGCAAGCTCGTCGAGCAGCGCGCGTGCGGCGCCCTCAACGTCGCCGGTCCGTGACAGCACGTCGGCGACGCGGCTGACGCTCTCGAACTCCTTCGTGGTATCGGCTCGCCGTCCTTGGCCCGCACGGCGCAGCACGGCAGGCAGGAGCAACGCGGCGGCCGCGGCGCGGCCGAGCGCGCGAACGGTAGGAAGCTCGTCTGGGGTCCGCACTGGGCCGTGGAGATTGTACGGAGCGGCGTCGAGACCGGCCAGAAAACGGCTCCAGACATGAGAAAGCCCGCCGCTCGGGGGGTCGGTGCGGCGGGCTCTCCCGATTGCTCCCCGCAAGGCGTCCGAAGACGCCGCGGTTCGCATCGCCCAGTGCCAAAGAGGCTAGACCCCGTTTGCGAAGCGGACAATGGGCCGTCCGGCCCATCTTTGCAACCGCGAAAGATCGCTTAGTGCGGTTTTCTCACTCCCCTTTCACGCCGCCGCGGCTATGGTGGCCGGGCCGTGGTGAAACGCCTTCTTCTCGCCTCACCGCGAGGCTATTGCGCGGGGGTCGAACGGGCGGTCGAGACGGTTGAGCGGGCGCTCGCGCTCTACGGGAGCCCGGTCTACGTCCGCAAGCAGATCGTCCACAACTCGCACGTGGTCGAGGACCTGCGCTCGCGCGGCGCGGTCTTCGTCGACGCCCTCGCGGACGTGCCCGAGGGCGCGACCGTCGTCTTCTCGGCGCACGGGATCGCCCCGGCAGTCCGCCGCGAGGCGAAGGAACTGCGCCTGACGACGATCGACGCGACCTGCCCGCTCGTGACCAAGGTGCACGCGCAAGCTCGCCGCTACGCCGACGCCGGCTTCGCGCTCGTCCTGATCGGACACGCGGGGCACGAGGAGGTCGAGGGAACGCTCGGTGAGGCGCCCGACGCGATCGTCCTCGTCCAGTCGGCGGAGGACGCCGAGCGTGTCTCACTCCCGGCCGACCGGCCCCTCGCATACCTCACCCAGACCACGCTCTCGGTCGACGAGGCCGGCGAGATCGTCGGCGTCCTGCGCCGCCGCTTCCCCCAGATCCAGGGGCCGGCGCGCGAGGACATCTGCTACGCGACCTCCAACCGGCAGTGGGCGGTGAAGGAGCTACTACAGGACGTCGACCTGCTGCTCGTCATCGGCTCGCCGAACTCGTCCAACTCCCAGCGGCTCGTCGAGGTCGCCCGCGCCGAAGGAACTTCGGCTCATCTGGTCGACGACGTCACCGGCATCGACGAGAGCTGGCTCGAAGGCTGCGAGACGGTCGGCCTCACCTCGGGCGCATCCGCGCCCGAGCGTCTCGTCGCGGCCGTCTGCGCGTGGTTCGCGGACCGCGGAGCCGAAGTGTGCGAGCAGCAGCCCGTCCACGAGGACGTGAGCTTCAAGCTGCCCGTCGAGCTACGCCGGGCCGAGCGCGCCGCCGCCTAGGCCTTTTCGAGCGTCAGCTCGCTGCCGAATTCCACGTCGAGCGCCAGAACCTCGCTCTTGATCCGTTCTCCGTGAGCGTCGATCAACTCGCGCATCTGGTCCGGAACGGTGAGGGTGATCCGGTCCGTCAGCTCGAGGCCGCGTTCCCTGCGCATGGAGTTGACCGCGTGGATGAGCTCGTACGCCTCGCCCTCGAGCACGAGCTCGTTGTCGAGGCCGAGGTCGAGCGCAACCGTCACGCCGTCGCCGGACGCAACCGCCCAGCCCTCGCGCCCACCCCGTTCGACGAGCACCTCGTCCGGCTCGAGCTCGTGCCCCGCCACCCGGAAGCGGCCCTCCGGCAGCTCCTCGAACTCGCCCGCTGCGAACGCGTCGCGCACGGTGCCAAGCTCCCGGCCGAGCTTCGGGCCGAGCTTCGGGAGGTTCGGCTTCACCCGCAGCTGGACCGCCTCGACCGCGCCGAGCTCGACCTCCTTCACACGCAGCTCGTCCGCGATCTCCTCGACATGGCCGTCGAGACTCGTGCCCTCGACGACGAGCCGGCGCAGCGGCTGCCGTAGCTTGATGCCCGAGGTCGAGCGCGCCTGCCGGCCGAGCTCGACGACGCGCCGCACGTCCGCGATCTCCTGCAGCAGAGCCCGGTCAGGCTCGGCGACCTCCGGCCAGCCGGCGAGATGCACCGACTCCGGCCCCTCGAGGACGAGCGTCCGCCACAGGTGGTCGGCCACGAACGGGAGAATCGGCGCGAGAACGCGCAGTGGTTGCACGAGCGCGTACCAGAGTGTCGCGAACACGGCCTCGTCGTCTCCGTCCCAGAAGCGCCGCCGCGAGCGGCGGATGTACCAGTTCGAGAGGTCGTCGGCGAAGAGATCCCACTCCCGCGTCAGCCCGACCGTGTCATACGCGTCGTATGCCGCCTCGCCCGCATGCACGAACGCGTGCGTGCGCTCGACGAGCCAGCGGTCGAGCGGCGCGAGGTCGCCCTGCGGCGGCTCCGGCGGCCAGGCGGGCTGGAACCCGGCGATGTTCGCGTAGTCGACGAAGAACTTGACGGAGTTCCAGAAAGTGAGGAAGCGCCGCTTGACCTCCTCCGCGAGCCCGTAGCCGAAGCGCAGCTCCTGCGCGGGGTTCTGGGAGCAGTAGAGCCACCGCATCGTGTCGGCGCCCATCCGCTCGAGCGCGTCGTCGAGATCGATGGCGTTCCCCCACGACTTGTGCATCTCGCGGCCGGTTTCGTCGACGACGTTCTCGTACGTGAGGACGCGGCCGTACGGCTGGCGGCCCACGAGCGTGACGGCCATGAAGCACTGCGAGTAGAACCAGAGCCGGATCTGAGAGCGTCCCTCCGAGACCCAGTCGGCCGGGAACCACTTCTCCCAGTACGCGTTGTCGGGCAGGTCGGCGCCGGAGATCCCGGCGGAGGCGCCCGTTGCGTAGCCGTGCGGGATCCACTCCCGGTTCTGCCAGCCGAGCGTCGAGAAGTGGACGATGCCCGCGTCGAGCCAGGCGTCGCCGACCTCCTCGATTCGCTCGACCTCGGCGTCGCAGCTCTCGCAGCGGATGCGAACGGCGTCGATCCACGGCCGGTGCAGCTCCTCGAGCTGCTCGAGGCCCGAGACAGCGCGCTCCTCGAGCTCGGCGCGCGAGCCGATCACGTTCAGCTTCCCGCACTCGCACTCGTAGAACGGGAGCGGCAGGCCGAAGTAGCGGCGGCGGGAGATGTTCCAGTCGCCCATGTTGCGGAGCCAGTCGTCCATCCGC
>DASXJG010000115.1:0-10586 GCA_036497525.1 Gaiellaceae bacterium
CGAGGTCGGCCCCTCGCAGCACGAGATCGACATCCGCTACGCGGGCGCGCTCGACATGGCCGACTTCATGCTCACGTACCGGCTCGTGGTCAAGGAGGTCGCGAAGCAGCACGGCTACCACGCGACCTTCATGCCGAAGCCGCTCTTCGGCGAGAACGGCTCGGGCATGCACACGCACATGTCGCTCTTCACCGACGGGCACAACACGTTCTTCGACGGGGACGACAAGTGGCACCTCTCCGACACGGCGAAGGCGTTCATCGCCGGCCAGCTCCGGCATGCACGAGAGCTCTCGGCCGTCTTCGCGCAGTGGGTCAACTCGTACAAGCGGCTCGTGCCGGGCTTCGAGGCTCCGGTCTACGTTGCGTGGTCGCAGCGGAACCGCTCCGCGCTGATCCGGATCCCGCTCTATAAGCCGGGCTCCGAGCAGGCGACGCGCGCCGAGATCCGCTGCCCCGACCCGGCGTGCAACCCGTACCTCACCTTCGCGGCGCTCCTGCACGCGGGCCTCGAGGGGATCGAGCAGGGCTACGAGCTGCCGGACCCGATGGAGACGAACCTCTACCACCTCACCCCCGAGCAGCGGCGCGAGCGCGGCATCGTCTCCCTCCCGGAGACGCTCGGCGAGGCGATCGACGAGCTCTCGCAGTCGCAGCTGATGCGCAAGGCGCTCGGCCCGCACATCTTCGACCGCTACGTCGAGCTGAAGCGGAAGGAGTGGGACGAGTACCGCGTCCAGCTCACGGACTGGGAGATGAAGAAGTACCTCGCAGTCCTCTAGAACGCTCGCGCGCTTGAATCGCGCCCTCTCCGGGTGTTGAATCGAACACGGTCAACGATGGGAGGGCGCGATGCGCGTCGAAGGCTCTGTCACAGCGATTTCCTGGATTCCGTCGGAAGCGATCGAGGGATTGCCGAAGCTGCCGTTCGAGGTCGGCGTCGGTCACTACGACGAGCCGCCGCCCGATCGGCTCGAGCAGGGCGACCTGGGGCGGCTTCGCGACGCCGACGGCTTCCGCGAGGCGAACCTGCTCGAGGCATGGATCGAGGTCGAAGACGGCGTGATCGCCGGTGCCGGCTACCGCGGCGGAGGGCTCGTAGGGTCGACGACGTTCAAGCTGGGACCGAAGGCGATCGTCGTCCCGGGAGTCCCGTTCGAGGTTCTTCGCACCGAGCCGGAGATTTCCGGCGATCGCGCTCGCTTCGTGCAGACGGTCGGCGGACGTGCCGGCTTCCCGGCGCCGCGACGCGTCAAGGGCGGCCCCTTGTTCCGCGTCCAGTCCGCGACGGCCTGGACGACGCTTGCGCTCACGCTGCACACCGACGGTCGCGTCGAGCACGAGGTCGTCGGCGCGAGCCCGTTCCCCCGCCACTGGATCTACGACAGCGAAGGCAACCTGGCCCAGAAGAGCGGCACCGTCGACTTCAAGACGTGGTACCGGGAGTCGCACGGCGACCACACGCCGTGGGGCGACGAGGAGTCGGAGGCGGTGGTCGCGGCCGCCGAGACGGCGCTCGAGCGCGAGCTGTCGCGCAACGTCCTCGCGGGCTACGACAAGCTCAAGCGCCGCAAGCTCGCCGAGGGCGAGACGCTGGTCGAGCAAGGCGCCGAGGGCGACGACATCTACCTCCTGCTCGACGGCGTGCTCGGAGTCGAGGTCGACGGGGAGGAGATCGCCGAAATGGGGCCGGGGACGATGCTCGGCGAGCGCGCGTCGCTGGAGGGCGGCGTTCGGACGGCGACCTTGCGGGCGCAGACGCCGTGCCGGGTGGTCGTGATCCCGGTGGAGATCGTCGGCGACAGAGAGCTGGCGAGGCTCGCAGCCGACCGGCACCGCGAGGACTGAGCCAACTCAAGTTGACATAGGAGCGGCGAAGCGCTCCCTACGATAGGCGGGTGGAGACAACCGACCGGCACCTGCGGCTGCTGACGGAGACGATCGCGGCCGTCAACTCCACGCTCGACCTCGAGGAGGTGCTGCATCTCGTGGCCAACGAGGTCGCCGCCGCGCTCGACGCGGACGCGTGTTTCGTCTACCTCTACGACGAAGTCGCCGGCGAGCTCATCCTGCGCGCGACGCACGGAACGCCGCTCGACGAGATGACGAGCCGCCCGCGCATGCGGCCGGGGGAAGGGATCACGGGCACCGCGGCTGCGGAGCTTCGTCCCGTCGCGATCGCCGCGAACGCCGACCTCGACCCTCGGTGGAAGGAGTTCCCGAACCTGCCGGAGTCGGAGTACGAGTCGATCCTCGCCGTCCCCATCCTGGCGCGCGAGCAGCTGGCGGGTGCGCTCAACGTCCGCACCCGCGAGCCGCGCGAGTTCCGGCCGGACGAGATCGAGCTGCTCCAGGCGATCGCGAGCCAGGTCGCACAGTCGATCGTCCACGCGCAGCTCTATGCCGAGGCCCAGCGTCGCGTCGCCGAGCTCGAGGCGCTCGCTCGCATCTCCGAGGCCGTGTCCGAGTCGCTCTACCTCGAGGAGTCGCTCGAAGCCATCGTCAAGACGACGATGGGCGCGGTGAAGGCGACCGGCGCAGCGCTCGTGCTGGAGGATGGCCGGATCGCGTGGCCCGAAGGGCAGGCCGGCGCCTACGCCGTCCGGACGCCGCTGCGCTGGAAGCGGCGCGAGATCGGCCAGCTCGTGGCCGACCGGGACACGCCGTTCACCGACGAGGAGCGGGCGCTGCTCGAGGCGATCGCCCACCACGCTGCTGTTGCCCTCGAGCACGGCCGCGCGGTGATGCGCGGCGTCCTTGCCCAGGAGATCCATCACCGCGTCAAGAACAACCTGCAGACCGTCGCCTCGCTCCTGCGCCTGCAGGCGCGAGCGGAGGGCGTCGACCCGCGCGAGGCGCTCGAGCACTCCGTCAACCGCATCCTCGCCATCGCCGCCGTGCACGAGTCTCTCACCGAGCACCGGGAGGAGGACGTCGACCTCGCGGAACTGATCGACCGCCTCCGCGCGATGCTCGTGCAGGGGCTCGGCGCCGGCCGCGACGTGGAGGCACAGCTCGAGCCGGTCTCGCTCGCGGGCACCCGCGCGACCGCGCTGGCGCTCGTCTTCTCCGAGCTGCTGCAGAACGCGCTCGAGCACGGCGCCGGCACGGTGCGAATCGAGCTGGCGCGCCGCGACGGCGACGTCGTGCTCGCGATCGCCGACGAGGGAGCCGGCACCGACGGCGCGCCGAGCGGCACCGGGCTCTCTATCGTGCGGGCGCTCGTCGCGGACGAGCTGCAGGGCAGCTTCGTCTTCGCCGGCGCGCGCGCCGAGGTGGTGTTCCCGGCGTGAGGACACAGGAGGTCCTCATCGTCGTGCGGCGCGGGGACGATTTCCTCGTCGTCCACCGCTCGCCCGAGAACGACGCGTACTGGCATCAGATCGCGGGCGGCGTCGAGGACGGCGAGACCTTTGCGGAGGCCGCGGCGCGCGAACTGCGGGAAGAGACGGGTCTCGAAGCCGCTGTCCGAACGCTCGACGCCCCATTCCGCTACGAGAGCATCCACGTCGAGTCGTTCATCGTGGATGTGCCGCCCGAGTGGGAACCCACCCTCGACTGGGAGCACGACGACTATCGGTGGCTGCCGCGCGAGGAAGCGGCCGAGCTCCTCTTCTGGCCCGAGCCTGCCGAGCTCTTGCGGAGCCTGGCGTGAGCGAGCTCTGGCACGTGAGCGAGGACCCGACGATCGAGGTCTTCCACCCCCATCACAGCGAGCTGCACTCGCTCGATGAGCCGCTCGTCTGGGCCGTCGACTCGGAGTGCTGGTGGCTGTACTGGTTCCCGCGGGAGTGCCCGCGTGCCTGCTTCAACGCGACCGAGGGCACGACGGAGGAGGACGTCGAGCGCTGGCTCGACGGCGATCGAACGCGGCGCGTCGGCGTCATCGAGACCGCCTGGCTCGAGCGGTTCCGCATCGCCCGCGTCTACGCGTACCGGCTGCCACCCGAGAGCTTCGAGCGCTGGGACAAGTTCCTCATCTCACGCGAGACCGTCGTCCCGCTCGAGGTCGTCGAGCTCGGCGATCTGCTCTCCCGCCACGCCGAGGCCGGCAACGAGCTACGCATCGCGCCTTCGCTCTATCCGCTCTGGGACAAGGTGATCGAGACGACGCTCGACTTCAGCGGCATCCGGTTGAGGAATGCTGTGCGGCCGTGAAGATCCTCATCGCCGAGGACGAGACGATCATCAGGCTCGACCTGCGCGAGCTGCTCGAGCACGCCGGCTTCGAGGTGTGCGCCGAGGCGCGGGACGGCGAGGAGGCGATCGAGCTGGCACGTGCCGAGGAGCCGGATCTCGCCATCCTCGATGTGAAGATGCCGAAGCTCGACGGGATCGAAGCGGCTCGGCGGATCCTCGAGGAGCGGCCGATCCCGATCGTGATGCTCACCGCCTACGGCCAGGACGAGCTCGTCTCGCGCGCGGTCGAGGCCGGCGTCTTCGGCTACCTCGTGAAGCCTTTCCGCGAGCAGGATCTGCTCCCCGCGATCGCCGCCGCGCGGGCGCGGCACGACGAGCTGCAGGCCGTGCGGGCGGAGGCGGAGTCGCTCTCCGACGCGCTCGCCTCCCGGAAGGTGATCGAGCGCGCGAAGGGACTGTTGATGGCGAAGGAGCAGCTCAGCGAGCAGGAGGCGTTCGCGCGGCTGCGCAAGGCGAGCCAGGCCTCGGGCCGCCCGCTCAAGGTGATCGCGGAAGCCGTGGTCGGGACGCTCGCCGGGGAAGAGTGAGCGCGACCGAGCATCCCAACGCCGCCCTCGTGCGGCGCGTCTTCGCTGCCTTCGGCAACGACGCGATGGCTGTCTCCGCTGCCTTCGCGCGCGAGATCGTCTGGCACGTGCCCGGTCAGACCACGATGAGCGGGGAGTACCGCGGCCGCCGCGACGTCGTCGAGTTCCTCCGCCGTACCGGGCTCGAGACCGGCGGCACCTACAAGAGTCACCTTCACACGGTCTTCGCGGACGACGAGTGGGCCGTCGCGATCTACCGCGCGACGGGCAGCCGCAACGGAATCGACCTCGACGTCGAGCAGGCGCTCGTGATCCGGATGGCCGACGGGCTCTGGCACGACGTCACAGCCGTCCCGCTCGATTCCGCCTTCGAGCGGTTCTGGGCCTAGCCGCTCTCAGGCCTGCGCCTGATCGAACAGCTGCTCCCAGCGCTCGAGGAGCGCCGTGAGCGCGTCGCGGCTGCGCTTGTGGGCGGCGAGCACGTCGACGTCCGTCCAGTCCTCGGCGAGCTTCTTCTCGAGCTCCGCGACCTCGGCCTCGCGCGCGGCGATCTCACGCTCGATGCGCTCGAGCTCGGAGGCACGCGGCTTCGGCGCCGCCTTCGGCTTCGGTTGTGGCTTGGGCCTTGCGCGCTCGACCGGCGGCTCCGGCTTCGCACGGGCCTCCCTCTCCTCGCGCGCCCGCAGGAGCTCGGCCCAGCCGCCGTCGTAGGCGCGCAGCTCGCGGTCCTCGATCGCCAGCGTGCGCTCGGCGATCGCGTCTAGCAGCGCGCGGTCGTGCGAGACGAGCAGCACCGTGCCCGGAAAGGCGTCGAGCGCCGCCTCGAGCGCCTCGCGGCTCTCGAGGTCGAGGTGGTTGGTCGGCTCGTCGAGAACGAGGAAGTTCGCGCCGGAGGCGACCGTCACGGCGAGCGCGAGACGCCGCCGCTCACCGCCCGAGAGCACGGAGACAGCTTTCTCGTGCGCGTCCCAGCCGGAGAAGAGGAAGCGGCCGAGAAGGTTCTGCGCGTCGGGCCGCGAGAGGCCGGTCATCGACTGGACGCACTGGAGGACGGAGCCGCGCGCGTCGAGCTCCATCTCCTGCTGCGAGAAGTAGCCAACCTGGACGCCGTGCCCGATGCGGACGCCCTCGCCCCTCACCAGCTGCTCCAGCAAGGTCGTCTTGCCGGACCCGTTCGGCCCGACGAGCGCCACGTGCTCGCCGCGTTCGACGGCGAACGAGGCCTGACTTAGTAACAGTCTGTTACTTGCCACGGACACGTCGAGCCCGTCGGCCTCGACGACGGTGCGGCCGCTGCGCGCGGGCTTGAGGAACTCGAAGCCGAGGCCTCGTGTCTTGCGCGAGAGCAGGGCGACCTCGGCGGCGGAAGCGGCGCGCTCCTGCTCCAGTCGGCCGATCTGGGTCAGCTTCGCCTGCGCCTGCTTCGCCTTGTCCTTCTTGTAGCGGAACCGCTCGACGAACCGCTCCAGGCGGGCAATGTCCGCCTGCGCACGGGCGACCTCCTTCTGCGCGTGCACCATCCGCGCCGCCTTCTCGCGCCGCCACGCGTGCCACGGGCCGGGGAAAAACGTGCCACGCCCGGCTTCGAGCTCGAGCGTCGCCGTCGTCACCGCCTCGAGGAACCAGCGGTCGTGGGCGACGAGGATCACCGCAGCGTCGAGCGAGGCGAGCTCGCGCTCGAGCCACTCGAGGTTCGCGACGTCCAGGTGGTTGGTGGGCTCGTCGAGCAGGAGCAGATCCGGGTCGCCGCCGAGCGCTCGGGCGAGCGAGGCGCGCGTCAGCTCACCGCCCGAGAACGTGCGCAGCGGGCGGTCGAGGTCCTCCTCCGCGAAGCCGAGCCCGCGCAGGACCGAGGTCGCGCGGTCGCGCCACGCGTACCCGCCGGCGTGCTCGAGGCGCGCCTGCGCCTCCGCGTAGCGGTTCAGCGTCGCCTGGGCGTGGTCCCCCTCCGTCATCGCCAGCTCGAGGCGCCGAAGCTCGTCTTCGAGCGCGACGAGGTCACGCGCCCCCGCGAGGACGTACTCGCGCAAGCTCAGCTCCTGCTCGAGCGGCGGCCGCTGGTCGTGCAGCGCGACGCGCGTCCCCTTGGCGAACGCGAGCTCGCCACCGTGCTTCTCGGTCTCGCCGGCGAGGATCCGCAGCAGCGTCGTCTTGCCGGCGCCGTTCGGCCCGGAGAGCGCGACGCGGTCACGGCGCTCGACGGAGAACGAGACGCCGTCGAAAAGGACGGTGCCCGCGAGTTCCTTGCGGAGGTTGGAGGCGATGACGACTGCCATGGCGGGGCCACTGTAGATTCGGCCGCGTGGCGACGGCTACGACCTGGGCAATCCGGGGCAGCTACTTCGAGTCGTGCAACTGCGACGCGATCTGCCCCTGCCGCCGCATCGACGGCGTCTCGGGCGGCCGCTCGACGCACGGCATCTGCCTCGGCGTCCTGACGTGGCTGATCGAGGAAGGAGAGGCCGCCGGCACCGACCTGGCCGGGCTCCCGGTCGCGCTCGCCACTCGCTACGACGACGACGAGCCGGGCTCTCCGTGGACGTGGATCCTCTACCTCGACGAGCGCGCAACCGAGAAGCAAGGAGAGGCGCTCGAGGCGATCTTCACGGGGCGGCTCGGAGGCGATGCGCTCGAGCACTTCCCGTGGGCCTGGAAGGCGAGCGAGCTCGTCGGCGTGCGCCGGGTCGCGATCGAGCTCGACCACACCCGCCGCCGGCAGCTGCTCCGCATCCGCGAGCACGTGACGGTGCGGATCCGCGACCGCTATGCCGGCCAGGAGGCCGTGACCTGCGTGATCCCCGGGCACGACCGCGACGGCGAGGAGCTCGTCGCGGACGAGCTCCGAGTGGAGGACGGGCCGCTCGCCTTCGACTACACCGGCACCTGCGGGTACGCAGCGACCTTCGCCTACTCCGGCGCATGAGCAGAACCGAGGAGTTGCGAGCGCTCGCGCAGCACGTCGCCGACGAGCTCCCGCCCGACGTGATCGAGGTCGTCCTCACGGGCAGCGTCTCCCGGGGCGTGGCCGACGACGTCTCCGACATCGAGATGCTCTGTGTCACCGAGCGTTCGCTCTCGCTGGAGGAGGCGTTCGAGCTCGCGCGACGCGCCGGGCTCGAGGAGCGCGACAGCTGGGGCGACCCGTCGACGCCGACCCGGCGCGTCTTCGGCTACCTCGAGGGCACGCCGGTCGAGACGATCTGGTGGTCGCGAGAGCTCGCGGACGAGCTGTTCGCGACCGGCGGCTCGGCGGAGGCGATCGCCAACGGCGTCGCGCTGCGGACGAGCGGGCTGCTCGCGCGCTGGCAGGAGCGGCTCGCCGACTATCCCGACTCGCTGGTCGCGGAGCGGGCGGAGAAGGCCGCGGAGCGCTGGGGCGGCTTCACACCCGCGGGTCTGCTCACGCTCGTCCGCGACGACGTGGCGCTTGCCCGCATGGAGTGGCTGGTCGAGTCGGCGCAGCGCGTACTCGCAATCGTCTTCGCGCTCAACCGCCTGCAGGCGCCGACCGCGAAGCGACTGTCCGCGCGGGTCGAGCCGCTCGCGATCAAGCCCGAGCGCCTGGCGGAGCGCATCGAGGAGGCGCTCGCCGAGCCCGATCCCCGCCGCGCGCTCCTGGTGATGACCGAGCTGCAGCTCGACGCGGTCCGGCTCGCGCCGAGCGGCTCGAACGTCGACCGGGCACGAACATGGCTGGCCGCAGGCATCGCCGTGCTGGAGGGATGAGCGTGCTAGCGCTAGACATCGGCTCCTCGTCGGTGCGGGCCCAGCGCTTCGACGAACACGCAGAGGTGGCCGGCGAGCTGCGGCAGGAAGGGTACGAGACCGACGATCCCGCCGAGGTCGCAGCTGCCGTCCGCCGCGTGCTCGGGAACGAAGCGCCGGACGCAACCTCGTGCTTTGCGCACAGTCTCGTCGCGGTCGACTCCGGCTGGAACGCGCTCACGCCGATCCTCGGCTGGCGCGACACGCGCAGCACCGGCGCGGCCGCGTGGCTCGCGCGGCAACTCGACGCCGAAGCAGTCCACGCGCGAACGGGCGCATTCCTCCATCCCTCCTTCTGGCCGGCGAAGCTCGCCTGGCTCGCCGAGACCGAGCCCGAGACTTTCCGCCGCGCGGCCTGGTTCGTCTCCTTCGGCGACTACCTGCGCGGCAAGGCAGAGACAAGCCTCTCGATGGCCTCGACGAGCGGCCTACTCGACCTCACAACGCACGGCTGGGACGAAGAGCTGCTCGCCACGCTCGGGCTCGACGCCGAACGGCTGCCGGGGCTCGCCGATGTCCCGCTCTGGAGCGACGCCGCCTGCTCGAACGCAGGCGCGGGTTGCACCGGGCACGAGCGCGCCGCGCTCATGGTCGGCACCTCGGGCGCACTCCGCGTCCTTTACGAGAGCGAGCGGCCGCAGCCGAAGCCGGGACTCTTCCTCTACCTCGCCGACGAGCGGCATGTCGTCGAGGGCGGCGCACTCTCCGACGGCGGCAACCTCCACGCGTGGCTCGAGCGGACGCTCGCCGACGCGTCCGGATCGCTCGCGGAATGCGACCCGCGCGACCACCGCCTCGTCTTCCTGCCCTTCCTCGGCGGCGAACGCTCGACCGGCTGGAACCCGGACGCGCGCGGCGCCGTCCACGGCCTCACGTTCGAGACGACGCCGCTCGACCTGCGCCAGGCCGCGTACGAGGGCGTCGCGTTCCGCTTCGCGGCGATCGCCGACCTCCTGCCGGAGGTGCGCGAGGTCGTCGCGACCGGCGGCGGGCTCCTGCGCGACCGCGACTGGATCCAGATCATGGCCGACGCGCTCGCGCGGCCCGTCCACGTCTCGGGCGTGGCCGAGGCGTCGCTCCGCGGAGCTGCCGTCCTCGCTCTCGAGCGCCTCGGACACGAGGCCGGGGACGCGCCGATCACCGAGGTCGTCGAACCGCGTCCCGAGCGTGCCGCTGCCTATCGCGCCGCGCGCGAGGAGCAGCAGCGGCTGTACGACGAGCTCTACGACGCGCCTGCGTGAGCCCGCGCGAGGCTGCGCGCCGCGGCGGCGATGCCGTCGGCGTCGATGCCGGCCTCGGCGAGCAGCTCCGCCGGCTTGCCCGAGTGCGGCATCTCGCGCACCGCAAGCTGCACGACCGGCGGCCGGTCGTCGGCGTCGCCCAGCGCCGAGAGCACGGCCTCGCCGAGCCCGCCCTCCGCCCAGTGATCCTCCACGGTGACGATCGGGCACGAGAGCAAGCGCAGCGTCTCGGCGTCGAGCGGCTTGATCGAGTAGAGGTCGATCACGCGCGCCTCGATCCCCTCCTGCGCGAGCGTGTCCGCCGCCTTCAGCGCCTCGTGGACGGTGATCCCCGCGCCGACGATGGCGACATCGTCACCCTGACGCACGGTCCGCGAGCCGCCGATCTCGAAATCCTCGTCCGGCCCGTAGATGACGGTCGTGTTGGGACGCAGCGTGCGGAGGTAGACGATCCCCTCGGTGTCGGCCATCTTCTCGACGAGCTTCGCCGTCTGGTTCGCATCGCACGGGTGCAGCACGGTCGAACCGTGGACGGCGCGGATCGAGGCAATGTCCTCGAGCGCCATTTGCGACGGGCCGTCCTCGCCGATCGAGATGCCCGCATGCGAGCCGCAGAGGCAGTAGCTCGCGCGGCTGATCGCCGACATCCGGATGAAGTCGTAGGCGCGTGACAGGAACGCGGCGAAGGTCGAGGCGAAGGGCCGCCAGCCCAGCACCTGCATCCCGACCGCGGTCGCGACCATCTGCTGCTCGGCGATGTACATCTCGAAGTAGCGCTCGGGGATCGCGTCGCGGAACTCCTCCGCGAAGGTCGAGTTCGAGACCTCGCCGTCGAGCGCGACGACGTCGCCGCG
>DASXJG010000116.1:0-15357 GCA_036497525.1 Gaiellaceae bacterium
CGCCGGCTCGTCAACCGCGTCTCGGTCGAGGCGAGCTTCTTCAAGAAGATGTCCGCGTTCGAGAACCTGTCGTACGCGGCGCGCTTCTACGGGATGGCACCGCATCAGACGCGATCGGCCATCCCGGAGATCCTCGGCCGGGTCGGCTTCCCGCCCGACCGGCGGAACGAGTCGATGGAGAACCTGTCGCGGGGCATGCAGCAGAAGGTCGCGCTCGCGCGGGCGCTGCTGACCTCGCCCGTCCTGCTCCTGCTCGACGAGCCGACCACCGGGCTCGACCCGCGGTCGAAGCTCGAGGTGCAGGAGTTCGTGCGGCGGGTTCGATCTGAGCACGACGCGACGATCCTCCTCTGCACCCACGACATGAACGAGGCGGAGACGCTCGCGGACCGGATCGGGCTGCTCGACCGCGGCCGGCTGCTCTTCCTCGAGCCGGTCGAGGACGTGAAGCGGCGCTTCGGCGTCGACACGCTCGAGGAGGCGTTCTTCGCCGCCACCGGCCGCGAGTTCGAGAACGAGGGCCAGGACGACGACGACGAGTACAGGGAGGTGTTCGGATGAGCGAGTTCGCGCTAGAGACCAGAAACCAGCTCGTCGGCCTGTTCGGGATCGTCGAGCGGAACATCTACCTCACGAAGCGGTACTTCCTCTGGGACATCGCGTTCATGTTCTGGACGATCGCGAACACGCTCACGATCGTGTTCATCGCCCGCGCGGCGAAGCTGCCGCCGGAGGAGGAGAACGCGTTCGCGCTGGCGTTGCTCGTGGGCGGGACGATCTGGGCCTTCCTCGGGATCATCTTCGAGTTCATGACCGAGACCGTCGCCTGGGAGCGCTGGGAGGGGACGATCGAGTACACGTTCATGGCGCCGCTGTCGCGGCTCGTGCACCTGTTCGGGCAGGGCGCATTCGCGGTGCTGTACGGCCTGATCCGGGCGACGATCCTCTTCTTCGCGGTCGCGGCGCTGCTCGGCATCCACGCGCCGAACGCGAACTACGGCGCGGCGCTGGCGCTGCTCGCGCTCGCGTCGATCTCGTTCATCGGCGTCGGGATCATGACCTCGGTGCTGCCGCTGATCTCGCCGGAGAAGGGCGCGCAGCTCGGCTTCGTCGCGCAGGGCCTGTTGCTCGTCGTCTCGGGCGTCTACTACTCGGTCAACGTGCTGCCGGAGTGGATGCAGTGGATCTCGAAGATCTCGCCGGCGACGTACGCGCTGCGCGGCTGCCGGGCGTCGATCGTCGACGGCACCGGGATCGCGTGGGCGAACGTGTGGCCGCTGCTGATCATCGCGGTGCTGGCCACGCCGATCGGCCTGGCGATCTTCAGGGTCGGCGAGCGGTACGCGAAGCGAAACGGGAAGCTGAAGCGGTCGGGATGATCGAGCTGCGTCCCTGCGACAGCGACGCCGATCTGGAGGCGTGGCGGCGCGTTCGTATCGCCGTCATCCCCTACGAGCGGACCGACTCGGTCGAGGAGCTGCGGCGGAGCTTGTCGGCCGAGCGGCTGATGCTGCTCGCATACCGCGAGGGAGAGCTTGCGGGTAGCGGGGTTGCGGGCCGCGGCGACACCGCCAGCGGCTTCGCGATCCCGCGCGTCCTCCCCGCTCAGAGGCGCCGGGGCGTCGGCACAACGCTTCTCCATGCGCTCGCCGAGCACGTTCAGAGTCTCGGTTTCCCGGACCTCGGTGTCGGTGTCGACGACGAGGACTCGCTCGCCTTCGCGCGCCGGTTCGGCTTCGAGGAGGTCGGCCGCCAGGTGGAGCAGGTGCGCGCGGTCGCAGCAGAAGAGCCGTGGCCTGCCGTGCCGGACGGCATCGCCGTGATCAACCTGGCCGAGCGTCCGGAGCTGCTCGGCCGGCTCTACGACGAGCTCGCCTTGCAGGCGTTCGAGGACATGCCCACGCCCCGCAAGGTCGAGATCACGCCCGAGCAGTGGGAGTCGGAGTGGATCACGTGGCCGGAGGCGACGTTCGTCGCGCTCGCGGGCGACGAGGTCGTCGGCATGGCCGGGCTCCTGGCGGATGTCGACAGGCCCGAGCGCGCCGAGAACGCGCTCACGACCATTCGCCGCGACTTCCGCGGCCGCGGCATCGCCCGCACGCTGAAGGAGACGACGATCGCCTGGGCGTCCGAGCGCGGACTGCGCGAGATCTACACCTGGACGCAAACCGGAAACGAGAACATGCGGGCGGTGAACGAGCGGCTCGGGTACGTCACTCGAACCACCTCGGTCTCTCTTCGGCGGCCGTTGCCATTGCCGGCGTGAGGATCGAGCTTCCGATCGAGACGGAGCGGCTCGTCATCCGACCGCTTCGCCTCGAGGACGCCGAGGATCTCGGCGAGCCTGCGGAATGGATTCAGGAGAAGATCGACCGCTTCGACCGCGACGACGGCATGAGCCTCTGGGCGGCGGTCGAACGGGAGAGCGGCCGCGCGGTCGCGCTCGCCGGCCTGCAGTGGGAAGACATCGACGGGCGCCGTGAGCTCGATCTCGGCTGCGTCGTCGCGGCCGACGCAAGGCTGCGCGGCTACGCGACGGAGGCGTCGGACGCCGTCGTTCGCGCCGCGTTTGCGGCGGGCTTGGAACGCATCACGGCGATGGCGTATCCGGACAACGCGGCGGCGCTACACGTCCTGGAGAAGCTCCGGTTCACGCCACACGGGGAGACGATCTTCGAGGGTCGGCGGTACGCGTTCTTCGTCCGGCACCGTTAGCTTTCGCGCGTGCCCGCCCGCGCGCGCCGTACGTGCCTGAGCGTTCCCGCCTCGAGCGAGCGGATGCTCGCGAAGGCGCCGTCCCTCGCCGCCGACGAGGCGATCGTCGACCTCGAGGACGCAGTGGCAGCGGGCGAGAAAGAAGCGGCTCGCGAGCTCGCCGTCGCCGCGCTGCGCCGAGGGCCTCTCGGCCGCACCACGGCGCTCCGCGTCAACGGACGCTCGACGCCCTGGTGGGAGGACGACCTGCACGCGGCCGCCGAGGCGCGGCCCGACGTCGTAGTACTTCCCAAGGTCGAGTCTGCCGAGGACGTGGCCGCTGCGGCCGAGCTGCTCCCGGAGGGGATCGGCCTGGAGGCGCAGATCGAGACCGCACGCGGCCTTGCCGAGGCAGAGGGGATCGCGGCCGCAGGGCACGGGCTGGAGGCGCTCGTCTTCGGCCCGGCCGACCTCGCCGCCTCCATCGGCGTGCCCGTGCTCACGATCGGCGCCGGCGTGCCGGAGTACGCGCTCGCGCGCGTTGTCGTGGCCGCGCGGGCCTACGGGCTCCAGGCGGTCGACGGCCCGCATGCGAGGCTCGGAGATGACCTCGGCCTGGTGATGTCGGCCCGCCGGGCGCTGGAGCTCGGCTACGACGGCAAGTGGGTCATCCACCCGAGCCAGATCGAGCCCGTCAACCTCCTCTTCACGCCGTCGCCCGCCGACGTCGAGCGGGCGCAGCGGATCCTCGAGGCGGCCGAGGGAGCGGCCCGGTTCGAGGGCGAGCTCGTCGACGAGGCGTCGCGCCGTCTTGCGGAGTCGTTGCTCAGACGCGCCGGGCTGCTCTCCGAGCGGCCTTCCGCCGCTTGACATCCGGCGCGTAGAGCACGGCGCGGTACCAGAGCCGGAGAAGCCCGAAGACAAGCGCAAAAAGCGCCGCCGCAGCGAGGCCGAGGAGTCTGGCGATGCTTGCCACCGCGCCACAGAGGGTACTTCCGCCCGATGAGCGAGATCGAGTTCACCGACGCCCAGCCCGAACAGGTAGACGAGCTGCCGCCCGAGCTGCCCGTGCTGCCGTTGAAGGAGACGGTCGTCTTTCCCGACTCGATGGCACCACTCGCAATCGGCCAGGAACGGTCGATCCGGCTTGTCGACGACGTGGTCGGCGGCGAGCGCCTACTCGGGCTCGTCGCAGTGCGTGATTCCGAGATCGAGACGCCCGGCTGGGACGACCTGTGCGAGATCGGAACCGCAGCCCTCGTCCACAAGATGATCCGCGTCCCCGACGGGACGCTGCGAATCCTCGTCCAGGGCCTCCGCCGGATCCGGCTCGAGGAGCCGGTCGCCGACGACCCGTACCTCGTGACGCGCTTCGCAGAGGTGCCCGACGAGACGGAAGAGAGCCGCGAGGTCGAGGCGCTGACACGGAACGCGCAGGGCCTGTTCGGGCGGATCATCGGCCTCGCTCCCTATCTGCCGGAGGAGCTTCAAATCGCGGCCGCGAACGTCGACGACGCAAGCGCTCTCTGCAACCTCGTCGCGTCGACCCTCCGACTCAAGACCGAAGAGAAGCAGCTGATCCTCGAGCTCGCCGACACCGAGGAGCGGGTGCGCGAGATCTCGAAGATCCTCAATCGCGAGCTCGAGGTGTTCGAGCTCGGAACGAAGCTCCAGTCGCAGGTGCAATCGCAGCTCGAAGAGGGCCAGCGGGAGTTCTTCCTGCGCCAGCAGCTGAAGGCGATCCACGAGGAGCTGGGCGAGGGCGATCCCGAACAGGCCGAGGCGAACGAGCTGCGCGACCGGCTAGGTGGGCTCGAGTTCGGCGAGGAGGCCCGGAAGGTGGCCGACCGCGAGCTCACCCGGCTCGAGCGACTGCCCGCGGCCGCGGCCGAGTACGGCGTCATCCGGACGTACCTCGACTGGCTCGCCACGCTCCCGTGGGGCGTGACGACGCCCGACGACCTCGACCTGGACCGCGCCCGCCAGATCCTCGACGAGGACCACTACGACCTCGTCAAGGTCAAGGAGCGGATCGTCGAGCACCTCGCGGTTTCCAAGCTCAAGCAGGATCCCGCCGGCCAGATCCTCTGCTTCGTCGGGCCGCCCGGCGTGGGCAAGACCTCGCTCGGCCACTCGGTCGCGCGGACGCTCGGCCGGAAGTTCGCGCGGCTTTCGGTCGGCGGCGTGCGCGACGAGGCGGAGATCCGCGGCCACCGGCGCACGTACATCGGCGCGATGCCCGGCTCGATCATCCGCGCCCTCCGCGACGCGGAGTCGATGAACCCGGTGCTGCTGATCGACGAGATCGACAAGATGGGCAACGACTGGCGGGGCGACCCGGCGAGCGCGATGCTCGAAGTGCTCGACCCGGCACAGAACCACGGCTTCCGCGACCACTATCTCGACCTCCCGTTCGACCTCTCGAAGACGCTGTTCATCTGCACGGCGAACACCGTGGACACGATCCCACCGGCGCTGCTCGACCGGATGGACGTGATCCTGCTCACCGGCTACTCCGAGGAGGAGAAGCTCGGGATCGCGGAGCGATATCTCGTGCCACGCCAGATCGAGGACCATGGGCTCACGGCGGAGCGGATTGCGATCGACGAGCGCGTGCTGCGCCTGCTCGTGCGCGAGTACACGCGCGAGGCGGGCGTGCGCGCGCTCGAGCGACGGATCGGCGACCTCTGCCGCAAGGCTGCGGTGCAGGTCGCGCGCGGCAGCGTGGAGCGGATCCGCGTCACGGAAGAGCTCGTCCGGGGGTGGCTCGGCCCGCGCCAATTCTCGGCCGAGTCGCGCCGCCGCACGGCCGATCCCGGCGTCGCGACCGCTCTTGCGTACACCCCGGCCGGCGGCGACGTCCTCTTCATCGAGGCGCAGGCGTATCCGGGCCGCGGCAAGCTCACCGTGACCGGACAGCTCGGCGAGGTGATGCAGGAGTCGGCGCAGGCGGCGCTCTCCTGGGTGCGCTCGCATACCGACGAGCTCGAGCTCGACGAGAGGTGGTTCGCGCGGCACGACGTCCACGTCCACGTGCCCGCCGGCGCGGTGCCGAAGGACGGGCCGTCGGCGGGGATCGCGATGGCAACCGCGATCGCCTCTCTCGTCCGTGAGACTCCGGTCGCCGACGACGTCGCGATGACCGGCGAGATCACGCTCACCGGCCAGGTGCTGCCGATCGGCGGTGTACGCGAGAAGGTGCTCGCAGCCCAACGCGCCGGGCTCGGCCGCGTGATCCTGCCCCGCGAGAACAGGCACGACCTCGACGAGCTGCCTGAGGAGACGCGCGACGCCGTCGACTTCGTCCTCGCCGACTCGATCGGGGACGTCTTCGCCGCTGCATTCGGCTCGAACAGGCACTCTCACTCGAACGGTCGCGTGCAACCGGCGACTTCGCGAAGATAGAGGCACAGTTTCCACCCACCACGACGAAAGGATCCCGGGATGACATACACCAAGGAGAGAGCCGCCGCCGCAGCCGCGAGCGCTCGGCCCTACGTCGAGCGCGCGCTCCGCGATCAGGAGTTGCGCGACAACATCCGCAACGCCTACACCTCCGCCCGTGCCGTATACGACGAGCTTTCATCGCGCCGCAAGGTCTCGGACGCCGCGACGAAGCTCGCGCACGACAGGGACGTCCAGGACGAGCTGCGCAACGCGGTCGAGGAGCTGCGGAACGCGGCAGGCCGCGTCCAGAACGTGCGGCGGGGCTCGCCTGAGCCGGCACGCTCCGCACGGAACGGAGCGATCCTGCTGTTCGGCATCGCGCTCGGCATCCTCCTCAACCCGGTCACGGGCCCGACCGTGCGCCGTGTGCTCGCCCGCAAGCTGTTCGGTACAGGCAACGGGTTCGTGTACCAGGGCAACGGCGGCCCGGCCAACCCGGGCTCGAGCAACCCGAGCTAGCTAGCCAGGCGCGCTGCCGCCGAGGTGCTCCCGGGCGAAGGCGCGGAAGCGGTCGCGCGCGCCGTCGTCCGGCGCGAGCGGCCCGTCGTCGGCGTACTGCGGATCGGAGGCGATCTCCTCCGCGACCGTGCGCACCTCGCGCTCGAGCGCGGCACGGTGAGCCGGATCGCGGAGCAGCGCGTCGACCCAGCTCTCGGAGCCGTCCCAGTCAGGGACGTCGTTGTCGAACAGGAGCTGGCCGAGCAGGATCCCGGTCCGGATGTAGGCGAACGTCCTGAAGGCGAGGATCCGGTGCGGCGTCTCGACCTTGGCGGCGAGGGCCGGGTCGTCCCGCACGATGCGATCGACGATCCCGCCGATCGGCTCGTCGACCAGCGGAATCCAGAGCTCGTCGAGGTCGGCCACGGCTGGATTATGGCCGGACCCGCATATTCTTGGCCCGTGGCCTCGAACGCGCTGCTCGAGCGGCTCGCCGCCGAGCCCGAGCAGACGGGGCTGTTCCTCGACTTCGACGGCGTTCTCGCGCCGATCGTCGACCGGCCGGAGGACGCAGTCGCCCCGCCCGAGACCCGTGCCGAGCTCCAGCGGCTCCTCGAGCGGTATGCGCTCGTTGCGGTCGTGAGCGGGCGCGCGGGCGAGGACGTGAGGTCGCGGCTGGGCGTCGACGGCGTCGTCTGCGTCGGCTCGCACGGCCTCGAGGCAGAGCCGCAGGCGGACCGCTGGCGGCGGATACTCGCCGCGTTCGCGGCCAACGCGCCGTGGCCGCAGACCGAGGTCGAGAACAAGGGCCTCGCCCTCGCCTTCCACTTCCGCGACCGGGAGGACGAGCGGGAGGCCGTACGCGAGCTCGACGCAATCGCGGAGACCGCGCGAGAGGAAGGGCTCGTCGCACGCTATGGCCGCAAGGTCCTGGAGGTGCTGCCGCCTGTCGGCTCGCACAAGGGCACGGCGGTGCGGCACCTGCTCGACGAGTACGGCCTGCGACGCGCACTCGCGGCGGGCGACGACACGACGGACATCGACTCGTTTGCGGCCCTGGACGGCCTGGACGTAGCGGTGCGGGTAGCGGTCACGTCGCCCGAAGCCCCGCAGGTGCTCCTCGACGCGGCCGACATCGTCGTCGAGTCGACGGACGACTTCCTGACCCTCCTCCGCCGGCTCTAACCGCGTCCGGGGATACGTCCGCACGCGCCACGTCCCGGTGCCAGGCACCGGGACTGGTCCGAAGCGGACACCGAAGCCCGGATCGCACGCAACCACGCGGCGAACATGGCTCTTGGAGACATGGCCGCGTGCCTGGCACCAGGACGTGTCTGTTCCGGTCGGGTCTAGTGGACACGTACCGCGGCGCCGTAGGCGCTGCGCTCGATCACCTGCTTGCGGCTGTCGGTCGTCGTCACGATCATCGCGTCGCCTCCCTGTTGAGGACCTCCCAGGCGCGGCGCACGTCGCCCTCCGTCGTCCGCGCGTTGCCGATTGCGAGCCGGAGGACGTAGCGGCCGTCGAGCTTCGTGTGGGTGATGAAGATCTCGCCGGAGTCGTTCACGCGCTCGAGGATGCGCTCGTTGTCCTCGTCAGTCCCCACCCGCCGGAAGACGACGAGTGAGAAGCGCTGCGGCGCGACCAGCTCCCACGCGGCGCTCTCGTCGACCCAGCCGGCGAAGAGCTCTGCGAGCCGGATGTGCTCGCGCAGGATCGCCCGCAGCCCCTCCGCGCCGTAGCAGCGCAGCACCGCCCAGAGCTTGAGCGACCGGAAGCGGCGGCCGAGCGGCGGTCCGAAGTCCGCGAGCGAGAACGCCTCGTCAGACGTGCGCAGGTACTCCGGCGTCAGCGTGAAAGCCTCGCGCCACTCCTCCGGCCGCGACGTCCAGACGAGAGAGCAGTCGGTCGGGACGAGTAGCCACTTGTGAGGGTTCACGACGAGCGAATCGGCGAGCTCGACGCCGTCGGCCGACCAGCGCTCTTCCTCGCAGATCCACGAGGAGCCCGCGTAGGCGGCGTCGACGTGGAGCCAGGCGCCGGCCGCATGCGTGCGCTCGGCGAGCTCGCGCACGGGATCGACGGAGGCAAAGGACGTCGTCCCGACCGTCGCCACGACCGCCGCGACGTCGTCGAGGTCATAACCGTCGACCTGCATGCGCAGCTCGTCGTCGACCGGCACCTTGCGGAGCTCCATCCCGAGCATCCGCGCGTCCTTCTCGACGGAGGAGTGCGCGTGCTCGGAGCAGACGACGACGTCGCGGCCGGTTACGTGCCGGGCGGCAATGAGCGCCGCGAGCGTCGAGGTGGACGCGGTGTCCTCGATATGTCCGTGCCAGCCGTCCGGGAGGCCGAGCAGCCGGCGCACCCAGTCGGCCACGCGCAGCTCGAGCTCCGTGGAGGCCGGCGAGGCGCGCCAGACGATCGCCACCTGGTTCAGCGTCGCCGCAAGCAGCTCGGCGAGGATCGCCGGCTCCGACGAGGTGACCGCGAAGTAGGAAAAGAAACGCGGGCTCTGCCAGTTCGTAAGCGCCGGCAGCAGCAGCTCGTCGAGGTCGCGGAGCACGTCCGAGAACGGCTCTGCCTGCTCGGGCGCCGCCTCGGGGAGCTTCGCCGACAGCTCCCCGGGCCTGACCTGAGCGAGCACCGGCAGCTCCGGCACCCGCTCGAGATAGCTCGCCGCCCACTCCAGCGCGGCCGCGCCGTCCTCGCGAAAGTCGCTCAAGGACGCCTCTTCCGCAGCTTCTCGAGCTGCTTCCACGTGCGCGCGTTGGCGACGTCGGCCTTCGTCAGCCAGCCACGCCGCGCCTGCGCGACGGCCAGCTCGACGTAGCTCTGGGCACGGATCGAATGCGCGTCGGATGAGACGACGAGCCGGAGGCCGGCCTCCTTCGCCGCCCGCGCGTGCACGTCACGCAGGTCGAGCCGGTCCGGCTGGCCGTTGATCTCGAGCAGCGTGCCGGTCTCGAGCGCGGCCTCGATCACGCGCTCCACGTCGACGTCGCGCGCCGGACGCTTGCCGATCCGCCGCCCCGTCAGGTGGCCGATGCAGTCGACGTACGGGTTCTGCATGGCCTCGAGCACGCGCTCGGTCGGACGCGAGTCGGGGGCCTGGTGAACGGACGCGACGACCCAGTCGAGCAGCGCGAGGTCCTCATCCGTCATGTCGACCTCGCCGCTCGAGCGGATGTTCGCCTCGACCCCGGCGAGAATCCGCAGCTTGGGGAAGCCGCGGCGCAGCTGCTCGATCTCCTCCAACTGCTCCTGCAGCCGCTCGCCGCGCAGGTAGTGCGAGTGGTCGGTGACGGCGTAGTACTCGTACCCGCGCGCGACCGCGCCCTCGAGCATCTCCTCGAGCGTGCTCTTTCCGTCGGCCGACCAGTGCGAGTGCGTGTGCAGGTCTCCGTGGACGTCGCGCAGCTCGACGAGCTTCGGCAGCTCGCCGCGCCGTGCCAGTTCGAGCTCGCCCGAGTTCTCGCGCAGCTCCGGCGGGATCGGCTGGTACCCGAGGAACTCGTAGACGTCGTCCTCCTCCGCGCTCTTGAAGACGTCGCCGGTCTCGACATTCGTGATGCCGTACTCCGAGATCGAGAGCCCGCGCCGCACGGCCTCCTCCCGCATGGCCACGTTGTGGTCCTTCGAGCCCGTGAAGTGCTGGAGGAGGTTGCCGAACGACTCCGGCGGCACGACGCGCAGGTCGAAGCGAAGACCGTCGCGCGAGACGACCGTCGCCTTCGTGTCGCCCTGCGCCGCGACGTCGACGACCCATTTCGACTGCGCGAAGTGGCCGGTGAGCTCGGCGGGCTCAGTTGCGCTCGCGATGATGTCGAGGTCGCGGAACGTCTCCTTTCGCCGCCGCACCGAGCCGGCCTCGGAGACCGCGATCGCGGCCGGCAGCTCGCGCAGCGCGGCGACGACCGCCTGCACCTCGGGCAACCCGTTGCCGAGCAGGTGGCGCCCCGGCTCGGGGCTCTCAGCCTGATAGGCAAGCGCGGCGAGGATCTTCTCCTCGCTCTTCGGCCCGAGCCCCGCGAGCGTCCGCAGCCGTTCGGCCTCGGCCGCAGCCTTCAGCTCGTCGAGCGTCTCGATCCCGAGCTCGCGCCAGATCCTCGCCGCGGTCTTCGGCCCGAGCCCCGGCAGCTTCATGAAGAGGACGACCTCGGGCGGCACGCCGGCCTTCTTCTTCGTCAGCGCCTCGATCTCGCCGAGCTCGACGATCTGGACGATCTTCTCCTCGATCGTCTTGCCGATGCCTTGCAGCTCCTTGGCGCGACCGTCGAGCGCGAGCTGCGCGACGGACCCCGAAGTCTCCCGCACGCGCGTTGCCGCGCGACGGTAGGCGACGACACGGAACGTGTCCTTTCCCTCGAGCTCGAGCAGGTCCCCGAGAAGATCGATCTGGTCCGCGATGTCGCTGTTCCGCGGTAGCTCGGCCATGAAGCGATGATATGAGCGTGCCCGGGGCCGTCGTCTGCCTGCCGACCTACAACGAGCGCGGCAACCTCGAACCGATGGTGCGCGCGCTTGCCGATGTGCTGCCGGAGGGCGGCCGCGTGCTCGTGATCGACGACAGCTCGCCCGACGGCACCGGCGAGATCGCCGACCGCCTCGCCGCCGAGCTCCCCTGGCTGGACGTGCTTCACCGGCCCGAGAAGCAGGGATTGGGGCGCGCGTACGTGGCCGGCTTCCACCGTGCGCTCGCCGAGGGAGCAGACCTCGTGCTCGAGATGGACTGCGACTTCTCGCACGACCCCAGGGACCTCCCGCGGCTGATCGCGGCGGTCGAGGCGGGCGACGATCTCGCGCTCGGCTCGCGCTACGTCGAGGGAGGAGGCACCGAGAACTGGGGGCTCGTCCGGCGCCTGATCTCGCGTGGCGCCTCGATCTACACACGCGTCCTCCTGATGCCGATCCACGACTCGACCGGCGGCTTCAAATGCTTCCGCCGGAGTGTGCTCGAGGCGATCGACCTGGAGAGCATCGACGCAGCCGGCTACGTCTTCCAGATCGAGACGACGTACCGGGCCTTGCGCAAAGGGTTCCGCGTCGTCGAGGTGCCGATCCGCTTCGTCGATCGCACGGTGGGCGAGTCGAAGATGAGCCGCGCGATCGTGCTCGAGGCGATCTGGAAGGTGCCCCGGTTGCGGGCGCGGTCGCTCGCCGGTCGCTTGTAGATTTGGCCGCAGTGCGCGACGTGACCGGCAGCGAGTTCGACCAGGTCGTGCTCGGCTCGCAGACGCCCATCGCCGTCGACTTCTGGGCGCCGTGGTGCCGGCCGTGCAAGGCCGTGGAGTCGATCCTCGAGGAGCTTCCCGTGGACGTGGCGCGGGTCAACATCGACGAGGAGCCCGCACTGGCCTCCCGCTACGACGTGCTCTCGATCCCGACGGTGATCCTGTTCGCCGCCGGAGAGGCCCGGGGCACAGTGGTCGGCGCGCGGCCGCGGGCGCACTTCGACGCCTGGCTAGCGGAAGTGCTCCCAGCCGGCTAGCTCGTACGGCTCGCCCCCCAGCATCAGCGCAACCCCCTCGCCCTCTTCGACCCGCCCGATCGCCGGGAAGCCGAGCGGATCCGGCGTCGTCGCCAGCAGCTCGTAGTCCTCTCCGAAGCCGAGGTCGTCGAGCTCCGCGCCGGCGGCGAGCGGGACGCGCTCGAGCTCGATCGCCAGACGCACGCCCGACCGCTCGGCGATGTGCGCGGCGTCCCGCGCGAGCCCGTCGGAGATGTCGAGCATCGCCGTCGCCACGGCGGCCAGCCGCTTCCCGTCTTCGATGCGATCCGGCACCGGGAGGAGCCGGTCACCGCGAAAGGCGGCGCCTGCCGCGCCGAGCGGGCCGGTCACGACCACGACTTCGCCGGGCCGGGCTCCAGCGCGACCGGGCACCCGGTCCGACCGGCCGAGCGCGGTCACCGAGAGCAGGACGCGATCGGCGCGGGTCGTGTCGCCGCCGCGCACAGACACGCCGCGCTCGTTCAGGCCCGCGTAGAGCTCGAGCACGTCGTCGAGCTCCGTCTCCGCCGGCAGCCCGAGCGAGACGAGAAGCGCGAGCGGCTCGGCCCCGGACGCCGCGAGGTCGCTGAGATTGACCGCAGCCGCCCGCGCGCCGAGCTCGCGCCAGGCGAGCAGGTCGAAGCGGAAGTGGACGCCCTCGACGAGCGCGTCCTGCGTCACGACGAGCCCGTCGACGACCGCCGCGTCGTGCTCGATCCCCTCCGCCAGGCCGCGCCGCTCGAGCTCCGCCAGCAGACCGAGCTCGCCAAGCTCCCCAAGCGTCGTCACACCGGCGCGATCCGCGCCCGCCCGTCCAGCGTGCCCGGATCGAGCGCGGCGAGCGCGTCGTAGAGCCGCGCGTGGAAGGTGCCGGGGCCCTCGGCACCCGCGGCCGCGTCCTCCGCGGCGACGCCGAGCGCGGCGAGCGCCTCCGCGGCGGCTTCGAGAGGCTCCTCCGGCTTCGCGGCGAGGAAGCACCCGGTGAGCGCAGAGGAGATGCAGCCCGTCCCGGTCACGGCGGCGAGCAGTGGATGGCCGTTCGCGACCGCGAGCACCTGCTCGCCGTCGGAGACGTGGTCGATCGGCCCGGTGACGGAGGCAACGAGCCCGAGCTGCAGCCCGGCCTTCCGCGCGAGCTCGGCGGGCTCGAGCCCACTCGCAATCGACTCGACGCCGCGCACCTCGGCGTCGGCGCCCACGAGCGTCGCCACCTCGCCGGCGTTGCCGCGCAGCACGGTCACGTCCACCTCGGCGAGGATCCGCCGCGCGGTATCGGTGCGGTACGCCGTCGCGCCGGCGCCGACCGGGTCGAGCACGACCGGGATCCCCCGGCCGCTCGCCGCGCGGCCCGCGATCAGCATCGCCTCGATCCAGTGCTCCGAGAGCGTGCCGATGTTGAGCACGAGCGCAGAAGCGAGCCCGACCATCTCCTCGACCTCCTGGGGCGCGTGCGCCATCACCGGCAGCGCGCCGATCGCGAGCGTCGCGTTCGCCGTCTCGTTCATGACGACGTAGTTCGTGATCTGGTGGACGAGCGGCTTCCGCTCGCGCAGCTCCCGCAGTGTCGCCCCGGGAGAAATGCTCATCTCGCCGCCACACCCAGCACGTCCACCGGCCCGTCGCCGGCGCCGATCTCCGCGAGCCCCTGCGCCACCGCGCACGAGGCCGCGGCCGCGGCGCCGCGCGCCGCGTCGAGCAGCGAGAGCCCGCGGGCGAGCAAGGCGGCAAGCGTCGCCGAGTGGGTGCACCCCGCGCCGTGCGTCGCCGCGACGTCACTCCGCTCGAACGGAATCTCGTGGTGCTCCCTGCCGTCGAAGAGGTGGTCGACGGCCCGGTCGCCGTGGCCGCCGGTGACGAGAGCGGCGGGCGCTCCGAGCGCGACGAGCGCCTCGGCCAGCGCCTCCGGACGGGCGTCCGAGCCCGTGAGCTCCCGTGCCTCCATGACGTTCGGCGTCACGACCGTTGCGAGCGGAAGCAGACGATGGAGGAGCGACGCAACGGCGTCGTCCTCGAGCAGCCGCGCACCGGAGCTCGCGACCATGACCGGGTCGACGACGAGCGGCAGCGGGTGCTCCTCGATCCAGTCGGCAACCGTGTCGATGATCGCGCGGGAGAAGAGCATCCCCGTCTTGGCGGCGTCGATCCCGATGTCGTCGGCCACCGCGTCGAGCTGCGCCCGCACGAGCCAGGGCGGCACCTCGAAGACGGTCGTCACCTCGCGCGTGTTCTGCGCGGTGAGCGCGACGATCGCCGACGCACCGTGCACGCCGGCCGCTGCGAACGCCTTCAGGTCGGCCTGGATCCCGGCTCCACCTCCGGAGTCCGAGCCCGCAATCGTGATGCAGCGTGGAACCAACGCACTCCCTTCGCCGGCATGACCCGGATCAGGTTCGACGGGTGTGATCTCAGCCCCCTGGGGCACCCCGGTACGGCGAGGCTAGCATCGCTGCATGGCCGGAGCGCGCTACGACGGCATCGCGGACTGGTACGACGCGGAGTTCCAGCCCGCCCCGCTCGAGAGCGAGACCTGGTCGACGCTCGTCCGGCTGCTCGACGACTCGCCGGGCACGCTGCTCGACGTCGGCTGTGGCACAGGCGGCTACGCGTCCGGGCTCGCACAGCGCGGCTGGGACGTGACCGGCGTCGATGCCTCGGAGGACATGCTGCGGCTGGCCCGGACGAAGGGGATGCAGGCGGTGCTGGCCGACGCGACCGAGCTCCCTTTCGACGACGCCTCCTTCGATGCCGGCGTCTCGATCTTCACGCACACCGACGTGGACGACTTCGGCGGCCTGGTTCGGGAGGTCGTGCGCGTGCTCCGGCCCGGCGCGCCGTTCGTCTACATCGGCGTCCATCCGTGCTTCGTCGGCCCACACGCGGTCTACGACCCCGACGGCGGCGTCCCCGAGCTCCACGCCGGCTGGTACCGGTTGACCGGCCGCTACGACGAGGCACCCGGCATCTGGCGCGGGGCCGGCGTGCGGATCAGGGTCGGAGCGAGCCATTTGCCGCTCGGGCTCTTCCTGCAGACGTTCCTCGCGGCCGGCCTGAAGCTCGAGCGGGTCGAGGAGCCGGCCGAGCGCGAGTACCCGTTCGGCCTCGGGCTCCGCTGGCGGCGATGAAGCGGCTTCCGCCGGCCCTCGCCGCCACCGCGACCCCGAAGGTCGTCGACCTGCTCGGCGAGGGCCCGGGCCGCGTGCTCGAGCTCGGCTTCGCGGGAATCCACGCCGCGCCTCTCGAGCTCGTCGGCTGGGAGGTGGTCGTGGTCGAGCCGGACGCCGCCTTCC